>NZ_JALLGL010000665.1 GCF_023072675.1 Streptomyces sp. XM83C
GGGTGGGTTCGAGGCCGGTGACGAGTGTGGTGAGGGCGTGGTCGATGTCGGGGCCGAGGTACCAGTCGCCGGTGTGGTCGAGGGCGTAGATGCGGCCTTCGGTGTCGATGGCGAGGAGTGCTTCGGTGTCGGTCTCGGTGCCGAGGGGGCTGATGTCGGTGTCGAGGGCGCGGCCGAGGTCGTTGAGGGTGCGGGCCATGTGGAGGCCGCCGAATTCGGCCCAGGCTTCTACTGCGGCGGGGAAGACGGTGTGGCGGTGGCCTGCGGGGGTGGTGTGGTCGCGGAGGGTGTCGGCCCAGGTTTCGGCTTGTTTGATGTCCCAGCGTCCGGGTTGCCAGCCGGCTTTGCGGAGTGCGGCGTCGACGGGGACGGGGAAGCGGGTGGTGCTGGTGCGGTCGGTGTGCATCGGCCCTTTTTTTGTGGGGTGGTCGTGCGGGTGGTGGTTTGTGGGGGGCCCTGGGC
>NZ_JALLGL010000666.1 GCF_023072675.1 Streptomyces sp. XM83C
GGGCTAGGCCGGTCGGGTGACGGGGGGCGGCGTTCGCGCAGTTCCCCGCGCCCCTGTGGTCACCTGCGGGCCGGTGGGGGGCGCTGTGCGCAGTTCCCCGCGCCCCTGACTGCCCGCGGCGGCCTGTGTCTGTGGGTGCGTGGTTGCGGTTGCGCCTGCCGGCGGTGGGTGGGCCGGGCGCGCGCCGGGGCCGCACCCGCCGTGGGGTGCAGAGGCAGCGCCCCCTGCGGGCGGGGTCCGGGGCTTCGCCCCGGGAAGGGGCGTCAGCGGACCGTCGCTGTCACCCGCTCCGCCTCGATCCGCTTCGCCACCGCCTCCTCCGTCGCCTGCTCCAGGTGCCGGCACAACACCACCGACCCCCCGGTCGCCAGCGGCGCGTACAACCCCGCGCTGAGCCCCTCCCACGTGTCGAACCCCCGACCCGACAGCAGCCGCGAGCCCGGCCCGGTCAGCCCCAGCC
>NZ_JALLGL010000069.1 GCF_023072675.1 Streptomyces sp. XM83C
GCGATCAGGGGGCGGTGGGCGGGGGCGGTCACAGCTGGATCCAGGTGGTCTTCAGTTCGGTGTACTTCTCCAGGGCGTGGGCGGACTTGTCGCGGCCGTTGCCGGACTGCTTCATGCCGCCGAACGGCACGGTCAGGTCGCCTTCCTCGTAGCAGTTGACCCAGACGGTGCCCGCCTTGAGGGCGCGGGAGACCTTGTGCGCGGTGGACAGGTCGGACGTCCACAGTCCGGCGGCGAGGCCGTACTCGGTGGCGTTGGCGAGGGCGACGGCCTCGTCGACGTCGTCGAAGGCGAGCACCGACAGCACGGGGCCGAAGATCTCCTCACGGGCGAGCCGGCTGTCCGGGGCGACCTGGTCGAAGACGGTCGGTTCGAGGTAGTACCCGCCGGTCTCGGTACGGGTCGGGGTGCCGCCGGTGCGCAGGCGGGCGCCGGCGTCGGCGCCGGTGCGGATGTGGCCGAGGACGCGGTCGAGGTGGGCGCGGCCGACGAGGGCGCCCATCTCGGTGGCGGGGTCGAGGGGGTCGCCGACGCGCAGGGCGCGGGCGCGGGCCACGACGGCTTCGGTGACCCGGTCGGCGACGGACCGGTGGACCAGCAGGCGGGAGGGGGCGGTGCACATCTCGCCCTGGTTGAAGAAGATGCCCCACGCGGCGGTGGCGGCGGCCCTGTCCAGGTCGGGGGCGTCGGGCAGGACGATGTTCGGGGACTTGCCGCCGAGTTCGAGCCAGACGCGCTTGAGGTTGGAGTCGGCGGCGTAGCGCAGGAAGTGACGGCCGACGGCGGTGGAGCCGGTGAACGCGAGGACGTCCACGTCGGGGTGGAGTCCGAGGGCGCGCCCGGCGACCGGGCCGTCACCGGCGACGACGTTGAGGACGCCCGGCGGGAGGCCCGCTTCCAGGGCGAGCCGGCCGAGGAGCAGCGCGGACAGGGGCGAGTTCTCCGACGGCTTCAGTACGACGGTGCAACCGGCGGCGAGAGCGGGGGCGACCTTCCAGCCGGCGAGGGTGAGGGGGAAGTTCCAGGGGACGACCGCGCCGACGACACCGGCGGGTTCCCGGGTGACGAGGGCGAGGGCGTCGGGCGGGGTGTGCGGGGACTCGTCGGTGAGCTTGCCGGCGAGTTCGCCGTACCAGCGGAACGTGTTGATCACGGCCCGCAGTTCGATGTCGTGGGCGTCCGTGATCGGTTTGCCCATCTCCAGGCTGACGGTGAGCGCGAGGTCCGCGCGGTGCTCCTCCAGCAGGGCGGCGAGACGGACGAGGATACGGCCGCGTTCGGCGGGGGCGAGGCGCGGCCAGGGGCCGTGGTCGAAGGCTCGGCGCGCGGCGGCGACGGCGGTGTCCACCTCGGCGGTGCCGGCGTCGGCGACCTCGGCGAGGACCTGGCCGTCGCGGGGCGAGACGACGGTGAAGGTGCCGCCGGCCCC
The DNA here is from genome assembly GCF_023072675.1 of Streptomyces sp. XM83C. GTDB lineage: Bacteria > Actinomycetota > Actinomycetes > Streptomycetales > Streptomycetaceae > Streptomyces > Streptomyces thermocoprophilus. The sequence goes on from NZ_JALLGL010000069.1 coordinate 1,430, forward strand.
GGCCTCTTCGCCGCCGTCGATGAGGTGGGTGACGGGCGGGGCGAGGGTCTTGGCGCGGTGCAGCCAGTCGTCGTGGGTGGCGGGGGTCATGCGGTCAGGTCCTCCACGGGGTGCCGGGGGCGGGTACGGGGGCCTCCGCGGGCGCGCGTCCGGTGGTCGCGCGCGCCCGCGGAGGGGTCGGGCCTTCGAGCGGGCCGGCGGATCGGCCCGGCGTTCTCGCGGCGGCCGGGCGGTGGTTCAGTCCGTCGCCGGTACGGCGGCTTCCCTGCCGCGGCGCCGCAGCCGCTCGTTGAGCACGCCGAGCGCGAGCACGACCGGCACGGTGGCCACCAGGGCGGCGGCCGTGGTCGTGGAACCGCCGATCAGGGTGGTGAAGTTGGCGAGAATCAGCCAGATCGCGCCGGCCAGGCCGGCCGCGCCGAGCAGCGGTGCGACGAGGGTGTTCCACGTCCGGCTGTCGGCGCCCCTCCGGCGGCGGAAGAACACCACGACCGACACCGAGGTCAGCAGGTAGAGCAGCATCATCGCCAGCACGGCCATGCCGCTGAACCAGGAGAACAGGGTGAGCACCGGGTCCTTGCCGGCGACGGCGAACGGCACCACCAGGGCGGCGGCGATCAGGGTCTGGGTGCAGCCGGCGATCCACGGCGCGTGCCGGTTGTTGAGGCGGCACAGGCCGGCGGGGAGCTGCCCGTCGCGGGAGAGGGAGAACAGGTAGCGGTTGGCGGAGTTGTGGAAGGTGAGGACGCCCGCGAAGAGGGAGGTGGCCAGCAGCACCGGCAGTACGTCGTCGACCCAGCCGCCGAACTGGTCGGCGATGGGGGCGAACACGAAGCCCGCCGAGTCGCCTGCGGCCAGTGCCTCGCCGGCCGCGGCGGGCGCCCTGGAGGCGCCGTAGGCGCTGATCAGCATCCAGGAGGTGAGGGCGAAGAAGCCGGTGACCAGGACGACCGAGAGGTAGGTGGCCCGCGGCACGGTCTTCTTCGGCTCTCTGGCCTCCTCGCCGTAGATCGCGGTGGCCTCGAAACCGAACATGGACGCCACGGCGAACATCACGGCGACGCCCGGTGCGCCCTGCAGCGCGGCCGACGCGGAGAAGCTGTCGGCGGCGCCGAGACCTTCGGGGCCGCCGCCCTTGCACAGGGTGACGATGCCGTACACCAGCAGGATGCCGAACTCGGCGAGCACGAACACGGCCAGGATGCGCGCGCCCATCTCGATGCCGGCGGCGCCGAGGGCCTGGACGACGGCCATGGTGGCCAGCGCGTACACCCACCAGGCCAGCTCCACGCCGGTGTGGTCGGCGACGAGGCCGGCGACGATCGAGCCGTACAGGCCGTACATGCCGGCCTGGATGACGCAGTACGCGAACAGGGCGACGCTCGCGCTGCCCGCGCCGGCCGTCCGCCCGAGGCCGGTGCCGATGTACGTGTAGAAGGCGCCGGCGTCGACGACGTGCCGCCCCATGGCGACGAACCCGACGGAGAAGAGGAGGATCACGGCCCCCGCCACCACGTAGGCGGCCGGGGTGCCGGCCCCGTTGCCGATGGCGACCGAGATCGGGGCGGCCCCGGCGATGCCCGTCAGCGGGGCCTGACCGGACAGGACGAAGAAGAGGATGCCCATCACGCCGAGGGCGTTGGGCTTGAGCGCGGCTGCTGTGGGTGCGTCCCGTACGGTCCGCTGCGCGGTGGCCGTCTGACTGTCCACTCGGATCACCTGCCAGAGAGGGGAAGGATCGTTTCAGGCCAAACGAGTTGCCTCATCCTGGGGCGGAACTATCCGTTTGACAAGGGGGTGGGAGCGCGGAATCCGGCGGTACGGAGATTTATTGCGCGGTCGTGATACGGCGGCGCCGCCCGCCGTATCCTCGGGCGCACGGCAGGGGCTCCCGCGTGATCACGCCGCGCCCGGAAGAGCGCCGCGGAAGAGCGGGGGTGGCGGTGCGGCGGGCCTGGTCAGCCGGCCGCCGGGCCGGTGTCGGACAGCCGCTTCAGCAGGGTCCTCAGCTCCACCAGCGCTTCCTCGGTGACCTCGGTCTCCCCGAACACCAGCTGGTGCAGCACCAGGCCTTCCAGCGTGGCGAAGACGAGCCGTGACAGGCCGCGTCCCGCCGGGCCGGGCAGCATGCGGTCCAGCTCGTCCCTGGTGGCCTCGAAGTACTCCTCGTACAGGCTCCGCAGGTGCCCCAGCAGCTCCGGCCTGCGCCGGGCCTCCAGCAGCAGCTCGTACTGGAAGGCCTGAAGCTCGGGCCCGGACTCCACCATCTCCGTGAGGCCCGTCGCGAAGTCGGCCGGCCTGCCCGTGCCGAGCTGGATGGCGCTCGCCCTGAGCGAGGCGCGGATGGCGTGGGTGACGGCCTCCTCGATCAGCGCGTCCCGCGAGCCGAAGTGGTGCACGACGAGCCCGTGGGTGACGCCGGCCTCCTCCGCGACGGCACGGTAGGTGAGCTTGCGCAGGCCGCCCCGCGCCACCACGCGCACGGCGGCCTCCAGCAGGGCGGTCCGTCCCGTGCCGTAGTTCGTCACACGCTTGCGGCCACGGCGCTCACCGGCGGGCTCGGCGGAGTCGGTCATGCCGACGACCCTACCGGCGGCGCTTTCGTCATCGGCGGGGCGGCCTGATGCCGCGGAACTCCCAGTCGCCGCCGAGCGCCGTGGAGAGCACTTCCTCGGACTCGGTGGGCTGGGCGCCGACGTCCGTGCGGACGGCGGCCGGGCCGGTCACGATGTGGTTGGTGAGCCGGCCGAGGCCCTCCACCTCGACCTCGACGGTGTCGCCCGGCTGCACGGGCCGGGAGTTGGCCGGGGTGCCGGACAGCAGCACATCGCCCGGGTACAGGGTGATCGTGCGGGCGATGTCGGCGACGAGGTAGTGCATGTCCCAGGTCATCTCGTCGGTGGAGCCGTCCTGGACCACCTCGCCGTTGACGTAGGTGCGCAGCCGCTTGCCGTGGAAGTCCCAGTCGGTGACCAGGCCGGGGCCGAGCGGGCACAGGGTGTCGGAGCCCTTGACGCGGAGCATCGAGCCGGCGTCGGTGTCGCGGAAGTCGTGCAGGCCGTAGTCGTTGGCGACGGTGTAGCCCGCGATGTGCTCCCCCGCCTCGGACGGGGCGATGTTGCGGGCGGTGCGGCCGATGACGATGGCGATCTCGCCCTCGTAGTTCAGCCACTTGCAGCCCTCGGGGCGGACGATCGCGCCGCCGTGGGAGTTGAGGGAGGAGGTGGGCTTGTGGAAGTAGGTGGGGGTGTCGGGCAGGGCGATGCCGAACTCCTCGACCCGGCTGCGGTGGTTCAGGTGCACCGCGACGATCTTGGAGGGGACGACCGGGGGCAGATGCCGCGCGTCGTCGGTCTTGACGCGGCGGCCGTCGCCGGCGACGAGTTCGTCCCCGTCACGGACGGTCTCGACGACGGCGCCGTCGAGGAGGATGCGGCGGTACTCGGGCATGGTGGGGCCTTTCGGGGGGTGCGGCGGTGGAGGCCGTCCGGGGGCTGCTGCTGTCAGGCGCGGCTGTGCGGGGTGCGCGGGGCCGGCGCGGCCGGTGCGGTGGGTGCCGTCGGCGCGGGCAGTCCGGTGCCGGTCCAGCCGTCGGCCGGGCGGTCGAACCAGAGGTGGACCTGGCCGGTGCCGATGGAGTTCTCGTACTCGCCGTACTGGCGGGCCCTAGCGGTGCACGCCTGTTCGCCGAGCGCGCCGGCCATCATCAGGTAGTGGAAGAACTTCGCCTCGGGCCTGTACCGGGCGAACTCGTCCATGGTGTCGAGGACCTTGTCGTGGCGGCCCTCCTTGAACCAGGCGATGCGTTCCAGGTCGGCCTCGCGCGCTTCGGGCGTGAAGATGTGCGCGGGATCGCTGGCCTCGTGGTCGCGCAGTTCGCGCAGCGGCCAGAAGGTGTGCGAGAGGGCGCCGGAGGCGATGAGCAGGACGCGGCGGCCGGGGGTGGCGGCGATGCCGTCGGCGAGGGCGCGGCCGAGGCGCAGATGGTCCTCGTTGTCGCCGGTCTGGCAGACGCCGATGGTCACCCACCGCTTGTCGGGCAGGCCCTCGCCGAGGTACTTCCACAGGTTGATCGTGGCGTAGAAGATCGGCAGGTACGCGTCGTCGATGGCGGTGATCCAGGTGCCGTGCTTGTCGGCGAAGGAGGCGATGTTGCGGGCGAGTTCGGGGTCGCCGGGGAAGTCGTACGGCATCCGGGTCATGCCGCGCGGGAGTTCCTCGGAGGTGAACAGGCCGGCCCTGCGGTCCTGGGCGGTGACGACGAACTCGACGGTGGTGGCCCAGTGGGAGTCGAGGACGACGACGGTGTCGTAGTCGTCGCGTTCGAAGACGTCCTTCCTGAGCCGGCGGAGGCCGGTGACGAGGGTGATCTCCTTGCCCTCGTTCAGCTCCCGGCGGGTCTCCTCGGGCAGCACGATGGTGGGGACGTGCGCGAGCAGGCCCGCTCCGACGATCTCACCCATGGTCGTTCCATCCCTTCGGCGCGGTCACGGTGTTCTTGAGGTCGCAGTAGAAGTCGAAGCTCCAGGTGCCGCCCTCACGGCCGACGCCGGAGTGACGGGAGCCGCCGAAGGGGGCCCGGAGGTCGCGTACGAAGAAGCAGTTGACCCAGACGGTGCCGGCGACCAGGCGGGCGCTGATGCGTGCGGCGCGGTCGGGGTCGCCGGTGGCGACGGTGGCGGCGAGGCCGAAGCGGGTGCCGTTGGCGAGGCGGACGGCTTCCTCCTCGTCGGTGAACGTCTGGAGGGTGAGGACGGGGCCGAAGACCTCCTCCTGGACGATCTCGCTGTCCTGCGCCACGTCGGTGAGGAGTGTCGGCGCGTAGTACAGGCCGTCCTTGCGGTGGCCGCCGATGACGGCGCGGGCGCCGGCGGCGAGGGCGCGCTGCACGAAGCCGTCGATCTTCTCCAGCTGGCGGGGGTGGATGTTGGGGCCGATGTCGGTGGCCTCGTCGCGCGGGTCGCCCTGCTTCAGCCGCGAGGCCTTCTCCACGAAGCGGCGGGTGAACTCCTCCGCGGCCGTCTCCTCGACGAGGATGCGGGTGGCGGCGAGGCAGACCTGCCCGGCGTTGTCGTACTGCTCGACGGCGAGGTCGACGGCGAGGTCGAGGTCGGCGTCGGCGAAGACCAGCAGCGGGGACTTGCCGCCGAGTTCGAGGCTGAGCGGGGTGAGGTTGGGGGCGGCCGAGGCGGCGATGTGCCTGGCGGTCGGCACGGACCCGGTGAAGCTGATGCGCCGCACGTCGGGGTGGGAGGTGAGGGCGTCGCCGATCTCGGAGCCGTAGCCCTGGACGACGTTGAGGACCCCGGCGGGCAGGCCGGCCTCGGTGGCGATGTCGGCGAGCAGGGACGCGGTGAGCGGGGTCCACTCGGCGGGCTTGAGGATCACCGTGTTCCCGGCGGCCAGGGCGGGGGCGATCTTCCAGGTGGCCAGCATCAGCGGGGCGTTCCACGGCGTGATCAGCACGCAGGGGCCGGCCGGGTCCCAGCTGACGTGGTTGGTGTGGCCGCGGGTGTCGAAGTCCTCGTGGCCGAGGGTGAGCAGCCGGTCGGCGAAGAAGCGGAAGTTGTGGGCGACGCGGGGCATGACGCCGCGGCGGTGGGAGCGCAGCAGGGCGCCGTTGTCGCAGGTCTCGACGATGGCCAGCTCTTCGAGGCGCTTCTCGACGCCGTCGGCGACGGCGTGCAGGATGCGGGCGCGTTCGGCGCGCGGGGTGGCGGCCCAGGCGGGGAAGGCGGCTTTGGCGGCGGCGACCGCGGCGGCGGCCTCCATGGCGGTGCCGCGGGAGATCTCGCCGAGGGTGCTGCCGTCGATGGGCGAGACGTCGGTGAAGGTCTCGGTGGAGGCGACGCGTTCGCCGCCGATGAAGTGCCGGGTGTCGACGGGGACACCGGCGACGCCGAGCTGGAACTGTTCGAGGCGCCCACCGAGGAGCTGGCCCGCCTGGAGGTACGCGAACCCATCGCCGCGTACTACCGCCAGGTCGGCGTCGCCGACCCAGGGCTGTCCGCCTTCGAAGGAGGCGGCGCCGGACTCGACCAGTTCGTCGAGGGCGAGGCCCTTGCCCTTCTCGATCGAGGGCAGCCAGCGGTGGTGGGCCATGGGGTGGGCGTTGACGAAGCCGTCGGTGTCGGACGGTTCACGCAGGGTGACGACGGCCTGGGCCAGGCGCCGGTCGGCGGCGGCGAGGGTGGCGCCGAAGCGGGCGCCGGCCTCGATGCGCGGGGCGGGCCCGTACGGGTGCGGGCGGGTCTGGTGGATCGACCCGAGCTTCTTCGGGTAGCCCTGGTGCAGTCCGCGGGCGATCGCGAAGTCCTTGTCGACCCAGATGTACACGCAGCGGCTGTACGTCTGCCCTCTGTACCGGCAGCGGACGACGGCGAAGGCCTCCTTGTACTGGGCGCGCACCGGGTCCAGCAGTTCGTCGCCGGAGGCGGAGCAGGACTGCCAGTCCGCCCAGATCAGCGCGACGGCGCCGGGGTCGTCGTCGGCGAGCTGGAGCGGTTCGGGCAGGAGTTCGCGGACGCGGGCGGGGTCGGTGCGGTACTCGACGGTGAGCAGGTCGCCGGAGTAGCGCCAGGGCGGGGAGGGGATCAGCGACGAGGCGCCGGTCGCGGTCTTGGGGTGGAGGTATCCACGGACTGGGGGCATCGGGGTTCCTTGGCGGGTGCTCGGTGGGAGGGGCGGCCGTCACGCCGTGAGCGCGGGCTGCTTCAGCAGGGCGGCACGGTGGCGGGCGGCGGCGGCAGCGGCGGCGGCGCCGCCCAGGGCGACGACGCCGACCAGCCGGCCGTCGGCGTGGTAGCCGGCCAGGACGTCGCCGTCCGGGTCGCCTTCCAGGACGCGCACGTCGTCCTTGCCGAGGGCGGGGGCGCCGAAGGACTGGAGGCGGAAGTCGTGCTGGTCGCTCCAGAAGGTGGGCAGCGGCGCGAACGGGTCGAGGCCGGGCTCGGTGCCGTTCAGGTGGGCGGCGAGGACGCGGGCGGCGTGCTTGGCGGTGTCGGTGGGGATGGACCAGTGCTCGACACGGCGGGGTACGCCGTCGTAGCGGGCGTTGGGGAAGCGGGCGATGTCGCCGACGGCGACGACGTCGGGCCGGCCGCCGACGCGCAGGTGCTCGTCGGTGAGGACGCCGTCGGTCAGGTCGAGTCCGTTGCCGTCGAGCCATTCGGTGTTGGCGACAGAGCCGACGGACTCGACGACGACATCGGCGGGGAGCACCGTGCCGTCGGACAGCTCCACCCCGGTGACGCGGTCGTCGCCGTGGAACGCGGTCACGCCGGTGCCGAGGGCGAAGCGGACGCCGCGCTGTTCGTGGCGGTCGCGCAGCGCCTGTGCGAGGAGGTCGCCGAGCGGGCCGGTCATCGGCAGCGGCAGCGGGTCGACGACGGTGACCTCGGCGGCGCCGAGCGTGACGGCGGTGGCGGCGACCTCGCAGCCGATGAACCCGGCGCCGACGACGACCACGCGGACGCCGGGCCCGGTCAGGGCCTCGCGCAGGGCGCGGGCGTCGTCCAGGGTGCGCACGGTGTGCCGGCCGGCGGCGGGGCCGGGGCAGGGCAGCCGGCGTGGCCGCATGCCGGTGGCGACGACGAGTCCGGCGTACGGCAGTGTCGTGCCGTCGGCGAGTCCGACGGTCCGCCGGTCCAGGTCGGCGCGGACGACCCTGGTGCCGAGCCGCCACTCGACGTCGGCGACGGCGGCGCGGGGCCGGAAGGCGAGGGAGTCGAAGGAGGCCTTGCCGGCGAGGACCTCCTTGGACAGGGGCGGCCGGTTGTAGGGCATGTACGGCTCCTCCCCGATCACGGTGACGGGGCCGTCCCAGCCCGCGGCGCGCAGCTGCTCGGCGGCGCGCAGGCCGCCCAGGGAGGCGCCGGCGACGACGACGGGTGCGCTCACGGCTCAGTCCTCGATCCGGATGGCCTGGAGCGGGCAGACGTCGGCGGCTTCCTCGACCTCGTCACGCAGCGCCTCGTCGGGGTCGGGGACGTAGGCGAGGTGGCCGGCGTCGTCGAAGCTGAAGACGTCGGGGGCGGCGAAGACGCACTGGCCGTGGTCCTGGCACTTGTTCATGTCGACGACGACCTTCATGGCCGGTCCTCCTGGGGCTGAGGGGAGCGTCTGGGAGAGAAGACGGAAAGGAGAGACAGAGGGAAAAGGGCCCGGACCGGCGAGGGGCCGGGCCCTGGCCAAAGGGTGCGGAGAACACCGCACCCCAACTCGTTTGGCTTCAAACAACATAGGAAGCCGCCGACCCCTGGTCAATACCTATCCACCTGGATAAATTTTCGTGTCAGCCCCCTTGCGGCAGGGCGACAGACGTCCCTACCGTTTGGCACCAAACAGAGCGGTCTCCTGTGCTTCCGCGGTGCACAGCCGCCCTCACCCCACTTCCTTCTCCCTTCTCCCCCAGCGCCCCAGAGCCCTGGGAGGCGCCCCCTTCCCCAGAGGAGACACCGGTGAGCGCATCCGACACCCCACCCGTGCGCCGGCACATGGAACGGCTGGCAGCCGAGGGCATCGACGTGGTCCGGGTGACCTATCCCGACCTGATCGGCACCGAGCGGGCCAGGGACGTCCTGCTGGACCAGCTGCCCGCCGCCTGCGACCACGGCCTCGCCTTCTGCCGCGCCGTTTACCACACCACCCCCCAGGGCGATGTCGTCCCCGTCCCCGGCGGGCTCGGCGCGGGCCTGCCCGACATCTGCGTACGCCCCGACCTCGGCACGCTCGCCCCCCTGCCGTGGGAGCCCGGCGTCGCCGCCTGCCTCGGCGACGTGACCGACCCGGCCACCGGACGTCCGGCGCCCGAGTCCCCGCGCGATCTGCTGCGCGCCGTCCTCGACCGGTGCGCCGAGCACGGGCTGCGGCCCGTCGTCGGACCGGAACTGGAGTACTTCCTGTGCGACGCCGACCCGGCCGCCCCGGCCGGCTGGCGCAAGTACAGCGACACGCAGGGCGTCGTCTACACCGCCGGCCTGCGCGCCGACGACGACAACCATCTGCTGCGCACCCTGCGCCTGCTGCGCGACATGAACATCGGCGTCAGCAGCGGAAACCACGAGTTCGACGGCTCGCAGTTCGAGATCAACCTGACCCATTCCGGCGCGATGAGCGCCGCGGACCGCGCGTTCCGCTTCAAGGCGGCCATCAAGGAGATCGCCCGCAAGGAGGGCCGCCTCGCCACCTTCATGGCCAAGCCCTTCAACGGGGCGGGCGGCTCCGGCTTCCACCTCCATCTGTCGTGCACGGACGAGCACGGCGGCAACGCCTTCGACGACCCGTCCGGGCCGTACGGCCTGTCCGCCACCGGCCGGCACGCCGTCGCCGGTGTCCTCGCCCACGCCCCCGCGCTCGCCGCGCTCGCCAACCCGACCGTCAACTCGTACAAACGGTTCGGCCCGGACACCCTCGCGCCCTGGCTGATCGACTGGGGCCTGGACAACCGCAGCGCCATGGTCCGCGTCCCGCCCGAGCGCGGCCCCGGCTCCCGCCTCGAACTGCGCCTCGGCGACGCCGGCGCCAACCCCTACCTCCTGGTCGCCGGCACGGTCGCCGCCGCCCTGCTCGGGGTGCTCGCCGGTGAGGAGCCGCCCGCCCCGCTGGAGGGCTACGGCTACGACACCAGCAAGTCGGCCGTCCTGCCGATGACGCTGTCCGACGCGCTGGACGCGCTGGAGGCGGACACGGCACTGACCGAACTGCTCGGCAAGGAGTTCGTGACGTCGTACCTCACGTACAAGCGCGACGAGGTGGCGCGCTTCCGACGGCACGTCACCGACTGGGAGTTCACCGAGTACGCCTACCACCTGTGAGCGGCCCAACGCCCTCGTCCGCCCCGCCCCACGCGCGCGTACCGCGCCGTGACGTCACCCTCGCCCCGAGGAGCACACCCCGCATGACCACCAGCACCACCGCCCCGTCCGTCGCCGAGGCCGTGCGCGAGCCTCTGCCGCTCGCCGATGTCGACCTCGCGGACCTCGACAACTTCACCGACGGCGTCACCCCGTGGCGCATGTTCCACACCCTGCGCCACGAGGACCCCGTCCACTGGCAGGAGGAGGACGCCCCCAACTCCGGCTTCTGGGCGGTCACCCGGCACGCCGACATCGCCCGCGTCGACCGTGATCCCGAGACCTTCACCTCGTCGAAGTTCGTCAACCTCGAAGAGCTGGACGACGACCAGATCAAGAAGCGGGCCTCCATCCTGGAGCTGGACGGCGTCCGCCACCGGGCCCTGCGCAGCCTGCTCCAGCGGCAGTTCGGCGCGAGCGTCATCAACAGCTACGCCGACTTCCTGCGCGGCCTGACCGCCACCACCCTCGACGCCGCCCTCGCCAAGGGCACCTTCGACTTCGTCAAGGAGGTCTCCGCCGACTTCCCGATCAACGTCCTGGCCCGGCTGCTGGACGTGCCCCCGGAGGACAACCAGCAGCTCATCGACTGGGGCAACCGCATCATCGGCAACACCGACCCGGACTACGCGGATGTGCTGCTGCACAGCGAGGAGAGCGAGAAGTACCGCGACCTGCCCTTCCGCTCCCCCGCCTCCCTGGAGGTCTTCGCATACGGGCGGGAACTGGCCCGGCAGCGCCGCGGCGGCAACGGCACCGACCTGATCTCACGGCTCGTCAACGAGACCCCGCGCGACGGGGTCCCGCTGTCCGCGCAGGACTTCGACAACTACTTCCTGCTGCTGGTCGTCGCCGGCAACGAGACCACCCGGCACACCATCACCCATTCGATGCTGGCCCTGCTCCAGCACCCGGAGCAGCTCGCCCGCCTCAAGGACGACCCGTCGCTGATCCCGACGGCGGTCGAGGAGTTCCTGCGCTGGGCCTCCCCCGTCTACCACTTCCGCCGCACCGCGACCCGCGACACCGAACTCGGCGGCAAGCGGATCAAGGAGGGCGACAAGGTCGTCATGTGGTTCGCGTCCGGCAACCGCGACGAGGAGGTGTTCGGCAACCCGTACGACTTCGACGTCACCCGTCAGGACAACGACCACGTGACCTTCGGCAAGGGCAGCCCGCATCTGTGCCTGGGCAATCTGCTGGCCCGCACCGAGATCCGCATCATGTTCGAGGAGCTGATCCCGCGCCTCGCGGACATCCGGCTCGTCGGTGACGTGCCACGTGTGCGGTCCAACTTCGTCAACGGCATCAAGCGGCTGCCGGTGGAGGTCACGCTCGCCTGAGCCACCGGCCGGGGGCGGCCTCGGCGGGCTCAGTCGTCGTCGAGGTCGTCGTCGTGATCGTCGTCGTCGCGGTCGTCGTCGCGGTCGTCGTCATCGTCGTCGTGGTCGTCGTCCTCGTCGTCGTGCGTGCTGCCCGCTCCCGGCGGCGCGCCCGTACCGGGCGGTGTCCGCGTCGGGCCGGCCGCGGACGCCGTGTCGGAGGGTGCGGCGGAAGGCGTGGCCGGGGCGGCCGGGGCGCCGGGGACGTGATCCCCGCCCGGAGGCCCCGCGGGCGGGGTGCTGCCCCCGGCGGTGGCGGTGCTTCCCCCGGCAGGCTCGGTCCGGTCGGAGGTGAACGCGACGCCGTCCGTGATGAGGGACATGGCGAGGAGGACCGCGAGGAGGACGAGTCCGGCGGCAGCCGCGGTGATCGCGGTCGCCCGGCCGTCCCCCAGCCGTTCCCAGATCCCGGCGCCGTCCCCGTCCGCGTCGTCGGACGCCCCGCCGCCGGCTCGGCCGCCGGTCCGGCGCCCCGGGTCACCCGGGAGGGTCGCGGTGTCCGGGTCCCTCGGGCGGGGTTCGGGGGCGTCGGTGATGACGAACGCCTCCCCGTCGGCCGGCGCGACGGGCACGGTGTCGTCGTCCTCGGCGATGCCGTCCCGCCGGCGGGCGGTGCCGCCACCGGACGCGGACCACGAGGAGCGGGCCTCGGAGTCGGGGGTCATGGTGTCCTTCCTCTCGGCCGGGCGGAGAGTGTGCCCCCGCGGCCGGGGGGCGTCGGGGAGAGCGCCCGGGACGGCCGGCCGGGGGCGGGCACCACACTAGGAGGGCCTCGTCGGGGGCGGGGACAGCGTCGGGCCAGCGAAGAGTTAAGGAACTGCCAACGTTTCGACGGTGCCGCGCCGTCCGGGCCGGGTCGCGGACGAACACCGCCGGCCGGTGAACACCACGCCCGGTCGATGCGTACTCGGTGAGTGGCGGCGTCCGGCGGCGCGTGCGGCCGGCGGGTGTACCGCCCGGCCGGTGCTGTCACGGCCGGTGCCGCCGGTTGTGCCGTCACTCCGCCGAGACTTGTGAGTCTGCCGATATGCGTGTCTTGCTGATCGAGGACGACGACCGGGTGGCCGGCCCGCTGGTGGAGGGGCTGCACCGGTTCGGGTTCACCGTCCACCGGGCCCGGACCGGGCAGGAGGGGCTCGCCGCCGGGGACAGCGACATGGTCCTGCTGGATCTGGGGCTGCCCGACATGGACGGCATCGAGGTGTGCCGTACGCTCAGGACCCGCTCCCAGGTCCCCATCATCATGATCACCGCCCGGAGCGACGAGGTCGACCGCGTCCTGGGCCTGGAGATCGGCGCCGACGACTACCTCTCCAAGCCGTTCGGGGTACGGGAGCTGATCGCCCGTATCCGCGCGGTGGCCCGCCGTACGCAGATCCCGTACGGCCCGGTCGGCGCGGCGCCGTCCGGGCAGCCCGCCGCCGGGGTCGGCGCCCCCGCCCGGGGCGTGCAGCACATCGGCCCGCTCACCGTGGACCGACGCACCCGCCAGGTGCGCCTCGACGGGACACCGGTCGCGCTCTCCCCGAAGGAGTTCGACCTGCTCGCCTGCCTGGCCGACGACCCCGGGGCCGTGTGCACCCGGCAGCACATCCTGGACCGGGTGTGGCAGCCGAACTACTTCGGCCCGACCAAGACGCTGGACGTGCACATCGCCGCGCTGCGCCGCAAACTGGGCGACTCCGCCTGGATCGACACCGTGCGCGGTGTCGGCTTCCGGCTCCAGCCGCCCACCGGCACCCCGGCACCACCCGCGCCCACCGGCACCCCGGCACCACCACCCGCGCCCACCGGCACCCCGGCACCACCACCCGCGCCCACCGGCACCCCGGCACCACCACCCGCGCCGGCCGGGACCTCGGCACCGTCCGCTCGGCCGGCGTACGGGTGGGACGCCCGGTGACCCGCCGGCTGCTGCTCAGCTACCTCAGCCTCACCCTGCTCGTCCTGCTCGCCCTCGAAGTGCCGCTCGGCTACTTCTACGCCCGCAGCCAGGGCTTCCACTTCACCGGCGACCAGCGGCACGCGGCGGAGATCCTCGCGGGCGCCCTGGAGGAGCGGGTCGAACGCGGCGACACGGCCGGGCTGCGGCGGGCGGTCGGGGACTTCACCGAGGAGACCGCGAGCCACGTCCTCGTCGTGGACAGCGCCGGCCGCCTGCTCCACGACACCCGCGGCACCCTGCCGACGGGCACGGACCTGTCCCGCGAGCCCGACATCGCCGGGGCGCTGCGCGGCCGGCACACGTCCCGCACCGGCCACAGCCCCGTACTGAGCGGGGAGGCGCTCACCGTCACCGTGCCGAACTCCTTCGGCGGGACCGTCCGCTGCGCGGTCCGCGTCTCCTATCCGCTCGCCCCGATGGCGTCACGCATCCACGGCACGTGGACGACACTCGCGCTCATCGGCCTGGGCGTGCTGGTGGCCGTGGCGGCGATCGCGCTGGCGCTGGCCCGCTGGGTGACCCGTCCGGTACGGGATCTGGAGCGCGCCACCGCCGAACTGGCCGACGGCGGCCTCACCGAGCTGCCCACCACCGCGAAGGGCCCGCCCGAGCTGCGCCGGCTCGCCTCCACCCTGTCGCGGACGGCGACACGGCTCCAGCATCTGCTGCATGCGCAGCGGGCGTTCGCCTCCGAGGCGTCCCACCAGCTGAAGACGCCGCTGACCGCGTTGCGGCTGCGGCTGGAGAACTTCGAGCCGTACCTCGATCCGCGCGCCCACGACAGCCTCGACGAGGCGGTGAAGGAGGTGGAGCGGCTCGGCCGCATGGTGCACGGGCTGCTCGCGCTGGCCCGGCTGGAGAACTCGGCGAGCACCCCGGAGGCCACGGACCTCGACACGGTCGTCGCCGACCGGGCCGCGACCTGGGTCGCGTTCGCCGCCGAGCACCACGTCGGCATCGCCGCCACCGGCGAACAGGCGGGCGCGGTGTGGGCGATCCCGGGCGCCCTGGAGCAGATCATCGACAATCTGCTGTCCAACGCGCTGCGGGTGTCCCCTCCGGGCAGCACGATCACCCTGGCCAGGACGGTGACGCGGGACGGGTCGGGGCGGCCCGTCGTCGAGCTGCATGTGATGGATCAGGGGCCCGGTATGACCGAGGCGGAGCGTGCGCGGGCCTTCGACCGGTTCTGGCGGGCAGCCGACTCCCACCACGACGGCACGGGCCTCGGTCTGCCCATCGTCCAGCAGCTCACCCGGGCCGGCGGCGGTGACGTGGTCCTCGGCACCGCGCCCGGAGGGGGCCTGGACGCCGTCGTACGGTTGCGTCCGGTCCGTGAGCACCGTACGGGGGCGGGGCGCGGGCAGCGGCCTGCGGCGCGGAAGGCCACCGCGGGGGTGTCCTGACCGCTCCTTCCGGCCCGACCGGCAGGCGGCCCGTTCACCGGGCCGCCTTTTCCGTGTGCGGTCGGCGGGGCCGGGTCCCGGACCGCCAGTGCGACGACAACGAACGGCCAGCAAAGGGTCAAGACCGCCAAGGTTCCGCGAGCACGCCGCCAACCTTGGCCCGTGGGGCGGGAATTCGTGTTCCGGCCGCCCAATACTCGCTGATGTCAGTTCAGTCGACGCGAAGGAATGCCGTCATGCGGAAGAGGAATGCGATCGCGGCGATCGTCGTCAGCGGAATCATGGTGGGCGGCGCCGGAGTCGCCATGGGCGGTGAGGTCACCAAGGGGTCGTCCGCCCACGGCACGGCCGTACAGGTGCGGTCGGACGCGTCGTCCTCCGTGGCCGCCGCGCCGGGCGGTCCGGGCCTCGCGGTGAGCACCGTCGCCGAGGCCACCGACGCCGTGATCCGGAAGGTCGGCGACGGCCGGGTCACCGAGGTGGCGTTCGTGCAGAGCGGCGGGAAGACGCTGTGGCGGGTGACCGTCGACCGGGGCCGGGGGCCGGTCCAGGTCACGCTGGACGCCGCCACCGGCGAGATCGTCAAGAGCGCGTCGGTCAAGGACAGTTCCGGCAACTGCGACACGAACCCCGGCACGGGCAACGGCTCATCGTCGGCCTCGGACGACGATGACGACCGGGACGACGACGATGACGACGACCGGGACGACGACGATCGGGACGACGATGACGACGACGGGCCCGACCGCGACGGCGTGAACCCGAGCAAGTAGCCGAATTCCACGCATCCGGAATTCGACACACCCGATTTCCGGTCAGCCACCTCCTCCTGCCCTCCCCCGCATCTCGAGAAAGGCCGGGAAAAGCATCGTGCAGCCGCCGGACCGCATCGTCAGGATCCTGTCCGTGGAAGGCGCGGGAATTCTCGCGTCGGACACCTACGGCCGAATTCATCTGCTCGACGAGGAACTGGGGCTCGTCGGCTCGTCGCCCTTCGTCCGGCAGGGCCGGCCGCTGTACGGGCTGGCCGTGGCGGACGGATGGGTCGTCGGCAAGGACCGGATGGGCTCGGTGTTCCGGTGGGCGCTGGACACGCTGGACCTGGTGGACCGGCTGGACCCGGCGCAGATCTGCGACCGGTCGCGGCTGCGACCGCGGGAGGAACCCTCCCCGTGCAGTTCCCGCGGCATCGGTGTCTGGCGGGACCGTGTCTTCGTCACCAGTGGCTACCACCGGCAGATGCTCGTGCTGGACCTGCACACCTTCGAGGTGCTGGAGATCCGGCCGAACATCTGCGGGGACAGCCCCATGGAGTGGGCGTGCACCGAGCACCCCACCCGGCACGCCGTGTCCGACAAGCGGGGCAACCTGCGGTTCGGGTCGTTCGACGACGGAGTCTTCCCCGACCTGGTGAAGCTGGACGACGGCAACATCCACCGCGTCCGCTACGACGCCCGCCACGACCGTTTCTGGTGCACCCAGGACTTCGGGGAGGGCGACAACGCCGACATCGCCAACGGGGTCGTGACCGTGAGCCCTTCGGGCGAGAAGGAGGGCGAGCTGTTGTTCGCCCGCGACGACGTGGAGTTCGTGGCGTTCTCCCCCGACTTCTGCCGCGCCTACGCGGGCGGTTTCGACGGCGAGCTGCACATCTTCGACAACTCCCGCCGCGAGCTGCGTGTCGAACGCACTGTCAGCGGCTTCCCGCACCAGCTGAGCGATCTGACGGTGGGGCCCGCCGGGCAGGTGTACGTGCTGTGCCAGGACGGCACGATCGTCGAACTGGACGGCGGCGGGACGTTCGTACGGGACAACGGTCACCGCCGGCAGGCGGTGTGGGACATCCAGCCGTCACGGGAGGACCCGCACACCCTGTACTGCGCCACCGACTCCGGTGTCACCGTCGCCCGTGTGCGGGACGGCGCCGCCGGTCCGATGCTGCGGGCGGAGGCCGAGCATCCCACCGAGTGGGGCTTCACCCGGCGCGTGGCGCCGGTCGCGTCGGGCTGGATCGGCGTCGGCCGTGACCGGACGGTGTTCCGCACCGACCGGGACGGCACGGCCCGATGGCACGTCCGGCTGCCGGAGCTTGCGCACACCGTCGCGGTCTCCCCCGACGACGGGCGCGCTCTGGTCGCGACGAACGAGGGCGCCGTGGAGCTGGACACCGGCGACGGGCGGACGCTGGCCGAGTTCGGCGTGGACGGCCTTCCGGTGTGGGCGACCGCGTATCTGCCGGACGGCGACCGGGTGCTGATCACCCGCAACGGTGTCATCGCCGTGCTGGACGCCGCCGACGGAAGCGTGCGCTGGCGTTTCGACCAGGGCGAGTACTCCAAGCGGGCCTGGGTGCGGGACGGCCGGCTGTACGTCGTCGGGGACGGCGGCCTGAAGGAGATCGGGATCGGCGTGGGCGTGGCCGCCCGCTGGTCGAAGCTGCTGTCGAACACGGTGGAGAACGCCGTCGTCTCCGAGGGGCTGGTGTACGCGTCGTCGTACGGGATGCAGCTGGCCGTGTACGAGTACGGCAGCACGCGGTTCGCCGGCCTGCTGGAGGAGCTGCCCGACTACCCGAAGGCACTCACCGTGGTGCGGGACGCCGACGACGCCCCGTATCTGCTGGTCGGCTGCCGTACCGGGCTGCTGTCCCTGTACCGCGTGGACACGGGCGGCACACGCCCGGTCCTCGCGAAGCTCCGCGACCACTGGCTGCCCCGCAGGCCGGTCCGCTACCGCCTGCGGCACACCGACCGTCCCGCCGAAGGCGCCGCCCCGCACGCCGGGGACGCGGCGGCCCGCGTACCGGCCGGGGCCGGCGCCGCCGGCTGACCCCCGCGCCCCCTACCACCGTTTCAGGGAGAGGACCCTCATGCGCACCATCGATCTGCGGCCCGGCGCGGACGGACACGCCGCCCCCGTCACCGACGTCGCGTTCCGCCCGGACGGGCGACGGCTGGCGACCTGCTCGTACGACGGGACCGTGCTGCTGTGGGACGTGAGCGACCCGGCCCGGCCGGAACCCCTGACCCGGCTGCACCACCGCCGGCTGGTCAACGCCGCCCGCTGGAACCCCGTACGGCCCGATCTGCTGGCCACCGCGTCCGCGGACAAGACGGTGGCCGTCTGGCGGGTCCCGGAGGACCCGGACGTGCGCCGCCCCGCGCTCGTCACCGTGCTGGCGCGGCACACCGACGACGTCAACGCGGTCGCGTGGATGCCCGACGGGGAGCGGCTGATCTGTGTCTCCGAGGACGGCCGGGCCACCCTGTGGAACGCCCTCAGCGGGGCCTTCGCCGGTGAGGTCGGCTCGCACGCGGCGCACTGCATGATGGTGTCGGTCAGCCGGGACGGGCTGGTCGCCACCGTCGGCGAGGACGGCAGGGTCGCCGTGTGCGACCCGGACCGGCCCGGCAGCGGCGTCGAGCACCACTGCCCGGCCTCGGTGGAGGGCTGCGCCTGGTCGCACGACGGCACGACGCTGGCGGTGGCCCGCGACGACGGTGTGGTGGAACTCCTCGGCGCCGGGCTCGACGTGCGCCGCACGGTGACCGTGGCGGAGACCGCGGCCCGCTCGGTGGCGTGGGCGCGGGACGACACGTCGTTCGTGGTGGGCGCCTACGACGGCTGTCTGCATGTGTTCGACACGGGCGGGCGGCGGCTGCACCGGCTGCACGACACCCGCATGTGGCCGAGGTCGGTGGCCGTCGCCGGGGACACGGCCGCGGTGGGGAGCTTCTGGAACGGCCCGCACCTCGTGGATCTCACCACCGCGACGACCCTGGCCGAGCCGGCGGCGCCCAACCACGGGCCGAACGCCATGGCCGTGCTGGGCCGTGAGCTGCTCGTGGGCTGCGACTCGGGCACGGTGATCGCGTTCGACCCGGACGCCTGCCCGCACGACGGCCCGGACGCGGGACAGCCGCCGGTGCGGCTGCTGCCGGTCTCCGACAGTCCGGTGCTGTCGCTCGCGGCGGACGGCGAGGAGTTCTGGGCGGGCACCTACGCCGGGTATGTGCACCGCTGCGACGCCGAGGGCGAACTGCTCGCCGTGACCGACCGGCTGGGTGCGCCCGTGCCGTCCCTGTGCCGCGCCGGTGATCTGCTGGTCGCGGGCACCTACGGCGGGGAGCTGATCGGCCTGGACCCGGCGTCGCTGACGCAGAAGGAGCACGGCGAGCCGCACGACGGGTCGGTGAAGTCGCTGGTGCCGTTCGGGGAGGGTTTCCTGTCCGCGGCGACCGACCGGACCACCGCGGCCGGCGGGCTGCACGGGCGGACCGTGCTGTGGGAGCACGGCAACCTGGTCAACTCGGTTGCCGCGCTGGGCGGGCGGGTCGCGGCGACCGCCTCCCGCGACCACACCGTCACGGTCGGCCTGCTGGAGCACCACAGCGGGGACGGCGGCTGGGACGTCGTACAGCGCCGGACTCTGCTCGGCCCGGACGAGTCGGTCAAGTGCGTGGCGCTGCTGGGCGATCCGGACGCGCCGGTGGTGCTGGCCGGGTCGTACGACTTCGGTCTGTACCGGTGGCGGGTCGACTGGGGTGACGGTGCGGACCTGCGGTCGGGCCGGCTGGTCGACGCGTTCCGGCAGGGCGTGTCCTGTATGCGGCGGCTGGACGAGCGGCGCGTCGCGGTCGCCGGCTGGGACGGGCAGATCCTCGTCGCGGGCCTCGATGTGGACGGGGAGGTGCGGGTGCAGCGGCGGTTCGACGTGGACACGCTGGTACGGCAGGCGCTGCGCGGCGCGTGGGCGGTGGCCGGTTGACCGGGGGCGCGGCCGGGCGGACGGCGGCGGTACGGGCGCGGGTGCCGGTGCGGCTGGGCCGAGCGGGCGGGCGCTCCTGCGAGCTGGTCACGTTCCGGGGCCTGCCGGACGACGGGGAGCATCTGGCGTGTCTGGTGCCGCCGTGGGACACGCCGGCGCCGCTGGTGCGGCTGCACAGCGAGTGCCTGACGGGCGATGTGCTGGGTTCGGCGCGCTGCGACTGCGGGCCCCAACTCGAGGAGGCGCTGGGCATGTTGGCTGGGCAAGGCGGTGTCCTGCTGTATCTGCGGCAGGAGGGGCGCGGCATCGGTCTGTACAACAAGCTGGACGCGTATCTGCTGCAGGACGGGGACACGGACACCTTCGAGGCCAATCGGCTGCTCGGCCGGGGCGCCGACGAGCGTGACTACGGTGCTGCCGCCGTCATGCTGCGCACGCTGGGGCTGCGCCGGGTGCGGCTGCTCACCAACAACCCGGACAAGGAGGCCCAGTTGCTCCGGCACGGCGTGGAGGTCGCGGAGTGCGTGCCGACGGGGGTGCACATGACGCCGGGGAACGCGGCGTATCTGGAGGCGAAGGCGCGCAGCGGGCATCGGCTCGGCGACGCAGGGGTGCGGGGCGCGTGCGCGGGCGGCGTCGCCGTTCCCGCGAACGGGAGAGGGGGCGCGGTATGAGGCTGGAGGACGTGGCCGCGTCCCCGCACTTCCGGGAGTACGCCGAGCCGGCGGACCCGCTGTGGTTCCGGCCGTCGGCCCGGTCCGCCGCCCGGCTCCTCGGGGCGGGCCCGCGGGAGCTGGCGGCT
This sequence comes from Streptomyces sp. XM83C, assembly GCF_023072675.1. GTDB lineage: Bacteria > Actinomycetota > Actinomycetes > Streptomycetales > Streptomycetaceae > Streptomyces > Streptomyces thermocoprophilus. The sequence continues at coordinate 21,587 of NZ_JALLGL010000069.1, forward strand.
GTGGTGGAGGACGCCTCGGCGGCGCTGCCCGACCGGCTCGCGGCGGGCGGCATGCTCGCGCTGATCGGGGACCCGCGGCTGACCGCCGTCCCGTCGGTGTGCGCGGTGCCGGGCGGAACCGTGGAGATCGGGCTGTCCGAGCGGGAGGTGGCAGAGGTCGCCGCCCGGTGGGCGCATGTGGGGGTGGAGGCGGAGTGGATCGAGAAGGAGACGCCGGTCCACCGGGTGGAGCTGGCGGACTACTGGATCGCCACGTATCCGGTGACGAACGCCGAGTACCAGGTGTTCCTCCGCGAGACCGGCCGACCGGAACGCCCCACCACCTGGTATCTGGGGGCGTACCCCTGGGAGCGGGCGAACCATCCGGTGGCCGGTGTCCGGCCCGCCGACGCCGACGCGTACGCGGCCTGGCTCGCCGCGTGCACGGGCCTGCCGTGGCGGCTGCCGACGGAGGCCGAGTGGGAGTACGCGGCGAAGGGCCCGGCCGGGCTGGAACACCCGTGGGGGGACGCGTTCGACCCGGGCGCCGCCAACACGCGGGAGACCGGCCTGCACACCACCGCCCCGGTGGGCGCGTTCCCCGCCGGGCGTTCCCCGTTCGGCGTCCTCGACATGGGCGGCAACGTCGAGGAGTACGTCGCCGACACCTACCGCCCTTAGACGTTGTTTCAGTTGGTGAGTCGGCGGTAGCTGATGAGGGCTGCGGCTATGCCGACGAAGGCCAGGAAGTGTTCGGCCTTTCGCTCGTAGCGGCGGTGCAGGCGTCGGCATCCGGCCAGCCAGGAGACCGTTCTCTCAACGACCCAGCGGTGTCGGCCGAGCCGCGTGGACGACTCGATGCCTTTGCGGGCGATGCGGTGACGGATGCGACGCTCGCGAAGCCATTCCCGCAGGTGGTCGTAGTCGTAGCCCTTGTCGGCGTGGAGTTTGGCCG
>NZ_JALLGL010000006.1 GCF_023072675.1 Streptomyces sp. XM83C
CTACAACCGCCGTCGCCTGCGCAAGCACAAGATCTTCGGCTACCTCACACCGGCCGAGACCAGACAGCGACATCAACACGCCCTCGCGGCATAACGAACGAGTGTCCAAGATCACGGGGAAACTTCAGATGTGCCATCGGGGCTGAGATTGTGCCGCGAATTTTGAGACCCTACACCGCTTCCGTCAGGTCTGGGCCATGTCCACGAAGCGGGAGTAGTGGCCCTGGAAGGCGACGGTGATGGTGGCCGTCGGGCCGTTGCGGTGCTTGGCGACGATGAGGTCGGCCTCGCCGGCGCGGGGGGACTCCTTCTCGTAGGCGTCCTCGCGGTGCAGGAGGATGACCATGTCGGCGTCCTGCTCGATGGAGCCGGACTCTCGCAGGTCCGAGACCATCGGCTTCTTGTCCGTGCGCTGCTCGGGGCCACGGTTGAGCTGGGAGAGCGCGATGACCGGGATCTCCAGCTCCTTGGCGAGCAGCTTGAGGTTACGGGACATGTCCGAGACCTCCTGCTGGCGGCTCTCGGCGCGCTTGGAGCCGCCGGACTGCATCAGCTGGAGATAGTCGATGACGACGAGCCGCAGGTCGTTGCGCTGCTTCAGACGGCGGCACTTGGCGCGGATCTCCATCATCGACAGGTTCGGGGAGTCGTCGATGTAGAGCGGTGCGGCGGAGACGTCCGGCATCCGGCGGGCCAGCCGCGTCCAGTCATCGTCGGTCATGGTGCCCGAGCGCATGTGGTGCAGGGCGACGCGGGCCTCCGCGGACAGCAGACGCATCGCGATCTCGTTGCGGCCCATTTCGAGCGAGAAGATCACGCTGGGGAGGTTGTGCTTGATCGCCGCGGCCCGCGCGAAGTCCAGCGCGAGCGTGGACTTGCCCATCGCGGGACGGGCGGCGATGACGATCATCTGGCCGGGGTGCAGGCCGTTGGTGAGGGAGTCGAAGTCGGTGAACCCGGTGGGGACACCGGTCATCTCCCCGCTGCGCGAGCCGATGGCCTCGATCTCGTCGAGAGCGCCCTCCATGATGTCGCCGAGCGGCAGATAGTCCTCGCTGGTGCGCTGCTCGGTGACGGCGAAGATCTCCGCTTGGGCGCGGTTGACGATCTCGTCAACGTCGTCGTCGGCGGCGTATCCCATCTGAGTGATGCGGGTGCCCGCTTCGACCAGCCGCCGCAGTACGGCGCGCTCGTGCACGATCTCCGCGTAGTACTCGGCGTTCGCGGCCGTGGGCACGGTCTGGACGAGTGTGTGCAGATAGGCGGCGCCGCCCACCTTGTTGATCTCGCCGCGCTTGGTCAGCTCGGCGGCGATGGTGATGGGGTCGGCCGGCTCGCCCTTGGCGTAGACATCGAGGATCGCCTGGAAGATCGTCTCGTGGGCGGGCTTGTAGAAGTCGTGGCCCTTGAGGATCTCGACCACGTCGGCGATCGCGTCCTTGGACAGCAGCATGCCGCCGAGGACGGACTGCTCGGCCTCCAGGTCCTGCGGCGGCACCCGCTCGAATGCGGAGCCCCCGTCGTCCCAGCCGCCTTCCCGGCCGCGGTCGTGCTGCTCGTCGCGGCCCCTCCCGCCGTCGCCGCGCCGACGGGAGGCGGGTAGACGATCACTGGGACCGCTGTCGGCCCACGGGTCGTCCAAGGGCTCGGAAATGCTCACCGAGCCACCTCCTCCCGTCCGCCGAGCGGACCTCGCCACGCCCCTTATTTCTACGGCACGGCACTGACAAATGAGAGGCCCAACTCCGGTTCGGCCGCGCCGGTTTTGCGACGTTTTGAAGACCGGCGCACGGAGCGGGCGCCGGACAACGGTAGGCCTGTGGGCACCGTCAGCCAATCTGGTTATCCACAGGGCATGTGGACGACGGCCCCGATGCTGTGGAGAACTCCGCCAAACCTGTGCACGAGCCGGTGGACAGCGCTGTGAACAAGCTCGCGCCGTCCTTGCCGAACACCACCTGACCTGCACTTTCACGATCCACCGGCTGTGCAGAAGAAAATGTTGCCCAGTCGGCCCAAGATCAGTTCGAGCGGTGTGCACAACGACACGCACACAGAGGCGAAGTAAGGGTCACTCAGCAATTGCATCACTTACCTGTGGACGATTAGATTGGTGGCCATGACACAGGCTCCCGCGACCCGGCAGGCCGCCCGGCGACAGCACGACCGCGAGATCGTCGCGCTGGCCGTCCCGGCCTTCGGAGCGCTCGTCGCCGAGCCGCTGTTCGTCCTGGCCGACAGTGCGATCGTCGGCCATCTCGGCACCGCCCAGCTCGCCGGGCTCGGGATTGCCTCCGCCCTGCTCACGACCGCCGTCAGCGTCTTCGTCTTCCTCGCGTACGCCACCACGGCCGCCGTCGCCCGCCGCGTCGGCGCCGGCGATCTCCCCGCCGCGATCCGCCAGGGCATGGACGGCATCTGGCTCGCCCTGCTCCTCGGCGCCGCCGTGATCGCCGTGACCCTGACCACCGCACCCGGACTCGTGGACCTCTTCGGCGCCTCCTCCACGGCCGCGCCGTACGCCACGACGTATCTGCGGATCTCCTCGCTCGGCATCCCCGCCATGCTCGTCGTCCTCGCGGCAACCGGCGTGCTGCGCGGCCTCCAGGACACCAGGACGCCGCTCTATGTGGCGGTCGGCGGCTTCATCGCCAACGCCGCGCTCAACGCCGGCCTCGTCTACGGCGCCGGCCTCGGCATCGCGGGCTCGGCCTGGGGCACGGTCATCGCCCAGTGCGGCATGGCCGCCGTCTATCTCACCGTTGTCGTCCGCGGTGCCCGTCGGCACGGTGCGTCGCTGCGGCCCGACGCCGCCGGGATCCGCGCCTCCGCACAGGCCGGCGTACCCCTGCTGGTCCGTACGCTCTCCCTGCGGGCGATCCTGATGATCGCCACGGCCGTCGCCGCCCGCCTCGGCGACGCCGATATCGCGGGCCACCAGATCGTCCTGTCGCTGTGGAGCCTGCTGGCCTTCGCCCTCGACGCCATCGCCATCGCGGGACAGGCGATCATCGGCCGGTATCTGGGCGCCGGTGACGCACAGGGCGCCCGTGACGCCTGCCGCCGCATGGTCGAGTGGGGCATCGCCGTCGGCGTCGCCCTGGGCGTCCTCGTCGTCCTGACCCGGCCGCTGTTCCTGCCCCTGTTCACCGGTGACCCCGCGGTGAAGGACGCCGCCCTGCCCGCCCTGATCATCGTCGCGCTCTGCCAGCCGGTCGCCGGGGTCGTGTTCGTCCTGGACGGCGTCCTGATGGGCGCCGGCGACGGGCCGTATCTCGCCTGGGCGATGCTGGTCACGCTCGCCGTCTTCACCCCGGCCGCCCTGCTCGTCCCGACGCTGGGCGGCGGACTGACGGCGCTGTGGGTGGCCATGACACTGATGATGATCGTGCGGATGGTGACGCTGTGGCTGCGCAGCCGCTCCGGCCGCTGGCTGGTGACCGGGGCGACGCGCTGACCGTTTCACGTGAAACACCCCGGCCGCCCCAGGACACACAAGGCCCGCAGAAGCACAAGGCGCTACAGACGTGGAAGGGGGCCGCACCCTCACGGATGCGGCCCCCTTCACCGTGCTCGTCGGGCGAGCGCGGCGATCACGCGACGATCAGGCCGCGACGACCTCGATGTTGACCTTGGCAGCCACCTCGGGGTGCAGACGCACGGACGTCTCGTGGGCGCCCAGGGTCTTGATCGGCGCGGCCAGCTCGATGCGGCGCTTGTCGACCTCGGGACCGCCGGCGGCCTTGATCGCGGACGCGATGTCGGCCGGGGTGACGGAACCGAAGAGACGACCGGCGTCGCCGGAGCGGACGGCCAGACGGACCTTCACACCCTCGAGCTGGGCCTTGACCTGGTTGGCCTGCTCGATGGTCTGGATCTCGTGGATCTTGCGAGCACGACGGATCTGCTCGACGTCCTTCTCGCCACCCTTGGTCCAGCGGATCGCGAACTTCCGCGGGATCAGGTAGTTGCGAGCGTAGCCGTCCTTGACGTCGACGACGTCGCCCGCGGCGCCGAGGCCGGAGACCTCGTGGGTGAGGATGATCTTCATGAGTCGGTCACCCTTCCCTTAGCGCGCGGTGGACGTGTAGGGCAGCAGCGCCATCTCACGGCTGTTCTTGACGGCCGTGGCGACGTCACGCTGGTGCTGCGTGCAGTTGCCGGTCACGCGGCGGGCACGGATCTTGCCGCGGTCGGAAATGAACTTCCGCAGCATGTTCGTGTCCTTGTAGTCCACGTACGTGACCTTGTCCTTGCAGAAAGCGCAGACCTTCTTCTTCGGCTTGCGCACAGGCGGCTTCGCCATGGTGTTTCTCCTGTGTGATCAAGAAGTTGGGATACGACCCGCCTTCGGCCTCCCCGGGCCCGGAGCACCGGGCCGGTGGGCCTAGAAGGGGGGCTCGTCCGAGAAGCCGCCGCCACCGCTGCCGGAGCCGCCGCCCCAGCCGCCGCCCTGGTTGCCACCGGCGGGAGCGCCGGTCGCCCAGGGGTCGTCCGCGGGAGCGCCGCCGCCCTGCGGGGCACCGCCGGGGCCGCCGCCCCAGCCGCCGCCCTGCTGGCCGCCGCCACCGCCGTAGCCGCCCTGTCCGCCGCGGCCGGTGGTCTTGGTGACCTTGGCCGTGGCGTTGCGCAGGCTGGGACCGACTTCCTCGACGTCCAGCTCGAAGACCGTGCGCTTGACGCCCTCCCGGTCCTCGTAGGACCGCTGCTTCAGCCGGCCCTGCACGATGACGCGCATGCCTCGCTGGAGCGACTCGGCGACGTTCTCAGCCGCCTGGCGCCAGACCGAGCAGGTCAGAAAGAGGCTCTCGCCGTCCTTCCACTCGTTGGTCTGGCGGTCGAAGGTGCGGGGAGTGGACGCGACACGGAACTTCGCGACCGCCGCACCGGAGGGGGTGAAGCGCAGCTCGGGGTCGTCGACAAGATTGCCGATGACCGTGATGACGGTCTCGCCTGCCATGGGGGAACCTCTCGGCGGGTTTGCTGCTGGCTGCTGGTGGTGCTTGCTTCTCGAGACCCGGGATCAGCTGAGCGGAAGGCTCAGTGGGTCTCGGGACGGAGGACCTTGGTCCGGAGGACCGACTCGTTCAGGTTCATCTGGCGGTCGAGCTCCTTGACGACCGCAGGCTCGGCCTGCAGGTCGATGACCGAGTAGATGCCCTCGGGCTTCTTCTTGATCTCGTACGCGAGACGACGACGGCCCCAGGTGTCGACCTTCTCCACCTTGCCGTTGCCCTCGCGGACGACGGAGAGGAAGTTCTCGATCAGGGGGGCGACAGCGCGCTCCTCAAGATCGGGGTCGAGGATGACCATCACCTCGTAGTGACGCATGTGGAACCCACCTCCTTTGGACTCAGCGGCCACGGTCGTTCCGTGGCAGGAGGGTTGTGATGCGTGCGCAACGGTATCGGCCACCACTGACAATCGGGGGGCTCCACGGGGATTCCCGACGGGATCCCCCTCCGCGGCCTGGGCAGACACCGGTGCAGACGGTACAGAGTACCCGCACACCCGCTTCCGGTTGAAATCCGGCCCCCAAGGCCGTCAATCTGTACACATCGGGTGTGTATGGCGCTACGATGCGCCGCCTTCCGCAGGAGGTGCCCTATGGCACAGGCATTGCGACCCAACACCGCCGGAGGCCTCTTCGCCACGGACGGAAAGCCCCATCCCCTCCAGGACGCCCTGCTCGCGGTCACCCTGGTGCTGGGCATCACGTCCTTCGTCACCGCGCAGTTCCACAACCTGCACCTGCTCAGCTCGTGGGCCGGCCTGGTGGGCATCCTCACCGGCCTGTACGGCCAGTGGGTCTCGGAGACGACCCGCGAACGCTTCGGACTGATCCTGGGCCTCGGTGCCTCGGCGGTCGGCTTCTTCCTGGGCATGGCGCACGGCGGGCTCTTCGGCGGGGTGGTCTGAACGACGGGGCCGACCAGGCCGGGCCCGACGCAGCGGGATGCAGACCCAGCGGGGTGTTCTGAACCGGCCAGGACCGACCCGGCCCGGGCCGACCCAGCGCGGCGCAGGCCCGACGGGCGCTGACCCGACGGTGGTATCTGCCTCTCCCCGCCCACCGGGGCGACGGCACACGGCTCCCCGGGAACCCGGAGGGACGTCACCGCGTTCCCCATGCGAGACCGCGAGAGCGTCCCCGGGGACCCGCGGGAGCCCTCCATGACGTCCCCCGGCCCCGTCGGAACCCGCCCGGCCGCCCGGCGACCGGGCGAGAAGGTCCCGTCCGCCCAGTCGGGGCGCGCACAGGGCGCAGTAGGCTTCGGCGCGAGAGCCGGAGCCCCTGACCCATGGGGACACACCAGCCCGAGGAGCGCCCCGACATGAGTCTGACCCTGAGGACCATCAGCCGTGAGCAGCATCTGGCCTTCATCCAGAGCCTGCCGGCGGCGAGTCACATGCAGGTCCCGGCGTGGGCGGACGTGAAGGCCGAGTGGCGTTCGGAGAACCTCGGCTGGTTCGACAAGACCGGCCAGCTCGTCGGCGTGGGCCTGGTCCTGTACCGGCAGCTGCCCAAGATCAAGCGCTATCTCGCCTATCTGCCCGAGGGCCCGGTCATCAACTGGTTCGCGCCCAACCTCCAGGAGTGGATCGAGCCGATGCTGGCGCACCTGAAGCAGCAGGGCGCGTTCTCGGTGAAGATGGGCCCGCCGGTGATCATCCGCCGGTGGAACGCCGACACCATCAAGAAGGGCATCCAGGACCAGGACGTGAAGCGTCTGCGCGACCTGGAGGCCGACTTCATCGAGCCGCGCGCCTTCGAGGTGGCGGACAAGCTGCGCCGTATGGGCTGGCAGCAGGGCGAGGACGGCGGCGCCGGCTTCGGCGACGTCCAGCCGCGGTACGTGTTCCAGGTGCCGCTGGCCAACCGCTCCCTGGAAGAGGTCCACAAGAACTTCAACCAGCTGTGGCGGCGCAACATCAAGAAGGCCGAGAAGGCGGGCGTGGAGGTCGTGCAGGGCGGCTACCACGATCTCGAGGAGTGGCAGCGGCTGTACGAGATCACGGCCGTGCGCGACCACTTCCGGCCCCGGCCGCTGTCGTACTTCCAGCGCATGTGGACGGCCCTCAACACCGAGGACCCCAACCGCATGCGGCTGTACTTCGCGCGGCACAACGGCGTGAACCTCTCGGCGGCGACGATGCTGATCGTCGGCGGCCACGTCTGGTACTCCTACGGCGCCTCCGACAACATCGGCCGTGAGGTCCGTCCGTCGAACGCCATGCAGTGGACGATGCTGCGCGACGCGTACGCGCTCGGCGCGTCCGTCTACGACCTGCGCGGCATCTCCGACTCGCTGGACGAGACCGACCACCTCTTCGGTCTGATCCAGTTCAAGGTCGGCACCGGCGGGCAGGCGGCCGAGTATCTCGGCGAATGGGACTTCCCGCTGAACAAGCTGCTGCACAAGGCGCTCGACATCTACATGTCGCGTCGCTGAACCTCAGGCTCCCTCCCCTTCCTAGACCGCTAAGACCAGAAAGGTTCCAGGTCCGGCCATGGCGCTCACGCTCTACGTCGACACCGCGCGCTGGCGGGCGCACCACAAGCACGTGCAGGAGCAGTTCCCCGGGCTGGTCCCGGTCTGCAAGGGCAACGGCTACGGTTTCGGGCACGAGCGGCTGGCCGAGGAGGCCACGCGGCTGGGTGCGGACCTGCTCGCCGTCGGCACGACGTACGAGGCCGCGCGGATCAAGGACTTCTTCAGCGGTGATCTGCTGGTGCTGACGCCGTACCGGCGGGGCGAGGAGCCCGTGCCGCTGCCGGACCGCGTGGTGCGCTCGGTGTCGTCCGTCGACGGCGTGTACGGCCTGGTCGGCGCCCGTGTGGTCGTCGAGGTGATGTCGTCGATGAAGCGGCACGGCATCAGCGAGCAGGACCTGCCGCAGCTGCACGCCGCCATAGAGAACGTGCGCCTGGAGGGCTTCGCCATCCATCTGCCGCTGGACCGGACGGACGGCTCGGACGCGGTGGAGGAGGTCATCGGCTGGATGGACCGGCTGCGGGCCGCCCGGCTGCCGCTGCACACGATGTTCGTCAGCCATCTGAAGGCCGAGGAGCTGCACCGGCTCCAGCGGCAGTTCCCGCAGACCCGGTTCCGCGCGCGGATCGGTACGCGGCTGTGGCTCGGCGACCACGAGGCGACGGAGTACCGGGGTGCCGTCCTGGACGTCACCCGGGTCTCCAAGGGCGACCGGTTCGGCTACCGGCAGCAGAAGGCGGCCTCCGACGGCTTCCTGGTGGTCGTGGCGGGCGGTACGTCGCACGGGGTGGGCCTGGAGGCCCCGAAGGCCCTGCACGGCGTCATGCCGCGCGCCAAGGGCGTCGCACGGGCCGGTCTCGCGACCGTGAACCGGAATCTTTCGCCGTTCGTCTGGGCGGGCAAGCAGCGCTGGTTCGCGGAGCCGCCGCACATGCAGGTGTCGATCCTGTTCGTGCCGGCCGACAGCGAGGAGCCGAGGGTCGGCGACGAGCTGGTGGCCCATCTGCGGCACACGACCACGCAGTTCGACCGTCTCGTGGACCGCTGAGCCGACGAGGACAGCAGGAAGGCCGTACCCGGGGTGTCCCGGGTACGGCCTTCCTGCGTCGGTGGGTCCTCTGGCCGCGCTCGTCTCGACGGGCCTCGGGCCCCGTTCGCTCAGAGTGAACGACCGCTCGACGGGCCTCCGTCCGGCAGCATCGCCGGGTTCTGTTCGCCCCACTCCACCTGAGGCCCCTCCGCGTGGGCCGCGTGCCGCGGCGGATGGGCCGCGGCACCGAGCACGAACCGGTCCTCGGCACCGTCGAGGACGCCGCCGGAGGGGTCGTCGTCCCCGGCCCGGCGCACCACGTCCCGTTCCGGCATGACGATGTCGCGGACCACCACCGCGCACAGGTACAGCGTGCCCACCAGATGCACGCCGATCGCCCAGTGGTAGCCGTCGGTCGGCAGCCCTTTGTGGGCGTCACCGCTGGTCGTGTACGCGAGGTACATCCAGATGCCGAGGAAGTACGTCACCTCGCAGGCCTGCCAGATCAGGAAGTCCCGCCACTTGGGCCGGGCCAGCGTGGCCAGCGGCACCAGCCACAGCACGTACTGCGGCGAGTAGACCTTGTTGGTGAGGATGAACGCCGCCACGATCAGGAACGCGAGCTGGGCGAAGCGCGGCCGGCGCGGCGCGGTGAACGTCAGCGCGGCGATGCCCACGCAGCACAGCAGCATCAGCACCGTGGCGAGCGTGTTGACCGTGTCCGTGGTGAGCGGGTCATCGGAGTTCTGGGCGAGGATCAGCCAGAAGGAGCCGAAGTCGACGCCTCGCTCTTGGCTGAAGCGGTAGAACTTCGACCAGCCCTCGAAGGCGAACAGCATCACCGGCAGGTTCACCACGAGCCATGCGACGACGGCGCCGCCCACCGCATTGCCGTAGTCGCGCCATTTCCCGGCGCGCCAGCACAGCAGGAGCAGCGGGCCGAGCAGGAAGACGGGATAGAGCTTGGCGGCCGTGGCCAGGCCCAGCAGGACGCCGAACGCGAGCGAGCGGCCCCGGGACCACATCAGCATCGCCGCGGCCGTCAGAGCGACGGCGAGCAGGTCCCAGTTGATGGTGGCGGTGAGGGCGAAGGCGGGCGCCAGGGCGACCAGCAGACCGTCCCAGGGGCGCCGGGCGTGCGTACGGGCGACGCAGACGGCGATGACGGCCGCGCACGCCATCAGCATCCCGGCGTTGGTCATCCAGTACCACTTCTCCTGGTGCTGGATGCTGCCGCCGTCGGGGGTCAGCCAGGAGGCCACCTCCATGAACACACCGGTGAGCACCGGGTATTCGAGGTAGTCCATGTCGCCGGGCAGCTTGTCGAAGTACGGCACCAGGCCGTCGGCGAAGCCACGCCCCTGGTACAGGTGCGGGATGTCCGAGTAGCAGGCGTGGGTGTACTGGGAGCTGGCGCCGAAGAACCAGGCGCCGTTGTAGCAGGGCGCCTTCTGCACCAGCCCGAGAGCGAACACCCCGATCGCCACGAGAGCGACGATCCGCACCGGCGTCCACCAGGACGTCCCGGTCAGGGCGTACCGCCCGAGAGGGCCGCCGATCAGCTCACTGCCGGCCGCGGCCACCGCGTCGTCCTTGGTGGGCTGCACCGTGTCGGACTCGTGCACGCGCGTCGGCGTCGATTCTGCACTGGGCATGGGGCACATCCTGCCGTACAGGGCCATGAATACGCCGAGAGCCGCCGCACCGGGTCCGGTGCGGCGGCTCTTGTTTCACGTGAAACACCCATCACGGGCGGCCCGGCCACTGGGTCGGCCTAGCCGGTCGAGCCTCCGAAGAAGCCTCCGCTGCCGTTGCCGTTGCCGTTGGTGCTGCCTCTGTTGGTGCCGTCGGACGAGGTCGGGGTCGGCGAGGTGGTCACTCCGCCGTCGGTACCGCCGTCGTCCGTGCCGCCGGAGTCGTTGCCGCCGTCCGTCGACCCGTTCTTGCACCGGAAGTCCCAGGGCTTGCACGTATCGCTGGACGTGGGCTCGGGCTCCGGCTGGGTCCGGCTCGGCGTCGGGTCCGGCGACGGCGTCTCCTCTTCCTCCTCCGTCTCCGTGGTGCTCGGAGTCGGGGTCGGGCTCGGGGAGGGGTTGATGATCTTGCCGATGGGCTCGGCCTCCGGGAAGGGCTCCGGCTCGCCGAAGCTCTTCTCGGCCTCGGACATGTAGTCCTTCCAGATCTGCGCCGGGATGTCACCACCGTGGATGGAGGGGACACCGCCGACGCCGTTCATGGAGAGCAGCTCGCCCTTGGCGGGGTCCGTTCGGAACAGGGTGACCGCGGTCGACAGCTCCCGCGTGTAGCCGACGAACCACGCCGACTTGTTCTTGTCGGTCGTACCGGTCTTGCCGGCCACCGGGAAACCGATGTCCTTGACCCTGGTACCCGTACCGTGCTGGACCACGTTCTCCAGGACGTCGGTGATGTTGTTGGCGATGTTGGCTTCCAGCGCCTGGGAACCCTTCGGCTTCTCGAAGCCGTCCAGCAGCACTCCGTTCTTCTTGACCTCGATGACGGAGTACGGCTCGAAGTGCTCGCCCTCGTTCGCGAACGTGGCGTAGGCATCGGCCATGCGGATCGCGCTGGGCGTGGAGGTACCGAGCGAGAACGACACGTTGTTGAGGTTGCCCTTGTCGAAGGACTCCTCCAGGATGCCGAGCGACTCGGCCGTCTTGCGCGTCTTGCTCAGCCCGACGTCGATGCCGAGCTGGGCGAACGGCGTGTTGATCGAGCGTTCCATGGCCTTCTTGAGCGTGACCATGCCCCATGCCGTGGGGTCCTCGTTCTTCTGCCGGAAGGGCTTGCCGTCGTTGCCCATGATCGGGTCGCCCTGCTGGTTCTTGATCACCACCAGGTCGTTGCCGTTGTACCGGGCCATGGGCGACAGCGGTTCGCCGCCAGTCTGGTAGGTGCCGTACTGCATGGCCGAGGCCAGCACGATCGGCTTCCAGGTCGAGCCGACCGGGACACCCGTGGTGTTGGCGTTGTTGGTGTAGTGGCCCTTGTCGTAGCCGTCACCGCCGTAGATCGCGACGATCGCACCCGTCTTCGGGTCGACGGACGCCGCACCGAACTGGACGTATTTGTCCTGCTCAGGGCGCTTCTTGAGATCGAGGAAGCTCTTCTGCGTCTTCTTGACGGCCGCTTCGAGTTCCTGGACCTTCTTGCGGTCGAAGGTGGTCTTGATCGTGTAGCCGCCGCGGTCGAGTTCGTCGGCGGTCAGCCCCAGCTTCTTGGCCGCGTACTCCTTGGCGATGTCGACGAGGTAACCGGTCTGTCCGGTGAGGGGCGACTGCTTGACCTTGAGTTTCGGGAACGTGGTGATCTTCGCCCGCTTCTCCGGGGTCATGCGGTCCACCTCGACCATGCGGTCGAGGATCCAGCTCCAGCGCTCCTTGGCCCGCTTGGTGTTCGCCTCCGGGGTGGCGGCGGAACCGACACCGCCGTCCGGGTTGTAGAAGTTCGGGCCCTTGAGGACCGCGGCGAGGAAGACGCACTGCTCGGTCGACAGGTTCTGGGCGTCCACACCGAAGTAGGCCTGCGCGGCGGCCTGGATGCCGTAGGCGTTGCGGCCGAAGTAGGCGGTGTTCAGATAGCCCGCGAGGATGTCGTCCTTGGAGAGCTTCTGGTTGACCTTTATGGAGATGAACAGTTCCTTGAACTTGCGGGAGAGCGTCTGCTCCTGGCTGAGGAACGTGTTCTTGACGTACTGCTGGGTGATGGTCGAACCACCCTGCGTCTCACCGCCGCGTGCCATGTTGACCACGGCGCGGGCGATGCCCATGGGGTCGACGCCCTTGTCCCGGTAGAACGAGGCGTTCTCGGCCGCGACCACCGCGTTCTTGATGTCCTTCGGGATCTGCGCGTCGGACACGATCTGGCGGTTGGTCTGCCCGCCGGTCGCCGCCATCTGCGTGCCGTCGGACCAGAGGAAGACATTGTTCTGGGCCAGCGCGGTGTTCTGCGGCTTCGGGATGTCCACCCATGCGTAGCCGACGCCGGCGACGGCGATCAGGCTCCCGACGAAACCGACGAAGAGGCCGGTGACCAGCTTCCAGGACGGCACCCAGCGGCGCCAGCCGTACTTGTCGGCACGCGGGTAGTCGATGAGTCGCTTACGGCCCGGCGCGGTGGCCCCGCGGCCCCGTCCCGCCGGCGGTCCGCCCCGCCGGCCCGGTTCGGCCGCCCTGCGGCGGCCCCCGCTTCTCTGTGCCGCGCGTCGAGCCTCGGCGCGGCCGCCGTAGGGCCGCTCCTCGCCTCCCTGCCGGTAGGGGTCCGCTCCGTACGAGCCGGAGGGGGACCCGGTGGCGCCTCGCGGTGCCGCACGGCGGCCGGAGGACGAACCGGACTGGCCACGCCGGGCCGCGGCACGTCCGCCTCCCTGCGGCTGCGGCGGTTTGCGACGGTGCTCGCTCATCGAACGATTACTCCTCGGGCAGGCGCACCCTTGCGCGCCTGGAAACGGCGGCTGGTTTCCGGTCCCCCCGAAGTACGGATACGGCTGGTTCCGCATTCACCCGTACTGCACCGAGGGCGAGGACGTCCTCGTGTGTCACTCGGTTCCCGGTGGTGTGCATGGCGCACAGACTACGCACCGTCAAAACCCGCCGAGCAGCGAAGTTCACCCCAAATCAGGCAAGTTGCCACCGACGAATCGGTGATGTGATCCCGTTCACCGGTCTCCCTCTTGTCGCGCCCGGAAGGCCGTTCTATCGTCGTGATGTATCGAGTCGATACATCAGCGCGAGATAAGTGTGAGCGAGACGAGAGGAGGCGACCATGAGCCGGCGTTCCGGAATCCTTGAGTTCGCCGTGCTCGGCCTGCTCCGCGAATCTCCGATGCACGGCTATGAGCTGCGCAAACGACTCAATACGTCACTGGGCGTGTTCCGCGCGTTCAGCTACGGGACGCTGTATCCCTGCCTCAAGACGCTGGTCGCCAACGGCTGGTTGATCGAGGAACAGGGCACCGGCCCCGAAGCCACCGCTCCGCTCGCGGGGCGGCGTGCGAAGATCGTGTACCGGTTGACAGCGGAAGGTAAGGAGCACTTCGAGGAGCTCCTGTCCCAGACGGGACCCGACGCGTACGAGGACGAGTCCTTCGCCGCCCGCTTCGCCTTCTTCGGACAGACCTCGCGGGACGTCCGGATGCGTGTGCTGGAGGGCCGTCGCAGTCGGCTGGAGGAGCGGCTGGAGAAGATGCGCGCCTCACTGGCACGCACGCGTGAGCGCCTCGACGACTACACACTCGAGCTCCAGCGCCACGGGATGGAGTCCGTGGAGCGCGAAGTGCGCTGGCTGAACGAGCTCATCGAGAGCGAGCGGGCCGGCCGGGACCTGAAGGGTTCCGCCCCCGGGGGGCCCGCTCAGCAGAACACAACTGGAGCGACGGGCGTCCTGCCCCGGTCCGGGGACGAGCCCCGGCCGGATACGCCCGACGACACCGCCACGTGAGCGCCCACTCAGGGCCTCACTCGTACACACAGGGAGCAACCGGAATGGGTTCGGTTCGCGTAGCCATCGTCGGCGTGGGCAACTGCGCCGCGTCGCTGGTACAGGGAGTCGAGTACTACAAGGACGCCGACCCGGCGTCCAAGGTGCCGGGCCTGATGCACGTCCAGTTCGGCGACTACCACGTCAAGGACGTCGAGTTCGTCGCCGCCTTCGACGTGGACGCCAAGAAGGTCGGCCTCGACCTCGCGGACGCGATCGGCGCCTCCGAGAACAACACCATCAAGATCTGCGACGTCCCCACCACCGGTGTGACGGTCCAGCGCGGCCACACCCTCGACGGCCTCGGCAAGTACTACCGCGCCACCATCGAGGAGTCCGCCGAGGAGCCCGTCGACGTCGTCCAGGTCCTGAAGGACAAGCAGGTCGACGTGCTCGTCTGCTACCTGCCCGTGGGTTCCGAGGACGCGGCGAAGTTCTACGCCCAGTGCGCCATCGACGCCAAGGTCGCCTTCGTCAACGCCCTTCCGGTCTTCATCGCCGGCACCAAGGAGTGGGCGGACAAGTTCACCGAGGCGGGCGTACCGATCGTCGGTGACGACATCAAGTCGCAGGTCGGCGCCACCATCACCCACCGCGTCATGGCGAAGCTGTTCGAGGACCGCGGTGTCATCCTCGACCGCACGATGCAGCTGAACGTCGGCGGCAACATGGACTTCAAGAACATGCTCGAGCGCGAGCGTCTGGAGTCCAAGAAGATCTCCAAGACGCAGGCCGTCACCTCCCAGATCCCCGACCGGGACCTCGGCGAGAAGAACGTCCACATCGGCCCGTCCGACTACGTCGCCTGGCTCGACGACCGCAAGTGGGCCTACGTCCGCCTGGAGGGCCGCGCGTTCGGCGACGTCCCGCTGAACCTGGAGTACAAGCTCGAGGTGTGGGACTCCCCGAACTCCGCGGGTGTCATCATCGACGCCCTGCGCGCCGCGAAGATCGCCAAGGACCGCGGCATCGGTGGTCCGATCCTGTCGGCGTCCTCCTACTTCATGAAGTCCCCGCCGGTGCAGTACTTCGACGACGAGGCCCGCGAGAACGTCGAGAAGTTCATCCGCGGCGAGGTCGAGCGCTGACCGCGCGCTGAACGCTCCTGCCAGGGCTGAGAAGGTCCCCGGGGTTGCCGCCCCGGGGACCTTCCCGTATGTGAGGCTGTCCCGCATGGCCGTCGTCCGCGATCTTCGCGTCCTGCTCCGCTTCCGCGACTTCCGGCGGCTGCTCCTGGTACGGCTGCTCTCCCAGGGCGCCGACGGCGTCTACCAGGTCGGCCTCGCGACCTACGTCGTGTTCTCCCCGGAGAAGCAGACGTCACCGGCCGCGATCGCCTCCGCGATGGCGGTCCTGCTGCTGCCGTACTCGCTGGTCGGGCCCTTCGCCGGGGTGCTGCTGGACCGCTGGCGGCGCCGGCAGGTCCTCGTGTACGGCAATCTGCTGCGCGCCCTGCTGGCGGCGGTGACCGCCGCACTGGTCACCGCCCAGGTGCCCGACTGGCTTCTCTACGTCTCCGCCCTGTGCGTCACCGCCGTCAACCGGTTCGTGCTGGCCGGCCTGTCCGCCGCGCTGCCCCGGGTCGTCGACGCCGAGCGGCTCGTCATGGCCAACTCGCTGTCGCCGACCGCGGGCACCCTCGCCGCGGTGGCGGGCGGCGGCCTCGCCTTCGTCGTCCGCTTGGTGATCTCCGACTCGGACACGGCCGTGGTGCTGCTGGCGGCCGTCCTGTACCTGTGCGCCCTGCTGGCCTCCCTGCGGATGGCTCCCGGGCTGCTCGGCCCCGACCTGGCGCTGGTACGGCCTCGGCTGTCGGACGCGGTGCGCGGCACCGCCCGTGGTCTGGCCGGCGGTGTCCTGCATCTCGCGGCACCGGCGCGGCGGGAGGCCGCCCGGGCGCTGGGCGCGATGACGCTGATGCGGTTCTGCTACGGCGCGCTGACCGTGCTCGTGCTGATGCTGTGCCGGTACGCCTGGTCGTCCGACACGGACGAGGGACTGGCGCTGCTGGGTCTCGCGGTGGGCGTCTCGGGCGCCGGGTTCTTCGCCGCCGCCGTGGTGACGCCGGTGGCGGCGAGCCGACTCGGGCCGGTGCGCTGGATCGTCGTGTGCTCTGCCGTCGCGGCGGCGCTGGAACCCGCCCTGGGTCTGAGCTTCGCCCGGCTGCCGGGGCTCGTGGCGGCCTTCGTGCTGGGGTTCATCACCCAGGGCGCGAAGATCGCCACCGACACGGTCGTCCAGGCGTCTGTGGACGACGCCTTCCGGGGCCGGATCTTCTCCGTCTACGACGTGCTGTTCAATGTCGCCTTCGTCGGCGCCGCCGCGGTGGCCGCCCTGATGCTGCCGCCTGACGGTCGGTCGGTCGCGCTCGTCGTCGCGGTCGCCGTGGTCTACGGAGCGATTGCCTTGACTTTGGCCCGATTTGATCCTCAGTGAGTGTCACATCAGGGCCACAGAGTTGCGACGGGAGAGCAAAGTGGCAGCAGGGACCCAGTAACTTACGTGGGTCTTATTTCGCGCGATGCGCATCCACGTTCTAGGGGGACCCCAGAAGTGACCACTCCGCCGCCCCACGGCCAGAACCCTTACGCCCAGACGCCTCCCCCGCCCGTGGGACAGCAGCCCGGTCAGCCGGGAGTTCCCCCGCAGGGTGCCCCGTACGCCCCGTTCCCGGCCCAGGGCGCCCCGATCCCGCCGGCCCCTCCGGCGCGGCGTGGGGGCAAGAAGGCCCTGAAGATCGTCGGTGGTGTGCTCGTCGCTGTCATCATCGCCCTCGTGAAGTTCGGTGGCGTCTTCGGCATCACCTGGTTCATGAGCCGGGACGACGCCGAGACGACGTCGGTGGGCGCCTGCATGCACAACAACGGCACCAACTCCAAGCCCGACCTGGAAGAGGTCGACTGCTCGTCCTCCGAGGCGCAGTACAAGGTCGTCCAGAAGCACGACTTCACGAGCGACATCAACAAGTGCACCGACCCGTCGGCGCCGATCGCCTACTGGCAGACGGGCGGCGGCCACGATGTCGTCCTCTGCATGTCCGAAGTCAAGTAGGACGTCGCTCATCAGCCGAGGGGCGGTGTTTCACGTGAAACACCGCCCCTCGGTCGTGTCCGGGGCCATGTTTCACGTGAAACATGGCCCCGTTCCGCAGATCAGTTCTGCTCGGCCCACCACTTCTTCAGGGCGGCCACGGCTTCGTCGTGCTCCATCGGGCCGTGCTCCAGGCGCAGTTCCAGCATGTGCTTGTACGCCTGGCCGACCTGGGGGCCCGGACGGATACCCAGGATCTCCATGATCTGGTTGCCGTCGAGGTCCGGACGGATGGCGTCCAGCTCCTCCTGTTCCTGGAGCTGGGCGATGCGCTCCTCCAGGCCGTCGTAGGCACGGGAGAGGGCGGCGGCCTTGCGCTTGTTGCGGGTGGTGCAGTCGGAGCGGGTCAGCTTGTGCAGCCGGTCGAGGAGAGGGCCGGCGTCACGGACGTACCGGCGGACGGCGGAGTCGGTCCACTCGCCGGTGCCGTAGCCGTGGAAACGCAGGTGCAGCTCGACGAGGCGGGAGACATCCTTGACCAGTTCGTTGGAGTACTTCAGCGCGGTCATGCGCTTCTTGGTCATCTTTGCGCCGACCACCTCATGGTGGTGGAAGGAGACACGGCCGTCCTTCTCGAAGCGCCGGGTGCGGGGCTTGCCGACGTCGTGCAGCAGGGCCGCCAGACGCAGGGTGAGGTCCGGACCGTTCTCCTCCAGCGCGATCGCCTGCTCCAGCACGATCAGCGTGTGCTCGTAGACGTCCTTGTGGCGGTGGTGCTCGTCGCTCTCCAGCCGCAGCGCGGGCAGCTCGGGCAGCACCCGCTCGGCGAGACCGGTGTCGACCAGCAGGGTCAGGCCCTTGCGGGGGTGCTCGGACAGGATCAGCTTGTTCAGCTCGTCCCTGAGCCGCTCCGCCGAGACGATCTCGATCCGGTCGGCCATCTCCGTCATCGCGGTGACGACCTCGGGAGCGACCTCGAAGTCGAGCTGGGCGGCGAAGCGCGCCGCACGCATCATCCGCAACGGGTCGTCGGAGAAGGACTCCTCCGGAGTGCCCGGCGTACGCAGCACCCGCGCCGCGAGGTCGTCGAGGCCCCCGTGCGGGTCGACGAACTCCTTCTCGGGCAGAGCCACGGCCATCGCGTTGACGGTGAAGTCGCGGCGGACGAGGTCTTCCTCGATGGAGTCACCGTAGGACACCTCCGGCTTGCGCGAGGTGCGGTCGTAGGCCTCCGACCGATAGGTGGTGATCTCGATCTGGTAGCCCTGCTTCTGCGCCCCGACCGTGCCGAAGGCGATCCCGACCTCCCAGACGGCGTCCGCCCAGGGCCGCACGATCTTCAGGACGTCCTCGGGGCGGGCGTCCGTGGTGAAGTCCAGGTCGTTGCCGAGCCGGCCGAGCAGCGCGTCACGGACCGAGCCGCCGACGAGGGCGAGCGAGAAACCGGCCTGCTGGAAGCGGCGGGCGAGATCGTCGGCGACAGGCGCGACCCGCAGCAGTTCGCTCACCGCGCGCTGCTGCGCCTGGCTCAGGGCAGTAGGAGTGTCTTCATTGGCGTTCGGCACAACAGAAGAGGGTACGTGCCCCGGCCGGGGTGGGCTTCCTCATACAAGGGGCCCGTGGCCACCCCCGCTCGCGCGCCGGGACCGGTCGGGGCGGTGGCAGGGCCGTGCAGGTCGTCACTCCACTTCATAGAGGCACATACAGGACCGGCCGCGCCACGATGCGCGATCTTGTGGCACGGTCCGCGGCACTTCCGCTCAGCGCGCATCGTTACCATGCGTGGACGCACATTCCGACGACCACTGACGACGACGAGGGACGGGCGAGGGCGTGGCCGAGGCGGCAGACTTCCAGGGGACGAGTCCCTCACCTGCCCGCCGGTGGCTCCGGCGTACCGGAGCGCTGCTGGCCGGACTCCCCCTGCTCGCCGGGGTGCTCCAGCTGCCCGCCGCGTCACCGGCCGGGGCCACGGCGCAGCAGGCCCCGCAGGCGCCCAGCGGCTCGCGCACGGTGTCGGTGGCCGTGAACTCGCTCACCCCGAGCGTCCTCGGGGAGGGCGACACTCTCACCGTCTCCGGCACGGTCACCAACAAGGGGAAGCGGGCGATCACCGACGCCCATGTGGGCGTGCGGGTCGGTCCTGAGCTGACCACCCGCTCGGAGATCGACTCTGCCTCCGAACGCACCGGCTACGCCCCCGGGCTCGACGGCGCGGAGGTCGGCGGCAAGTACGTCACGGAGATCGACAAGCTCGATCCCGGGGTGGCGCAGCCCTTCAGCATCTCCGTACCGGCCGACGAGCTGGATCTCGGGGACGGCGGTGTGTACCAGCTCGCCGTGTCGCTGTCCGGCCAGACATCCGCGCAGCAGTGGCAGCAGGTGCTCGGCATCCAGCGGACCTTCCTGCCCTGGCATCCCGAGGACTCTAAGACCAGGACGAAGACCACCGTCCTGTGGCCGCTGATCTCCACGGTCCACATGACCGCCGAAACAGGACCCGGCGAGCAGCAGACGCCGGTCTTCCTCGACGACGACCTCGCCAAGGAGATCTCCCCCGGCGGCCGGCTGGACGAGATGGTGACGAAGGGCCGCGACCTCGACGTCACCTGGGTCATCGACCCGGACCTGCTGGCCTCGGTCGACGCGATGACACGCAGCTACAAGGTGCGCGACGACGGCGAGGCCGTACCGGGCACGCACCAGGCGGTCGCCAAGCGGTGGCTCGCCCAGCTACAGCAGGCGGTGGCCGGCAAGGAGGTCGTCGCGCTGCCGTTCGCCGACCCGGACCTGGCCTCGCTCGCCCACAACGGTACGAGCGTCACCGGCTCGCTCAGCGAGCTGAAGGCGGCCACCGATGTCGCCGCCGTCACGGTGAAGACGGTGCTGCACGTGACGCCGAGCACCGACTTCGCCTGGCCCGTGGACGGCGCCGTGGACCCCTCCATCGTCAAGGTCGCCACGTCCGCGGGCGCCGACAAGGTGATCGCCCGCAGCGACAGCCTGAAGGAGACGGGCGGACTGTCGTACACGCCGTCGGCGGCCCGGCCCATCGGCGGGGGCACCACGGCCGTCGTCGCGGACGCCCGGCTGTCCACGGCGTTCCAGGGCGATCTGACGTCGGCGTCCGCGGCGACGCTGGCGGTGCAGAAGTTCCTGGCGCAGAGCCTCGCGCTCAACCTGCAGACGAACAAGCAGCGCAGCATCGTCGTCGCCCCGCAGCGCATGCCGGAGCCCGCGCAGGCCCAGGCCATGGCCATGGCGCTGACCGCGCTGGCCGGCGGCGGCTGGTCGCAGACGCAGGGGCTGACCGCGGCGGCCAAGGCGAAGCCGGATCCGGAAGCCACCCGCAAGGTGCCCTCCGGCTCGGCCTACCGTTCCGCGCTGCGCAAGCAGCAGCTGCCCCGCTCGGCGTTCGAGCAGATCGCGACGACGCAGCGCAAGTTGCAGGACTTCCAGCAGATCCTCACCGACGAGTCGCGGGTCGTGACGCCCTTCGGGCGGGCCATGAACCGCGCGATGTCCACGTCGTGGCGGGGCCGGGCCACCGAGGCCGACGCGTTCCGACAGGACGTCGAGTCGCATCTCGGGACGCTCTCCGGGCAGGTCGGGCTGATCCCGAAGTCCGACACGAAACTGTCCGGGCGCACCGCCACCATCCCGGTGACCGTGCAGAACAATCTGGTGCAGGGCGTGGACCATCTGGTCCTGCGGCTCACCTCGACCAACTCCACCCGTCTGAAGATCGGCGGGGACACCTGGCAGGAGCAGCGGATCGCGGTCTCCGGCGGGCACAGCCAGACGGTGAAGTTCACCACGTCCGCCAACGTCAACGGTCAGACCACGGTCGTCGCACAGCTGTACACGGCGGACGGCCGGCCCTACGGTGACCGCGTCACGTTCGATGTGAAGGTCACCGAGATCACGGCCGCGGTCATGCTGGTCATCGGCGGCGGTGTGCTGCTGCTCGTCCTCGCCGGTTTCCGCATGTACACCCAGCGCAAGCGCGCGGCCGCCCGTGAGGCCGAGAGCGAGGACCCGGGGGAGCGTGCGGAGCGCGAGCCCGCGGACGCCCCGGGGAACCGTGAGGAGCCCGGGGATCGTCCCGAGGAGGAGTCCGGCTCGGCCGCCGGGACAGGCGACGTGCAGCCGAGTGACCCGGCGCCTGACACCGCAGCGGAAAGCGCCGACCCGTCCGGGACGGGTGAGAGAGTGGACCGTTGAGGATGTCGTGGCCGGACGGCCCGGGACGATGAGGTGGGGTAACCATGAACGCGCCGTACGACGGTGACCGCGGCCAGGCCGCGGGCAGCTCGGGCTACCCCGAGGGCCCGCCGCCCGAGCACGGCCAGGTGCCGCCGCAGCACCCCGCGGACATGTACATCCAGGACGCCTTCGACCAGGACCCCTACCGGGCGCAGGACCTCTCCGCGCAGGACCCGGTCGCCGAGGCGCTCTACGACCGTGCCGCGCACCCTCCGCCGCCCCCGGGCACCTACCCCCCGCCGCAGGCGCTGTACGCGCAGCCCGCGCAGTCCCCTCACGCGCCCGACCCGCAGGTGTGGGCGCAGCCCCCGGCGCCGGAGCCGGACGGCCCCACCCAGTACCTGCCGTACGGCGACGACCCGCGCACCACGCAGTACGTGGGCGTGGACGACCTGGTCACCCAGGCCGGTGAGGAGCCGAAGGAGCAGGACGCGTTCGCGCACCTGTTCCGCGACCAGCAGCAGTCCGGGGCCCGCGCGGTGCCGGACACCCCCCAGGTCCCGGGCCCGGCGGCGGCCCCCGGCGGGCCCAGCACGGCGCCGGGGCACCCGGTACAGCCGCCCGTGGACGACCGCACCATGAACCTCGGCACGGTGGACGCGGCGGAACCGGACGATGCCGCGCCCGCCGCCCCGGTCGCGCCCGCGCCGAAGAAGGCGGGGCGGGCCGCGAGCCTGCTGAAGTCCAGCGCGGTGATGGCGGCCGGCACGATGGTCTCCCGCCTCACCGGCTTCGTCCGCTCCGCGCTGATCGTCTCCGCGCTCGGCGTCGGCCTGCTCGGCGACACCTTCCAGGTCGCCTACCAGCTCCCGACGATGATCTACATCCTCACCGTCGGCGGCGGCCTGAACTCCGTGTTCGTGCCCCAGCTGGTGCGCGCGATGAAGGAGGACGAGGACGGCGGCGAGGCCTACGCCAACCGGCTGCTCACGCTGGTGATGGTGGTCCTCGGGCTGCTGACGGTCGCCGCGGTCTTCGCCGCGCCGATCCTGATCCGGCTGCTGTCGGACTCGGTGGCCAGCGACCCGGCCGCCCATGACGTCGGCGTCACGTTCGTCCAGTACTTCCTGCCGTCCATCTTCTTCATGGGCATCCACGTCGTGATGGGGCAGATCCTCAACGCGCGCGGCAAGTTCGGCGCGATGATGTGGACGCCGGTCCTGAACAACATCGTCATCATCGTGACGCTGGGCATGTTCATCTGGGTGTACGGCACCGCCGCCGACTCCGGCATGAAGGTCACCAGTATCCCGCCGGAGGGCCAGCGCCTCCTCGGTATCGGTGTGCTGCTCGGCCTCGTCGTGCAGGCCCTGGCGATGATCCCGTACCTGCGGGAGACCGGCTTCCGGCTGCGGCTGCGGTTCGACTGGAAGGGCCACGGTCTGGGCAAGGCCGTCACGCTCGCCAAGTGGACGTTCCTGTTCGTGCTGGCCAACCAGGCCGGCGCGCTCGTCGTCTCCCAGCTGTCCACGTCGGCCGGCAAGGCGTCCCCCGTGGACGGCACCGGTTTCGCCGCGTACGCCAACGCCCAGCTGATCTGGGGTCTGCCGCAGGCCATCATCACGGTGTCACTGATGGCGGCGCTGCTGCCGCGGATCTCCCGCTCGGCCGCCGAGGGCGACGCGGGCGCCGTCCGGGACGACATCTCGCAGGGCCTGCGCACCACGGCCGTCGCGATCGTGCCGATCGCGTTCGGCTTCCTCGCGCTCGGCATCCCGATGTGCACGCTGATCTTCGGCAACTCCGGCACCGGCGAGGCCACCAACATGGGCTACATGCTGATGGCCTTCGGTCTCGGTCTGATCCCCTATTCGGTCCAGTACGTGGTCCTCCGCGCGTTCTATGCGTACGAAGACACTCGCACCCCCTTCTACAACACGGTCATCGTGGCCGCGGTCAACGCGGGCGCTTCCGCTCTGTGCTACTTCGTGCTGCCGTCCCGCTGGGCGGTCGTCGGCATGGCCGCCGCCTACGGCCTGGCCTACGCGACCGGCGTCGGTGTCGCCTGGAACCGTCTGCGCAAGCGGCTCGGCGGCGATCTGGACGGCGCCCGTGTCCTGCGCACGTACCTCCGTCTGTGCATCGCCTCCGTCCCGGCCGCGGCCCTCAGCGGCGCCGCCTGCTACGGCATCGGGCAGACGGTCGGCCAAGGCGTCGCCGGCTCGTTCGCGGCGCTGCTGGCCGGCGGCGCACTGCTGCTCGGCACGTTCTTCGTGGCCGCCCGACGGATGCGGATCGAGGAACTGAACTCGCTCGTCGGCATGGTCCGGGGCCGACTGGGACGCTGAGAGAGGGGCAGGCGCACAACCAACAACCGCACTCGCGTGTCGTGCAGAGCGACGGACTGTGGGCACAATTGGATCGGCGTCGGACGGCGCGCTCGGTGTCGCACGGCGCGCATGGGATGGGGAGGCAGGAACGACGGTGGCGGAACGGAGTACGGCTGCCGTCGACGTGGCAGACAACAGCGGCGACGAGTCGCTGACCGCACAGGCGGACCAGTCCACGGCCGACGGGGTGGCCAAGAACCGGGAGCGGGACACGGACAACGACGAGGCGCAGGGGAGTGGCGGGACGCAGGATCCCGGAAAGGCCTCACCGCCCGAGCTGCACAGCGGCCACAAACTCGCCAGACGCTACCGGCTCGAAGAGTGCGTCACCCGTCTGGACGGGTTCAGCAGTTGGCGTGCGGTCGACGAGAAGCTGCGTCGCGCCGTCGGCGTCCACGTCCTGCCCGCCGACCACGCCCGGGCCCGTTCCGTGCTGGCCGCCGCACGCTCCTCCGCTCTGCTGGGCGACCCGCGGTTCGTACAGGTGCTGGACGCGGTCGAGGAGAACGACCTCGTCTATGTCGTCCACGAATGGCTGCCGGACGCCACCGAGCTGACGGCGCTGCTGGCGGCCGGGCCGCTGGAACCGCACGACGCCTATCAGATGGTGAGTCAGATCTCGGCCGCGATGGCCGCTGCCCACCGTGAGGGCCTGTCCCATCTGCGGCTCAACCCGAACGCCGTACTGCGCACCTCCACCGGCCAGTGGCGCATCCGCGGGCTCGCCGTGAACGCCGCGCTGCGCGGCATCACCTCGGACCGCCCCCAGCGCACCGACACCGAGGCGATCGGCGCCCTGCTGTACGCGGCGCTCACCCAGCGCTGGCCGTACGAGAACGACGCCTACGGCCTGTCCGGTCTGCCCAAGGATCTCGGTCTGATTCCGCCGGACCAGGTCCGCGCCGGCGTGCACCGCGGACTGTCGGAGCTGGCGATGCGCGCGCTCGCCAACGACGGCGCGACCGCCTCCCGGCACGAGGCACCCTGCACGACGCCGGAAGAGCTGGTGAAGGCCATCGGCGAGATGCCCCGCATCCGCCCGCCGGAGCCGGCGTTCACCCCGCCGCCGGACTACCAGCGCACCACCTACCAGCAGGGCACCTACGGCCGGCAGGCGCCGCACCCCGGTGTCACCCAGCCGGTACCGACGCCGCCTCCCCCGCTGCAGAGCCGTACCGGCAAGGCGCTGAAGTGGGCTGTCTCCGCGCTGCTGATCGCCGCGCTCGGGCTGGGGAGCTGGCAGCTCGCGGACGCGCTGCTGGACCGGGGCGGCTCCGACGACACCAACCAGACGCAGACCACGGACGGCAACGACGACAACGGCGACAAGGTCCGCCCCGCCAAGCCGCTCACCATCCAGAACGCGCAGGAGTACGTGGCCGAGGGTTCCGCACAGGCCGCGGCCGACGTGGGCAAGACCTACGACGGCGACAGCTCCACGTTCTGGCGCACCCGGCGGTATCTTGACGGGCCGAAGCTCGCGCCGTACAAGCCGGGCGTGGGCATCGTCTACGACCTCGGCTCGCCGCAGGAGGTCGCGTCGGTGTCGATAGGGCTCCGGTACCCGGGCGACCACACGACGGTCCATCTGTACGCCACGGACGCCCTGCAGCCGGTCGCACCGGTCGACTCCGCGAAGGAGATCGGAACCGCCACCACGACCGGAACCTCTGTCACGGTGAAGGCGTCGAAGAAGCTCAAGACGCAGTACGTGCTGCTGTGGATCACCGATGTGCCCATGGCGCCTCAGGACGACTACAGCGGCCCGGGCTACAAGCAGGCCATCACCGACGTGAAGTTCACGGGCTGACCTGGCACCGGAGGGGGTCCGATGGCGGAGGGCGCCGGATACGACGGGGTGAGCGATCAGGATCTGCTCACCCGCCACGTCGACGGGGACCCCGATGCCTTCGGCGAGCTCGTGCGGCGTCACCGGGACCGGCTGTGGGCGGTGGCGCTGCGCACGTTGGGGGACCGTGAGGAGGCCGCCGACGCCGTCCAGGACGCCCTTGTCTCCGCCTACCGGGCCGCGCACACCTTCCGCGGCCAGTCGGCCGTCACGACCTGGCTGCACCGCATCACGGTGAACGCCTGCCTCGACCGGGCCCGCAAGGCCGCCTCCCGCAAGACCTCCCCCGTCGACGACACGGAACGGCTGGAGCAGCTGCTGGAGCCTCACGAGTCCGCCTCGGCGCCGGTCGAGCGCGACGACCTCCACCGCCAGCTGCTGGAGGCCTTGGACACCCTTCCGCCCGACCAGCGGGCCGCGCTCGTCCTCGTCGACATGCAGGGATATCCGGTCGCCGAGGCCGCCCGCGTCCTCGATGTCCCGACGGGCACCGTCAAGAGCCGCTGCGCCCGGGGCAGAGCCCGGCTGCTGCCGCTGCTCACCCATCTGCGGCCGGAAAACAGCCGTGGGACCGGCCTAACGGGCGAAGAACGGAACCGGCCACCGGGCAGATCCGTCCCACCCGCAGCGGGACCGCACAACACAGGGCCGCGTGATCCAGGACCGAACGACTCAGCCGCAGTCAAGGGCGGAGGTGGGCGAGCGTGACATCGACGACGGACACGGCAGGGCACCCGGACGTCACCGAGATCTCCGACCTCGCCGAAGGGCTGCTCCCACCGTCCCGCACCGCCGATCTACGACGGCACCTGGACGCATGCGACCTGTGCGCGGACGTCCATTCCTCCCTGGAGGA
Source organism: Streptomyces sp. XM83C (assembly GCF_023072675.1). Lineage (GTDB taxonomy): Bacteria > Actinomycetota > Actinomycetes > Streptomycetales > Streptomycetaceae > Streptomyces > Streptomyces thermocoprophilus. The sequence continues at coordinate 26,354 of NZ_JALLGL010000006.1, forward strand.
GATCCGCGGACTGCTCGGCACCCTGCCGGGCCCGCCGAAGATGCCGGACGATGTCGCCCAGCGCATCGACGCGGCCCTTGCGGCGGAAGCCCTCCTCGACGCCCGGACCGCCGGATACCCCGAGGACGAGGCAGCCGGCCACCCCGCTTCGAGGACCTCCGCAACGGCGGACCACGCGCATGTTTCACGTGAAACATCGGCACCCGACCGTCCCTCCGGCCGTCCCCGCACCGCCGGCACCGGCCCGGGCCGCAAGGAGCGCACCCGCCGGAGCCGGCGCAAGGTCGCCGTCCTGAGCAGCGTGCTCGGAGCCGCCGCACTGGGCCTCGGCGCCGTGCTGGTGACCTCACTCACGGACGGCGGCACCGCCGCGAAGGCCCCCCGGACCACCGCAGCGGACACCTTCGCCCAGGGCACCCTCCAGGGCCAGGTGACCGACCTCCTCGCCGGGAGCACCGACGACGGCTCCCATGCCCCTCGCAGCCTCGGCATCGAGTCCGACACCGGCAACGGCCCCAAGGTCTACCGGCAGCCCACTGTCCCCGAATGCGTCCAGAAGGGCATCGGCCGCAAGGAGGCGGCCCTCGCCACCAAGGAAGGCACCTATCAGGGGACCGCCGCGCTGCTCGTCGTGCTGCCCGACACCACCAACAGCGGCCGGGTCACCGCCTATATCGTCGATGCGGCCTGCGTGAAGGACCCGAAGTCGGCGGACAGCGCCAAGATCCTGCTGCAGAACTCCTTCCCGCGTCCCTGAGCGCCGGAGGCCTTGTCGTCGCCGTGCGTGGTACCCGTGCGGTGACGGGCCGCGGTGTGCCCGGACACGGCGGGAATGCGGGCCCCGTAGGATCCGTTGGGTGGGGTGAGAGTTCAGAAACGGGCTCCCACCGGCCGTACGACGCAGCCAAGAGACGAGGAATCAAGCCGTGAGCGACGTCCGAAACGTGATCATCATCGGCTCCGGGCCCGCCGGATACACGGCGGCGCTCTACACCGCACGCGCGTCGCTGAAGCCGCTGGTGTTCGAAGGGGCGGTCACCGCGGGTGGCGCCCTGATGAACACCACCGAGGTGGAGAACTTCCCCGGCTTCCGGGACGGCATCATGGGCCCCGAGCTCATGGACAACATGCGGGCGCAGGCCGAGCGCTTCGGCGCCGAGCTCATCCCCGACGACGCCGTCTCCGTCGACCTCACCGGTGAGATCAAGACCGTCACGGACACCGCCGGCACCGTCCACCGCGCGAAGGCCGTGATCGTCACGACCGGCTCCCAGCACCGCAAGCTCGGTCTGCCGAACGAGGACGCGCTCTCCGGCCGGGGCGTCTCCTGGTGCGCGACCTGTGACGGCTTCTTCTTCAAGGACCAGGACATCGCCGTGATCGGCGGCGGCGACACCGCGATGGAGGAGGCCACCTTCCTCTCCCGCTTCGCCAAGTCCGTCACCGTCGTCCACCGCCGGGACACTCTGCGCGCCTCCAAGGCCATGCAGGAGCGCGCCTTCGCCGACCCGAAGATCAAGTTCGTCTGGGACAGCGAGGTCGCCGAGATCCTCGGCGAGCAGAAGCTGGCCGGTCTGAAGCTGCGCAACGTCAAGACCGGTGAGCTCTCGGACCTGCCGGTCACCGGCCTGTTCATCGCGATCGGCCACGACCCGCGCACCGAGCTGTTCAAGGGCCAGCTGGACCTGGACGAGGAGGGCTACCTCAAGGTCGCCTCTCCCTCCACCCGGACCAACATCCCGGGTGTCTTCGCCGCGGGCGATGTCGTGGACCACACCTACCGCCAGGCCATCACCGCGGCCGGTACCGGCTGCTCCGCCGCCCTCGACGCCGAGCGGTACCTCGCCGCTCTGGGCGACAACGAGCAGCAGGCCGAGCCCGAGAAGACCTCTGTCTGACCCCCATCCCGCCCCACGCACCAACAGTTAAGGAGCCCGCCGTGGCAGGCACCCTGAAGAACGTGACCGACGACTCCTTCGAGCAGGACGTCCTGAAGAGCGACAAGCCCGTCCTGGTGGACTTCTGGGCCGCCTGGTGCGGCCCGTGCCGTCAGATCGCGCCCTCGCTGGAGGCGATCGCCGCCGAGCACGGCGACAAGATCGAGATCGTCAAGCTGAACATCGACGAGAACCCCGGCACGGCTGCGAAGTACGGCGTGATGTCCATCCCGACGCTGAACGTCTACCACAACGGTGAGGTCGCCAAGACCATCGTCGGTGCCAAGCCCAAGGCCGCGCTCCTCCGCGACCTCGAGGACTTCATCGCTGAACGCTGAGCAACGTTTCACGTGAAACATGAGGGGCCGACCTCCACGGGTCGGCCCCTTCGGCATATACGGCCGCGCAGAACATGCGGCGGCCCGAAGGCTGACCGGAGCCGCCGCGCCGTGGTCACAGGGGCCGCAACGCGGGTTCCTTCTGTACTGCCCCGAGCAGCCGGTCCAGAGCCAGCTCCACGTCTTCCTTCCAGGACAGCGTGGACCGCAGCTCCAGCCGCAGACGCGGGTGGACGGGATGCTGGCGCACGGTCTTGAACCCCACGGCCAGCAGATGATCGGCGGGCAGCAGACAGGCGGGTTCCTTCCAGCGGGCATCGCCGAACGCCTCGATCGCCTTGAACCCGCGACGCAACAGATCCTTCGCGACGGTCTGGACCATCACCCGGCCCAGCCCCTGCCCCTGATAGCCCGGCACGATGAAGCCGGTGATCAGCTGCACGGCGTCCGGTGAGACAGGGCTCGTCGGGAAGGCGGTCGAGCGCGGGACATAGGCGGGCGGCGCATAAAGCACGAACCCCACCGGGACGTCATCGACATAGACCACCCGCCCGCAGGAGCCCCAGTCCAGCAGGACGGCGGAGATCCACGACTCCTTCTCCAGGTCCGCCGTCCCGGCCTTTATCGCGGCTTCGCCGCTGACCGGGTCCAGCTCCCAGAAGACGCACGCGCGACAGCGCTGGGGAAGGTCCTGAAGATTGTCCAGCGTGAGCGGTACGAGCCGACGGCCCATGAAGGCGGTTCCTCGCTTCCCCCGCCCGCTGTCCGGCGGGCGGCTGTCAGAGCACCCCGTTCCCTGAGCAGACTGCCGACGAATCCGCCGACCGCGCCCAGCCCCAGGCCGGCGCTCACGAGTCCGGTCCGGCTCATCGTGCGCATGGCCCCCCGCCCTCCCCGTTCGAGGTGCTGCCCGGTCATGTGCCTGATCCATTCGCATCGTATCCACGAAACAATCTGCTCGATACCGGATCAAAGCAAAGAGCGGGCCGTGTTCCGGTACACACCGGACACGGCCCGCTCTCCGTCGGACACGGAAGATCAGTCGTCGGTGTCGTCCGGCCCCGCGTCCCTGAGGCTCTTCTGCAGCACCTGGCCCTCGCCCGGGGCGAGCGTGCTGAGGATGCGCTCCAGATCCTCCACCGAGGCGAACTCAACGGTGATCTTGCCCTTCTTCTGGCCGAGGTCGACCTTCACCCGCGTCTCGAACCGGTCCGACAGCCGGGATGCCAGGTCGTTGAGGGCGGGGGAGATCCGGGAGCCGGCACGCGGCTTGCGGGACCGGGGCGCCTTCTTTTCCCGCGACCCCATCAGGGTCACGATCTCCTCGACCGACCGCACCGAGAGCCCCTCGGAGACGATCCGCTTCGCCAGCCGGTCCTGCTCCTCCGGGTCCTCGATGCCGACCAGTGCACGGGCATGGCCCGCGGAGAGCACTCCGGCGGCGACCCTCAGCTGGATCGTCGGCGACAGCTTCAGCAACCGGAGCGTGTTGCTGATCTGTGGGCGGGAACGGCCGATGCGCTCCGCCAGCTGATCATGCGTGCAGTTGAAGTCCTTCAGCAGCTGATCGTAGGCGTTCGCCTCCTCGATCGGGTTGAGCTGCGCCCGGTGGAGGTTCTCCAGCAGTGCGTCGACGAGCATCTTGTCGTCGTCCGTGTGCCGCACGATCGCCGGGATGTTCTCCAGTCCCAGCTTCTTGCAGGCACGGAAGCGCCGCTCACCCATGATCAGCTCGTAGCTGTCGGGGCGCATCTGCCGGACCACCACGGGCTGCAGAAGCCCGAACTCGCGGATGGAGACGACCAGCTCTTCCAGGGCGTCCTCGTCGAACACCTCGCGCGGCTGGTGCGGGTTGGGCGAGATGGCGTCGAGCGGGATCTCGGCGAAGTGCGCCCCCATCGGAGGGGCCGGAACAGAAGGAGCCGCCGACTCCTCTGTTTCACGTGAAACAGGCGGCAGTGTGGCCACCTTCGCCGCGGCCACTCCGCGGTCGGACGTCAGCGTCGGGACACCGGACGGAGATGCGGCTGCGCCGCCTCCCAGTGCCGCCGCAGCCGGGCTCTTCTCTGTCGGGGCGGCGGGGATCAATGCGCTAAGACCTCGACCCAGCCCCCTCCGTCGCTCGCTCACTGGATCCCCTCCACCATGTTCGGGTTGCTCTGGGCGCCGATATGGGCGTGGAGCGCGTCATAGCTGACGCCGACACCCTTCAGCGCGATCTCACGTGCGGCCTCAAAGTAGGAGAGGGCGCCACTCGATCCCGGATCGTAGGTCAGCACCGTCTGCCCGTAGCTCGGCGCCTCGGAGATACGGACCGAGCGGGGAATGCTCGTCCGCAGCACCTCGTCACCGAAGTGGTTGCGCACCTCTTCCGCGACCTGGGACGCCAGGCGTGTCCGGCCGTCGTACATGGTGAGCAGGATGGTCGACACATGCAGCGTGGGGTTGAGGTGGCCCCGCACCAGGTCGACGTTGCGCAGAAGCTGTCCCAGACCTTCCAGCGCGTAGTACTCGCACTGGATCGGGATGAGCACTTCCTGGCCCGCCACGAGCGCGTTGACGGTCAGCAGTCCGAGCGAGGGCGGACAGTCGATGAGGATGTAGTCGAGCGGCTGCTCATAGGCCTGGATGGCCCGCTGGAGCCGGCTCTCGCGGGCGACCAGGGAGACCAGCTCGATCTCTGCGCCGGCCAGGTCGATGGTGGCGGGGGCACAGAAGAGGCCCTCGACGTCGACGACCGGCTGGACAACCTCGGACAGCGGCTTGCTGTCCACCAACACGTCGTAAATGGACGGCACTTCGGCATGGTGGTCGATCCCCAGCGCGGTGGACGCATTGCCCTGCGGATCGAGGTCGATCACCAGGACCCGGCTCCCATGGAGAGCCAGGGAGGCGGCGATATTGACCGTCGTCGTGGTCTTGCCGACGCCGCCCTTCTGGTTGGCGACCACGATGATGCGGGTCTGCTCGGGTCGCGGGAGACCCTCCCCGGCGCGGCCCATTGCCTCCACCGCGAGTTGGGCCGCACGACCGATCGGGGTGTCGTCCATCGGGGGCGGCGTTTCACGTGAAACATCCTCCCCCGTCGACTCGGTACGGGGACCGGGGACCGGATCGGTCATCGGTCCCGCGATGTTGGCGTCGGACCGCAAGGATTCACTCTCCTCGACTTCAGGCTCGCAATGAAGAGAGCGTCGCATGCCTTTGGGGTCGTGAGCCAGTGAGCCCTTGCCTTCTGTGGAGAAATCCACCTCTGTGGACAACTCCGTGCCCCTCGCGGGGGACGGGGACGGCTTGTCTGACGCCTGGTCCAGGGAGCCGAGAGGCCTACGTTCGCGGGGGTCAGCCGCAGCGCGGCCCCGACTGATGATGCCGTGCAGCAGTGAGCGACGTTTCACGTGAAACACGATGCCGAGCAGCCGAGGCCGAACTGTCGCGACACTCCGTCATGCGACGCTTGGGACGTTTATGTGGAGTACACCCGCAGGTACAACCCCAGGCGCACTCCAGAGCACAGCTCCCGGGCGTGCCACCCGGGACCACACAGCCGGCCCGCAGGACAGCACACCCCATCCCGCGGGACGTCGCACCAACGGCCCGGCCCGCGCGAGGCAGCACGCCTGGGCCGCGCCGGGCAGCACACCCGTCCCGCCGGGCAGCACACCCGGCCCAGCCCCGTCAGCGCCGGCGCCGGGTACGCCCCGTGCGGGCCGCCTTGGCCCGCTTGGCGGCGAAGCGGACACCGCCGGGGCTCTCCCCGACCTCGACGCGCACGACCGTGGACATCGGGTCCACCACGCCCTCGCCGACGTGCAGGATCGACGTCTCCACGGCACCCAGCTTGGTCAGCGCGGTCGCCGCGGCCTTGAGCTCCTCCTCGGCCGTGTCGCCCTTGAGGGCGAGCATCTCGCCGTAGGGCCGCAGCAGAGGAATCCCCCAGGTGGCGAGCCGGTCCAGCGGGGCCACGGCACGGGCCGTCACGACATGGACCGGGGGCAACTTGCCCATGACCTCCTCGGCACGGCCGCGCACGACGGTGACATGGTCGAGCCCGAGCAGCTCGACGACCTCGGTGAGGAAGTTGGTGCGCCGCAGCAGCGGCTCCAGCAGGGTGATCTTCAGGTCGTCCCGGACCAGGGCCAGGGGGATACCGGGCAGGCCGGCGCCGGAACCGACATCGCACACGGTGACTCCCTCGGGCACGACCTCCGAGAGCACCGCACAGTTCAGCAGATGCCGCTCCCACAGGCGGGGTACCTCCCGGGGACCGATGAGCCCGCGCTGCACTCCCGCCTCCGCCAGAAGCTCGGCGTACCGGACCGCATCCGCGAAGCGATCACCGAATACGTCGCGCGCCTGCTCGGGCGCAGGGGGAAGCTCCGCTGCCTCCGTCACGGGGACCGTCCTTCCGTACCGCATCAGCGCGCTGCGCGCCGACGACCACCAGAACTACAGGCTGACAAAGATCGGCCCCGCCTGCGCAACAGACGGGGCCGGGGTGACGTGCGTACCGGTTCAGTTGGGCAGCACGACGACGAAACGCTGCGGCTCCTCGCCCTCGGACTCGCTGCGCAGTCCGGCGGCCTTGACCGCGTCGTGCACGACCTTCCGCTCGAACGGGGTCATCGGCCTGAGCCGCTTGGGCTCACCGCTGCTCTTGACCTCGGCGGCGGCCTTGGCCCCCAGCTCGGACAGCTCGGCACGCTTCTTGGCGCGGTACCCGGCGATGTCCAGCATCAGCCGGCTGCGGTCGCCGGTCTCCCGGTGCACGGCGAGCCGGGTCAGCTCCTGCAGGGCCTCCAGCACCTCGCCGTCCCGGCCGACCAGCTTCTGCAGGTCGCGGCTGCCCGTGTCGCTGATGATCGACACAGAGGCGCGGTCGGCTTCGACGTCCATGTCGATGTCGCCGTCGAGGTCGGCGATGTCCAGCAGACCCTCGAGGTAGTCCGCCGCGATCTCGCCCTCCTGCTCCAGGCGGGTCAGGGTGTCTGCACCCTCGGCGGAGGTGGTGCCTTCCGTCACGGGATGGGCTCCTTCTTACTTCTTGGACGGGGACTTGGGGCGCTGCGGACCACCCTTGCGCTGGCCGGACTGGGCCTTGCTGCGGGTGCCGGAGCCCGGCTTCTTGGCGGGAGCGGGAGCGGGCTTGGCGTCCTGGGTGTCGCCGGACTTGCTGAGCGACGTGGTCGACGCCGGGGCGGAGCCGGAGGCACCGGACGCGGAGCCGCCCGCCTGGCGCTTGGACTTCGGCTGGCGCTTGGGCTGCTGCCGCTTGGGCGCCCCGCCCGTGCTGCCCGGCGTGCCGTCCTCGGTGGCAGCCGCCTGGACCTCGCTGCGGATCACGGTGCCGTCGGTCTGGGCGGCCAGGCCGGCCTTGTTCAGGCCGTTGATGAACTTGCGCTCGGCCTCGTTGCGGTCGCGGCCCTTGGCGACGATCGCCTTGATGATCGTGCGCTCGCTGCGGCGGCGGGCGCTGCCGTGGTGGACCACGCGCTTGGAGAGGCGCTCCAGGTAGGCGGCCTGGGCCTTGGAACCCGGGGTCGGGTTGTTGTGGATGACGTACATCTGCTGGCCCATGGTCCACACGTTGGTGGTCAGCCAGTAGACGAGGACACCGACGGGGAAGTTGATGCCGAAGACGGCGAAGATGACCGGGAAGACGTACATCAGCATCTTCTGCTGCTGCATGAACGGCGTCTTCACGGTGGTGTCGACGTTCTTCGTCATCAGCTGGCGCTGGGTGAAGAACTGCGAGGCCGACATCAGGACGATCATGACGGCGGTGACGACGCGGACGTCGGTCAGCGAGGCGCCGAGAGCCTCGACCTTGGCGGCGCTGTCCATGAACTTCGCGGCCAGCGGGGCACCGAAGATATGGGCCTGACGGGCGCTGGCCAGCAGGTCCTGGTCGATGACGCCGACCGTCTTGCCGGTCGCGATGCCGTTGAGGACGTGGTACAGGGCGAAGAAGAACGGGGACTGCGCCAGGATGGGAAGGCACGAGGAGAGCGGGTTGGTGCCCGTCTCCTTGTACAGCTTCATCATCTCTTCGGACTGACGCTGCCGGTCGTTCTTGTAGCGCTCCTGGATCTTCTTCATCTCCGGCTGGAGCGTCTGCATCGCGCGCGTCGCCTTGATCTGCTTCACGAAGAGCGGGATCAGGCAGATCCGGATCACGATCACCAGGGACACGATGGACAGGCCCCAGGCCCACCCGGTGTCAGGGCCGAACAGGGCGCCGTACACCTTGTGGAACTGGACGATGACCCATGAGACGGGCCAGGTGATGAAACTGAAGAGGCTGGCAATCGTGTCCACTAATCATGCTCCTTGGGCATGGGACGAGGTCTCTGCGGCCGGGCTCGAAGGGATCTTCCCGTCGGTGGCCGGTTCGGCGGCACAGGGCCCGCCCCTGCGTGCACGCCAGGCGTCACGCAGCATTTCGTGCCACCGCGGACGCTTGCGCGGCGGAACATGGTCCACGCCGCCCGGCGACCACGGGTTGCACCGCAGAATGCGCCAGGCGGTGAGTGCTGTCCCCTTGATCGCGCCGTGGCGGTCGATCGCGGTGTAGCCGTAGTGGGAGCACGAGGGGTAGTACTTGCACACCGGCCCGAGCAGTGGACTGATCGTCCACTGGTACAGCTTGATCAGAGCCAGCAGCGGGTACTTCATCGCGCGCCCCCTCCCAGCAGCCGCTCGAGGGCGGCATCCAGGTCTCGGGCCAGCTGTCCGTGGTCGGCGTCACCCGCACCGGGCAGCGCTCGTACGACTACCAGGCTACCGGGGGGCAGCCGGTCCAATCGGTCCCGCATGAGGTGACGCAGCCGACGCTTCACCTTGTTGCGGACCACTGCTCCGCCGACGGCCTTGCTCACGACGAAACCCGCACGCGTCGGGGAAGCGCTCTCCCCTGGCGCGTGCGGGTCCGTGGCACCGCTGCGAAGGTGGACGACGAGGAGCGGGCGGCCGGCCCGGCGACCCCGTCGTACCGCGGTCGCGAAGTCCTCGCGCCGCCTCAGCCGGTTCTCGGTGGGCAGCACGACGGCATGACCTGACCGGGATCAGGCGGACAGACGGGCGCGACCCTTGCTGCGGCGGGACGCGAGAATCGCGCGGCCGGCACGGGTGCGCATACGCAGCCGGAAGCCGTGGGTCTTCGCGCGACGACGGTTGTTCGGCTGGAAGGTGCGCTTGCTCACTCGGGGGCTCCAGAAATCAAATCGGTGGTGGCGGGTGCCGTCCTGGCTGTCACCGTGCGCCCACGAGTAGCTCGCGTTACGCCCGAGTGCACCGCGGAACACCCCCGCGTCAGCAGGGACTACTCACTCTCAGCGATCGGTGCCCATCGGAGGCAGGCGGCAGCAGCCGTCGACAACTCGACCTCGTCACGGTACGCGCGGCTACGCCATCCGGTCAAACCAGGGGTCACCGGGAGACACTGTCCACAGGCTGGGGACAACAACTTGAACCGTACCGGCCGCGCTGACTACCGTGGCTGGACTCCGATTCGTTCCCTTGTCCCCAACCATCCGATTCACATCCCGACCCTTCCCCGGACCACACGTTCGAGGGACCTGTGAGAGAGCGTGCCCTGTGGCTGACGTACCTGCCGATCTTGCCGCAGTGTGGCCACGTGTACTGGAGCAGCTTCTCGGGGAGGGCCGCGGCCAGGGCGTCGAGGGCAAGGACGAGCACTGGCTCCGGCGGACGCAGCCGCTCGCGCTGGTCGCCGACACGGCCCTGCTGGCCGTACCGAACGAGTTCGCGAAGGGCGTACTGGAGGGCCGGCTGGCCCCGGTCGTCAGCGAGAGCCTGAGCCGCGAGTGCGGTCGCCCGATCCGTATCGCGATCACCGTGGACGACTCGGCGGGCGAGTCCCCGGCCCCGCCCGCGCCGCCCGCCCAGCAGCCCCCGCGCCACGAGCAGCAGCGCTACGACGACCAGCGGTACGAGGAGCAGCCCGAACTCCCGGTGTACGACGGCCCGTACGAGGGGTACGGCCGTCACCGTGCCGAGCCTGTGCCGGGCCGTGAGGACCGCCCCGGCGGCCGGCCGGACCTGCCGGGCTCGCGCGGCGACCAGATGCCGACGGCCCGCCCGGCCTACCCCTCGGAGTACCAGCGCCCCGAGCCGGGCGCCTGGCCGCGCCCGCAGGACGACTACGGCTGGCAGCAGCAGCGGCTGGGCTTCCCCGAGCGCGACCCGTACGCCTCCCCGTCCTCGCAGGACGGTTACGGCGATTCGTACGGCCCCAAGGACCCGTACGGCCCGTCCGCGCAGGACTACCGCACGTCGGCGCCGGAGCGCCCCGAGCGCCCGCCGTACGAGCCGCAGCGCCCGGACTACGACGCCCAGCGCGGCGACTACGACAAACGGGACTACGAGCAGCGGGACTACGAGCAGCGGGACGCCACGCGGCGTGAGCTGCCCGACCCGTCGGGCGGTCCCGGCCAGGCGCACCGCGGCGGACCCGTGGGCCCGGGCCCGTCCTCGGCCGGGGCGCCCGGGTCGTCGGCGGCGCAGCCCGCGCCGGCGGCCGGTCCGGGGGAGCCGACGGCGCGCCTGAACCCGAAGTACCTGTTCGACACGTTCGTGATCGGCGCGTCCAACCGTTTCGCGCACGCGGCTGCGGTGGCCGTGGCGGAGGCGCCGGCGAAGGCGTACAATCCGCTGTTCATCTACGGCGAGTCGGGCCTCGGCAAGACGCATCTGCTGCATGCGATCGGGCACTACGCGCGGAGCCTGTACCCCGGCACGCGTGTGCGGTACGTCAGTTCCGAGGAGTTCACGAACGAGTTCATCAACTCGATCCGGGACGGCAAGGGCGACAGCTTCCGCAAGCGGTACCGGGAGATGGACATCCTGCTTGTCGACGACATCCAGTTCCTCGCGGACAAGGAGTCGACGCAGGAGGAGTTCTTCCACACGTTCAACACGCTGCACAACGCCAACAAGCAGATCGTGCTGTCCTCCGACCGGCCGCCCAAGCAGCTGGTGACGCTGGAGGACCGGCTGCGGAACCGTTTCGAGTGGGGTCTGATCACCGACGTCCAGCCGCCGGAGCTGGAGACGCGGATCGCGATCCTGCGCAAGAAGGCGGTGCAGGAGCAGCTGAACGCCCCGCCGGAGGTGCTGGAGTTCATCGCCTCCCGGATCTCGCGGAACATCCGTGAACTGGAGGGCGCGCTGATCCGGGTGACGGCGTTCGCGTCGCTGAACCGGCAGCCGGTGGACCTCGGGCTGACGGAGATCGTCCTGAAGGATCTGATCCCGGGCGGCGAGGACTCGGCGCCGGAGATCACCTCGACGGCGATCATGAGCGCCACCGCGGCCTACTTCGGGCTGACGGTGGAGGATCTGTGCGGCACCTCGCGCGGGCGCGCGCTGGTCACGGCCCGGCAGATCGCGATGTATCTGTGCCGTGAGCTGACGGACCTGTCGCTGCCGAAGATCGGCGCGCTGTTCGGCGGCCGGGACCACACGACGGTGATGCACGCGGACCGGAAGATCCGCAACCTGATGGCGGAGCGGCGCTCCATCTACAACCAGGTGACGGAGCTGACCAACCGCATCAAGAACGGCTGACGAAGGCCGCGTACGGCGCTGAGGGCGCCCTCGGGAGCGATCCCGGGGGCGCCTTTTCTGCTCGGTACGGGAGACCGGGGCCGCCGGGTGCGGAAGACCGGGGCCACCAGGTGCGGGAGACCGCGGCCACCAGGTGCGGGAGACCGGGGCCGCCAGGTGCGGGAGACCAGTGCGTCCTCCCGCCCGGCGCGGGGCGGCCCGGGTGTCCTGATGGCCGGTGCGGGGGCCCTGGGCGGCGGCGGAGCAACCCTGGGACGGGACTGCGGGGCTCCGCCGCTGTGGCTCCGGCGGGCCGGCACGCCCTCTCCGCCCGTCGTGTCCCCGTCAGCGGCTGTTCGATCGGATGCCGGGTTACGGCCTCTCTCCACAGATTCGGTGACTTTCTTCCGTCCACAGACTGGGGACTGCGAAGTTGTCCATACGGGCGTCCACAAGGGCGGGCCGCGGAGAGCATCCGGGCAGGTCAGCAGCATGTGGATTCGTGGACGAACGATCTCCACAGACTGTGGACAGAGCCATGATCCACAAGCTGTGCACGGAGTTGTCCACGGGCAACCCACAGGTTCGGCCCGCTTGTCCCCAGCGATCGGGGACTTCTCCACATCACTGTCCACTGTTCGACAACGCGACGCCTCCGATCACCGGCCCGAGTGAAAGCCGTCACACGAAGCTGCCGGATTGGGGTGTGGGAAACCTGGGTAAAACTGGGGACGCAGCTGGGGAGAACTGCCCTCGTCCTGTGGGCGGAGTGTGCAGAACTTTCTGTTCTCCACAGAGACCCCGAGTTGTCCACCGGTGCCACCCACAGGGGCAGTGGACAAAATCTCCGGCCTGAGCTGGGCAAACGCGGTTATCCACGGTATCCACAGGCCCTACTACTACGAACGACTAGAGAGAGCCCGGAAATCGTTTGGAAGCGGGTCCTGTGCACAACTCGGCGCATCGGGCCCGGCTGCCCCTTCGAGCGACTTGACCCCGACGGGCACCTACTGTCAGTGCCGTGCGTCAGACTGGTCCCCGGTGTTGTTCCCGCCTCAGGAGGCGGTGACACCGAGTCGGAGGACTCAGTAGCAACAGCAGGAGGCGGCACACAGTGAAGATCCGGGTGGAACGCGACGTACTCGCGGAGGCAGTGGCCTGGGCGGCACGCAGCCTCCCGGCCCGTCCGCCGGCGCCTGTCCTCGCCGGCCTCCTGCTGAAGGCCGAGGACGGCCAGCTGAGCCTGTCCAGCTTCGACTACGAGGTCTCCGCTCGGGTGAGCGTCGAGGCCGAGGTCGAGGAGGAGGGCACGGTCCTGGTCTCCGGCCGCCTGCTCGCCGACATCTCGCGGGCGCTGCCCAACCGCCCGGTGGAGATCTCCACAGACGGTGTACGGGCGACCGTGGTCTGCGGCTCCTCGCGGTTCACGCTCCACACCCTGCCTGTGGAGGAGTACCCGGCGCTGCCGCAGATGCCGAACGCCACGGGCACCGTCCCCGGGGAGGTGTTCTCCGCCGCCGTCCAGCAGGTGGCCATCGCCGCCGGCCGGGACGACACGCTGCCGGTGCTGACGGGTGTCCGCATCGAGATCGAGGGCGACACGGTCACCCTGGCCTCCACCGACCGCTACCGCTTCGCGGTCCGCGAGTTCCTGTGGAAGCCGGAGAACCCGGACGCCTCCGCGGTGGCCCTGGTGCCCGCCAAGACGCTGCTGGACACCGCCAAGTCGCTGGGCGCCGGTGACAGCGTCACGCTCGCCCTGTCGGGCTCCGGCGCGGGCGAGGGCCTGATCGGTTTCGAGGGCGCCGGGCGCCGCACGACGACCCGGCTGCTGGAGGGCGACCTCCCGAAGTACCGGACGCTGTTCCCGACGGAGTTCAACAGCGTCGCGACGATCGAGACGGCGCCGTTCGTCGAGGCCGTCAAGCGTGTGGCGCTGGTCGCCGAGCGGAACACCCCGGTGCGGCTCAGCTTCGAGCAGGGCGTGCTCATCCTGGAGGCCGGCTCCAGCGACGACGCACAGGCTGTGGAAAGGGTGGACGCCCAGCTCGACGGCGACGACATCTCGATCGCCTTCAACCCGACCTTCCTGCTGGACGGCCTCAGCGCGATCGACTCCCCGGTGGCGCAGCTGTCCTTCACGACGTCGACGAAGCCCGCGCTGCTGTCCGGCAAGCCGGCCGTGGACGCCGAGGCGGACGCGGCGTACAAGTACCTGATCATGCCGGTCCGCCTCAGCGGCTGAGCCGGTCCGACGGGCACCGCCGGTCCACAGGCTGTGGACCGGCGGACCGCTGAACCCCCAGGTGAGCGGCCACGTTTGAGCGCGTATGCCCACAGCTGTGCGGGACCGTCCGGGTTTAGGCTTCGGACGCGGGTACGAGGGTGCCCGGGGGTGCGTCGGCGCCCCGCACGCCACACAGCGACCTAAGGAACACAACTGATGGAGCTCGGTCTCGTCGGCCTCGGCAAGATGGGCGGCAACATGCGCGAGCGGATCCGCCGCGCGGGCCACACCGTCATCGGATACGACCGCAACGCGGACCTCGCGGACGTCCACAGCCTGGAGGAGCTTGTGGGCAAGCTCTCCGCCCCGCGCGTGGTGTGGGTGATGGTCCCGGCCGGCGAGCCCACGCAGTCCACGATCGATCAGCTCGCCGAGCTGCTGGAGCCCGGTGACGTGGTCGTCGACGGCGGCAACTCCCGCTGGACGGACGACGAGAAGCACGCCGAGGAGCTGGCCGCCAAGGGCATAGGCTTCGTCGACTGCGGCGTCTCCGGCGGCGTATGGGGCCTGGAGAACGGCTACGCGCTGATGTACGGCGGCGACAAGGAGCACGTCGCCAAGGTGCAGCCGATCTTCGACGCGCTCAAGCCGGAGGGCGACTTCGGCTCGGTGCACGCGGGCAAGGTCGGCGCGGGCCACTTCGCGAAGATGGTCCACAACGGCATCGAGTACGCGATGATGCAGGCCTACGCCGAGGGCTGGGAGCTGCTGGAGAAGGTCGACTCCGTGGAGAACGTCCGCGAGGTCTTCCGCTCCTGGCAGGAGGGCACCGTCATCCGCTCCTGGCTGCTGGACCTCGCCGTCAACGCGCTCGACGAGGACGAGCACCTGGACGGGCTCAGGGGTTATGCACAGGACTCCGGTGAGGGACGCTGGACTGTGGAGGCCGCCATCGACAACGCGGTCCCGCTGCCGGCGATCACCGCGTCGCTGTTCGCGCGGTTCGCCTCCCGCCAGGAGGACTCGCCCCAGATGAAGATGATCGCGGCGCTGCGCAACCAGTTCGGCGGCCACGCGGTCGAGAAGAAGTAACGCAGAAACACCTGAACGCCGGGGAGGTCGGCGCACGACCATGCACGTCACGCATCTGTCGCTGGCCGACTTCCGCTCCTACGCCCGGGTCGAGGTCCCGCTGGACCCGGGCGTCACGGCCTTCGTCGGCCCCAACGGGCAGGGCAAGACCAATCTCGTCGAGGCGGTCGGCTATCTCGCCACCCTCGGCAGTCACCGCGTCGCCTCCGACGCGCCCCTGGTGCGCATGGGTGCCGACCGGGCCGTGATCCGCGCCCAGGTCCGGCAGGGCGAGCGGCAGCAGCTGATCGAGCTGGAGTTGAATCCGGGCAAGGCCAACCGCGCCCGTGTCAACAGGTCCTCGCAGGTCAGACCGAGGGACGTGCTGGGGATCGTACGGACCGTGCTGTTCGCGCCGGAGGATCTCGCCCTGGTCAAGGGCGATCCCGGGGAGCGGCGGCGCTTCCTCGACGAGCTGATCACCGCGCGCTCCCCGCGCATGGCGGGCGTGCGCTCCGACTACGAGCGGGTGCTCAAGCAGCGCAACACCCTGCTGAAGAGTGCGGCGCTGGCCCGCAGGCACGGCGGGCGCACGATGGACCTGTCCACGCTGGACGTGTGGGACCAGCATCTGGCGCGGGCCGGGGCGGAGCTGCTCGCGCAGCGGCTCGACCTGATCGCGGCGCTGCAACCGCTGGCCGACAAGGCGTACGAGCAGCTGGCGCCGGGCGGCGGGCCGGTCGCCCTTGAGTACAAGCCGTCGGCGCCCGGCGAGGGGCACACGCGCGAAGAGCTGTACGGGCAGCTGATGGGCGCGCTCGCGGAGGTGCGCAAGCAGGAGATCGAGCGGGGTGTGACACTGGCCGGCCCGCACCGGGACGACCTGGTGCTGAAGCTGGGGCAGCTGCCGGCGAAGGGGTACGCGTCGCACGGCGAGTCCTGGTCGTACGCGCTGGCGCTGCGGTTGGCCTCGTACGACCTGCTGCGGGCCGAGGGCAACGAGCCGGTGCTGGTGCTCGACGACGTGTTCGCGGAGCTGGACGCGCGGCGCCGGGAGCGGCTGGCGGAGCTGGTGGCGCCCGGTGAGCAGGTGCTGGTGACGGCCGCGGTCGACGACGACGTACCGCATGTGCTGGCCGGGGCGCGGTACGCGGTGTCCGGTGGGACGGTGGAGCGCGTATGAGACCTGTGGGCAAAGACGGCGAGGACCGGGCGCCCGGCGAGGCCTCGGGCGGTTCCCCGGGCCGGGGCTCCGGGCCGTCCGGCGAGTCCGCGGGCCGGGCCAGGGTTCCGGAGCCGTCCGGTGTCGATCTCGCGCGCGTGGCGTTGCGGGCGGCGAAGGAGGCGGCACGCGCGCGTGGGGAGTCGGCGCAGCAGAAGAAGCAGGCGCGGCGGGGCGGGTTGCGCTCGGGGGCGCGCGCGGACGGGCGCGACCCGATGGCGCTGGGTGCCGCGATCAACCGGCTGATCACCGAGCGGGGCTGGGAGGCGCCGGCCGCGGTGGGCGGGGTGATGGGCCGCTGGCCGGAGATCGTCGGGCCGGACGTGGCCAAGCACTGCGAGCCGGAGCGGTACGACGAGGACGAGCGGGTGCTGGTGGTGCGCTGTGACTCCACGGCGTGGGCGACGAACCTGCGGCTGCTGGCGCCGACGCTGGTGGCGCGGCTCAACGAGGACCTCGGGCACGGCCGGGTCCGCATGATCAAGGTGCAGGGGCCGGGCGGTCCGGTGCGCCGGTACGGGCCGTTGCGGGCCCCCGGGAGCGGGGGTCACGGGGACTCGTACAGGTGACGTACATCACGTCGCCAGGGGGGCTGATCCATGTCCGTACAAGATCCCGGACCGCGACCTGACTCCTGAGTAGCCAAGGGTTGACAGCCCGAAGCGCTGAGTGCCGCTGTGAGCCTCTTGGAGCCCCCATCCGTATATCGGGAGTCGGCCGAGTCCGGTTCAGGGCGCCACATGCGGACTCAGGTACCGGCAAACCCCCATCAGTGTCAGTGCTACCGGTAGACTGGAAGACAATCCCGCCCCAATGTGGGGACCGCCCGGGAAACGCTGAGCAACGCTGATCAAGGCTTACCGACGCACTGTGCCGCAGCCGCTCCGGCAACCGCCGACGAGCCCGGCTCGTGCTGTGCCAGAAAGGGCGCTTCGTGGCCGATTCCGGCAACCCCAACGAGAACATCCCGTCCACCGACGAAGGCGTGACCGCCGTGAGCGACAGCTCGGCCGGCGACGTCGCGGCGCCCTCGTACGACGCGAGCGCCATCACCGTCCTCGAG
This sequence comes from Streptomyces sp. XM83C, assembly GCF_023072675.1. Lineage (GTDB taxonomy): Bacteria > Actinomycetota > Actinomycetes > Streptomycetales > Streptomycetaceae > Streptomyces > Streptomyces thermocoprophilus. The sequence goes on from NZ_JALLGL010000006.1 coordinate 43,779, forward strand.
GGCCTGGACGCGGTCCGCAAGCGCCCCGGCATGTACATCGGCTCCACCGGCGAGCGCGGTCTGCACCACCTCGTCTACGAGGTCGTGGACAACTCCGTCGACGAGGCGCTGGCCGGTTACGCCGACACGATCGACGTGACGATCCTGCCCGACGGCGGTGTGCGCGTCGTCGACAACGGCCGAGGCATCCCCGTGGGCATCGTGCCCTCCGAGGGCAAGCCGGCCGTCGAGGTCGTGCTGACGGTGCTGCACGCGGGCGGCAAGTTCGGCGGCGGCGGGTACGCGGTATCCGGCGGTCTGCACGGCGTGGGCGTGTCCGTGGTGAACGCCCTGTCCACCAAGGTGTCCGTCGAGGTCAAGACGGACGGCCACCGCTGGACGCAGGACTACAAGATGGGCGTGCCGACGGCGCCCCTGGCCAAGCACGAGGCGACGGAGGAGACCGGCACGTCGGTCACCTTCTGGGCCGACCCGGACATCTTCGAGACGACCGAGTACTCCTTCGAGACGCTGTCGCGGCGTTTCCAGGAGATGGCGTTCCTCAACAAGGGCCTGACGATCAGGCTCACCGACGAGCGCGAGTCGGCGAAGGCCACGGCCGGCGCGGACGAGGCGGGCGCCGACGAGAAGGGCGAGGCGAAGTCCGTCACGTACCACTACGAGGGCGGCATCGTCGACTTCGTGAAGTACCTCAACGCCCGCAAGGGCGAGGTCGTCCACCCGACGATCATCGGGCTGGAGGCCGAGGACAAGGACAAGAGCCTGTCCCTCGAGGTCGCCATGCAGTGGAACAGCGGCTACAGCGAGGGCGTGTACTCGTTCGCCAACATCATCCACACGCATGAGGGCGGCACCCACGAGGAGGGCTTCCGCGCCGCGCTGACGTCGCTGATCAACAAGTACGCGCGTGACAAGAAGCTGCTGCGCGACAAGGACGACAACCTCACCGGTGACGACATCCGCGAGGGCCTGACCGCGATCATCTCGGTCAAGCTGAGCGAGCCGCAGTTCGAGGGCCAGACCAAGACCAAGCTGGGCAACACGGAGGCCAAGACCTTCGTGCAGAAGGCGGTCTACGAGCACCTCAACGACTGGCTGGACCGCAACCCGAACGAGGCCGCGGACATCGTCCGCAAGGGCATCCAGGCGGCCACCGCGCGCGTCGCGGCCCGCAAGGCGCGCGACCTGACCCGCCGCAAGGGCCTGCTGGAGACGGCGTCCCTGCCGGGCAAGCTCTCCGACTGCCAGTCCAACGACCCCACCAAGTGCGAGATCTTCATCGTCGAGGGTGACTCCGCCGGTGGCTCGGCCAAGTCCGGCCGCAACCCGGAGTACCAGGCGATCCTCCCGATCCGAGGCAAGATCCTCAACGTCGAGAAGGCGCGCATCGACAAGATCCTCCAGAACCAGGAGATCCAGGCGCTGATCTCCGCGTTCGGCACGGGTGTGCACGAGGACTTCGACATCGCGAAGCTCCGCTACCACAAGATCATTCTGATGGCGGACGCCGACGTCGACGGCCAGCACATCAACACCCTGCTGCTGACCTTCCTGTTCCGCTTCATGCGGCCGTTGGTCGAGGCCGGGCACGTGTTCCTGTCGCGTCCCCCGCTGTACAAGATCAAGTGGGGCAAGGACGACATCGAGTACGCCTACTCCGACCGTGAGCGCGACGCGCTGCTGGAGTTGGGCCGTCAGCGCGGCAAGCGGGTGCGCGAGGACTCGATCCAGCGGTTCAAGGGTCTCGGCGAGATGAACGCCGAGGAGCTGCGCGTGACCACGATGGACCAGGAGCACCGGGTCCTCGGCCAGGTCACCCTCGACGACGCCGCCCAGGCCGACGAGCTGTTCTCCGTCCTGATGGGCGAGGACGTCGAGGCGCGCCGCCAGTTCATCCAGCGCAACGCCAAGGACGTCCGCTTCCTCGACATCTGAGTCGGTCTCAGCTGACCGCACCAGGAAGGACCTTCACCAGCAATGACCGACGAGAACACCCCTGTGACGCCGGGCGAAGAGGCAGTGGCGCTGCGTGTCGAGCCCGTCGGGCTCGAGACGGAGATGCAGCGCTCCTACCTCGACTACGCGATGTCCGTCATCGTCTCGCGTGCGCTGCCCGACGTCCGTGACGGCCTCAAGCCCGTGCACCGCCGTGTGCTGTACGCGATGTACGACGGCGGCTACCGCCCCGAGCGCGGCTTCTACAAGTGCGCCCGTGTCGTCGGCGACGTCATGGGCAACTACCACCCGCACGGCGACTCCTCGATCTACGACGCGCTGGTCCGTCTGGCGCAGCCGTGGGCGATGCGGATGCCGCTGGTGGACTCCAACGGCAACTTCGGCTCCCCGGGCAACGACCCGGCGGCGGCGATGCGCTACACCGAGTGCAAGATGGCGCCGCTGTCGATGGAGATGGTCCGTGACATCGACGAGGAGACCGTCGACTTCACGGACAACTACGACGGCCGCTCCCAGGAGCCGACGGTCCTGCCGTCCCGGTTCCCGAACCTGCTGATCAACGGCTCTGCCGGTATCGCGGTCGGCATGGCGACCAACATTCCGCCGCACAATCTGCGCGAGGTCGCCGCCGGCGCCCAGTGGTACCTGGAGAACCCGGAGGCCTCGCACGAGGAGCTGCTGGACGCGCTGATCGAGCGCATCAAGGGCCCGGACTTCCCGACGGGCGCGCTGGTGGTGGGCCGCAAGGGCATCGAGGAGGCCTACCGCACCGGCCGCGGCTCGATCACCATGCGCGCGGTGGTCGAGGTCGAGGAGATCCAGAACCGCCAGTGCCTGGTGGTCACCGAGCTGCCGTACCAGGTGAACCCCGACAACCTGGCGCAGAAGATCGCCGATCTGGTGAAGGACGGCAAGATCGGCGGCATCGCGGACGTCCGCGACGAGACCTCCAGCCGCACCGGCCAGCGTCTGGTGATCGTGCTGAAGCGGGACGCGGTCGCCAAGGTCGTGCTGAACAACCTGTACAAGCACACCGACCTCCAGACGAACTTCGGCGCCAACATGCTGGCGCTGGTCGACGGCGTGCCGCGCACGCTCTCGCTGGACGCGTTCATCCGGCACTGGGTGACGCACCAGATCGAGGTCATCGTCCGCCGTACGCGCTTCCGGCTGCGCAAGGCCGAGGAGCGGGCGCACATCCTGCGCGGCCTGCTGAAGGCCCTTGACGCCATCGACGAGGTCATCGCGTTGATCCGGCGCAGCGAGACCGTGGACGTGGCGCGGACGGGCCTGATGGGCCTGCTGGAGATCGACGAGATCCAGGCCAACGCGATCCTGGAGATGCAGCTGCGCCGGCTGGCGGCCCTGGAGCGGCAGAAGATCGTGCAGGAGCACGACGAGTTGCAGGCGAAGATCAACGAGTACAACGAGATCCTCGCTTCGCCGGTCCGGCAGCGCGGCATCGTCAGCGAGGAGCTGGCGGCGCTGGTGGAGAAGTACGGCGACGACCGCAAGACGCAGCTGGTGCCCTACGACGGCGACATGTCCATCGAGGACCTGATCGCCGAGGAGGACATCGTCGTCACGGTCACCCGCGGCGGCTACATCAAGCGGACCAAGACGGACGACTACCGGGCGCAGAAGCGCGGCGGCAAGGGCGTGCGCGGGGCGAAGCTGAAGGAAGACGACATCGTCGACCACTTCTTCGTCTCCACGACGCATCACTGGCTGCTGTTCTTCACGAACAAGGGCCGGGTGTACCGGGCGAAGGCGTACGAGCTGCCGGACGCCGGGCGGGACGCGCGCGGCCAGCACGTGGCGAACCTGCTGGCGTTCCAGCCGGACGAGGCGATCGCGGAGATCCTCGCGATCCGCGACTACGAGGCGGCGCCGTATCTGGTCCTGGCCACCAAGGCGGGCCTGGTGAAGAAGACGCCGCTGAAGGACTACGACTCCCCGCGCTCGGGCGGTGTGATCGCGATCAATCTGCGTGAGCGTGAGGACGGCTCGGACGACGAGCTGATCGGCGCCGAGCTGGTCTCGGCCGAGGACGATCTGCTGCTGATCAGCAAGAAGGCGCAGTCGATCAGGTTCACCGCGTCGGACGACACGCTGCGTCCGATGGGCCGTGCCACCTCGGGTGTGAAGGGCATGAGTTTCCGCGAGGGAGACGAACTGCTCTCGATGAATGTTGTCCGACCCGGTACGTTCGTGTTCACCGCCACCGACGGTGGGTACGCGAAGCGGACCCGCGTCGACGAGTACCGCGTCCAGGGCCGCGGCGGCCTCGGCATCAAGGCCGCCAAGATCGTGGAGGACCGTGGTTCGCTGGTCGGCGCGCTGGTGGTCGAGGAGAGCGACGAGATCCTCGCCATCACACTCTCGGGCGGTGTGATTCGTACGCGAGTCAGCGAGGTCAGGGAGACGGGCCGTGACACCATGGGCGTCCAGCTGATCAACCTGGGCAAGCGCGATGCCGTGGTCGGCATCGCCCGTAACGCCGAGGCGGGACGCGAGGCGGAGGAAGTCGACGGCGACGAGGCCGTGGACACCGGCGTCGAGGGTTCCGCTGCCACCGGCACGGACGAGGGTGAGGCGCCCTCGGCCGAGTAGCACCGAGGAGTGAGTCATCGTGAGCGGAGCCACGGGCGCCGGACCGGCCGGTACCAGTACGGGAACGGGCGGCGGCGGCCGTGGCTCCGCCGCGCATGCCGTCCCCGCGAGCGACCCGCACACCACCAATCTGAAAGCGGTCAAGCCGTCTGCGGCCGACTCGCATGGATCCCAGGGGGGAACTGTGACGGACACCAGAGGCCCGCAGCCCCATGCGGCGTCTCCCCTGCCGGGTGAGCGGCAGCCGCAGCAGCCGGCCCCGTACCACCCCCCGCAGGCCTACCCCACGCAGGGGCAGACCGGTGCGGTACGCCGGCCCCGCACCGGCGCGCGTACGACGCCGCGCGTCCGCAAGGCGCGGCTGCGGGTCGCCAAGGCCGACCCGTGGTCCGTGATGAAGGTCAGCTTCCTGCTCTCCATCGCGCTCGGCATCTGCACGATCGTCGCGTCGGCGGTGCTGTGGATGGTCATGGACGCCATGGGCGTCTTCTCGACGGTCGGCGGAACCATCTCCGAGGCGACCGGCTCGAACGAGTCGAACGGTTTCGACCTTCAGGCGTTCCTGTCGCTGCCGCACGTCCTGATGTTCACGACGATCATCGCGGTCATCGACGTCGTCCTCGCGACGGCGCTGGCCACGCTCGCCGCGTTCATCTACAACATCTCCGCCGGCTTCGTCGGCGGCATCGAGCTGACGCTCGCCGAGGACGAGTGACGCCTGCCGGGGCTCCCCCGGGAGCCCCGCACCGGAACCGATTTTGGGACTGACGCTTCCGTGCGCTAATCTTCAGGGGTCAGCGCGCGGGACACACACCGCAGAGCGCGGCGGGGCTATAGCTCAGTTGGTTAGAGCGCATCCCTGATAAGGATGAGGTCACAGGTTCAAATCCTGTTAGCCCCACAGAACGAAGACCCCTGGTCCGCACGGATCGGGGGTTTTCTTTGTGTGGTTCTGGGTTCCCGGGGTCCGGTTTTCCGAGGGGGAGGCGGCGGACGGGGAGCTGTCCCGGTGGGGCGCCCTGGTGGTGGCCGTCGTGGTGTGCGTGTTCCTCGCGGTCGTCTTCGGTGCGTGGTGACCGCCGTGTCGCTGTGGGTGCTGCGGGCGCACGGCCTGATGCGCCGAAGATGTACGTCCGATGAATTCACCCACTGTCAAAGGGAGTTGCAGGGCTCCGGGCGGAATAGCCGGGCGCGTGTGCGGCTTGGGGTGGGCATGAGGGTTTTTCGTACGTACGCGCGTGTGTATGCCGCTGACGCGGATGCGGTGCTGGAAACGCTGGCCGCGGTGAGCGGGGAGCCGGTGGGGGTGCGGTTCTCCATGCCGCAGGAGCGGCTGGAGCTGGGGGCCGTGGGGGACGTACTGGTCGTGGCGGGGGACGAGGAGGCCCTGGCGCCGTACCGGGACACCTCGGCGACGCTTGTCGTGGACGGCCTCGACGAGTGTCTGGCACGGCTCCGGAAGGCGGGGGCGCGGATCGTGCAGGACGTTCAGGACGTGCCCACGGGACGGAACCTGACCGCCGTACTGCCCGGCGGGGCGCAGATCGAGTACGTCGAGTGGGACGACGCGCAGTGGGATCGGGTCGGGGGACGGCCCGAGTAGGGCGTCGGTCAAGTGCGGGAAAACGGGGGTGTGCACGGCGACGGCCCGGCTGCTCGGGGAGCTGCCGGGCCGTTGTGCGCGTGCAGGACTGCTGTACGCAAGTCGCCGTCCGGGGCGCTGGGCGCTGTCTCAGCGCTGAAGCGGGACTCTGGGTGCGGTCGCGGTGAGGGTGTCGCAGGGGGCGGCGGGCGCCGGGGCGGCGTCGGTGGCGGGGACGGTCGTGGTGGCCGCGTCGGCGTCGGGGAGCGGGCGGTGCCGGCAG
>NZ_JALLGL010000667.1 GCF_023072675.1 Streptomyces sp. XM83C
CCTGGATGGGGTCAGTTGTCGGTGGCGGGGTCGACGATGCGGATGCCGAAGTGGGCGCTGAGGGCGGTGCAGGCGCGGCAGGGGTGGGTGAAGGTGCCGTGGAGGGGGTCGCCGTCTTCGCGGATGCGGCGGGTGGTGAGTTTGGCGTGTTTGAGGGCTTTGCGTGCTTCGCCGTTGGTCATGGGTTTGCGGGCAGCGCGTTTGCTGCGGGCGGCGTCGGCGGTGGTGAGGTGGCGTGAGATGAGGATGGTTTCGGCGCAGCGTCCGGTGAAGCGGTCGCGTTGGTTGCTGGTGAGGGTGTCGAGGAAGTCCTGTACGAGGGGGTGGAGTGTGGGGGGTGTTTCTCCGCGTGCGGCGGTGGCGGTGAGGGTGGCGCCGCGGACGGAGAGGGCGGCGGCGATGGTGGGGAGGATGCCGTCGCGGCGGTGACGGAGCGTGGGGG
>NZ_JALLGL010000070.1 GCF_023072675.1 Streptomyces sp. XM83C
GTGGGGCCGGGGTGACGGGTGTCGGGTTCGATGGCCCGGAGCACGGCCTGCATGGGGTCTCCTCTCGGTGGGAGCACGCCCCGCGTCGCTCGGGCCGGCCGGTGCGGCGGGGCCCGGGGAGGGCGGTTCACGGTCAGTGTCGCGATCCGTACTTGTGCGCGACTTGTACGAGGCGGTAGGGGCGCGCCGCCTCCCGGCGGCGACGAGATGCACCGGTACGGCTCCCTCGAGGGGCACGAGCCCTCAGGCACCACGACGGCCCGGGGGCCGGACACCACACGTGTCCGGCCCCCGGGCCGAGCCGTACGACAACACGCCCTTACGAGCGCAGGCAGCGCCGGGCCGTCACCACGGCAGCCCCGGGCCGTCACCACAGGGGCCCCGGGCCGTCACCACGGCAGCCCCGGGCCGTCACCACAGCGGCCCCGGGCCGTCACCACAGCGGCGCCGGGCCGTCCGCCCAGGTCACCACCAGTCGTCCGCACCCCCTTCCCCGTCGTCCTCGCCGCCGAGCGCCTCGCTCAGCGCGTCCATGATCGACCCGTCGAGCGCGGTGCCGGCGGCGACCTCGGCGGTGGTGCCGAACCCGGCGTCCCCGACGGCGACGCTGACGGTGAAGCGGTCGCCGATGGCGTACGTACCGAAGGTCCACTCGCCGGTGGTGCCGGGTGTGCCGTCGGGTCGCAGCAGCTCGGTGGGGCCGCCGTCGGTGTCGTCGGAGCGGAAACCGAAGTCGGTGAAGCGGAACTGCATGCCGAGGCCGATCGCTTTGCTGTAGGCCTCTTTCAGGGTCCACAGCCGGACCAGTGCGGGGTCGCGCCGGTCGGGTGGCAGTGCCTCGATCTGCTCGACCTCGTGCGGGGTGCACATGTGGCGGCCGAGGCCGGGCCCGTACAGCCGGCGGTCGTTGCGTTCGGCGTCGACGCCGATGACACCGCCGGTGGCGAGGCCGACGAGGAGCAGTTCGTCGGTGTGGCTGAGGCTGATGTGGACGCCGTCGTAGCCGCGCAGGTAGGGGCGGCCGCTGCCGGCGTACCCGATCTCGACGGTGCGCGGGGGCACGTCGAGTACGGTCGCCGCGGCGAACTTCAGCAGGATGCGCGACGAGGCGAACCGGGTGCGCACATCGGGGTGGGTGAGTTCCAGGAAGCGCTGCCAGTCGCTGCCCAGGAGGGCACGCAGGCGCGGTCCTCCCGCCCGTTCGGGTCGCCAGTCGTCGACCCGGGCGTAGAGGACCGCGCTCGCGTGCTCGTCGAGGTCAGCGCGGACTCGGCTCCAGTCCCCTCGGGGACCGGTGATCGCGATCGGCTCCCCGAGGGTCCTGCCCGGGGTCTTCCGCACAGGAGAGGTCATCGCAGGCTTCCATGGTGTGTCGGAGATCGGTGAGCAGTTCGGCCGCAGCCGCCCCGTCGATGACCCGGTGGTCGAACGTGAGGCCGAGCCGCATGACGGGCGCGACCGTCACGGCGCCGTCGCGGACGACGGGCCGGTCGGCGATGCGGCCCGCGCACAGGGTGACGGCGGTGCCTCCGGCGGAGTGGAAGCCGTCGACCGTGGAGTGGCCGAGCGAGCTGACCGAGACGGTGCCGAAGACGCCGGGTCGTTTGCGCGGGTCGCGCAGGGCGCCGGCGAAGGCGAGCCGGCCGAGCAGGACGGGCAGGCCGCCGAGGGCGCGTACTCCTTTGAACTCCGGTAAGTCGGCGGCTTGTTCGCCGCGGTAGCGGTCGATGTGCCGCTGGATGTCGTCGAGGGTGGCGGTCTCCAGGTCGGGTACGAGGGCGGACAGGACGGTGCGTTCGCCCCCCACGGGCCGGTCCAGGGCGAGTTTCGCGGTGACGCCGGGGAACCGGACGATGCGGGGTGCGCGCAGCAGTGACGGCCAGCCGGGTGCCATGACGGCGTTGGCCTCGGGGTGGCGGGCGAGGGCGCGGCCGGTGGCGTGGAGCAGGTAGGCGACCACGGAGTAGCGGGTGCCGCGGGCTTTGGCGGCGGCCCGGTGTTCCTGGACGCGGGTCATGTCGATGTCGGTGTCGAGGTGCACCGGGCGCTGCCCTGCGGACCATTCCAGGAAGTACAGGGTGTGCCGGCGGCGCCGTTCGACGACCGTGCGGGTGCCGGGCTGTACGGCCGCGCGGGCGCCGCCCGCCGGAGCCGCGCGGGTGCCGCCGTCCGAGGCCGTACGGGTGCCGCCGTCCGAGGCCGTACGGGCGCCGCCCGCCGGAGTCTTGCCGGTGCCGCCGTCCGGGGCTGTGCGGGTGCCGCGGTTCATCCGCCGACCGCCACGTCGTGGATGGCCTTCAGGCTGCGGGCCTCCAGGACCTTGCCGACGGCGATCTTGCGGCCGGTGGCGAGTTCCAGGGCGGTGACCAGCTTGAGGAGATAGAGGGAGTCCCAGTCGGGGAGTTCGTCGAAGTCGACGGCGACCTGGTCGGGTTCGATGTCGAGGCCGATCTCGTCGCGGACGAGGGTGACGAAGTCGTCGAGACTGAGGACGGCCGCGGTGCTGCTGTCGGTCATATCTTCTCCAGGGCGAAACCGGCTTTGATCCACTTGCTGGACTCGACGGCCACGGCGAGGGCCTTGTGCCCGTCGGCCATCCGGTCGAGGAGCTTCTCGATCTGCAGGAAGGGCAGGGCGTTGCCGTTGTTGCCGGTGTCGGCGACGCAGGAGATCTCCTCGGCCGTCGGCACGTCGAGTTCCTCAGTGATGCGCCGGGTCATCCGGCCGGACAGCTGGGGCGGCAGCAGGAAGTCGAGGTCGTCGGCCTCCCAGTCGAGTTCGCCGAGGAGTTCCCAGAGGATCTCGACGGCCATGACGGGGACGCGTTCCTCGATGGCCTTGTAGTCCTCGGTGAGGGCCTGCCGGTCGTCGTGGCGGTCGGCGAGGCCGAACCATTCGATGACCTGGCCGGGTTTGCGGCCGAGCCCGGTGAAGCGGTTGAGGACATGGCGGAGGGCGACGCGCTGCCCGGCGGGTTCGGCGGTGAGGACGGCGGCGCCGGCGCCGTCGCCGAAGAGGACGAAGTTGACGAGGTCGCTGGGGGCGGCGCCGGACAGGTCGCGCTGGACGTCGAGATGCTTGCTGCACACGTCGCCGCCGATGACGAGGCCGGTGCGGTACTGCCCGGAGGCGATCATGGTCTGTCCGACGGACAGGGCCTGGATGGCGCCGGCGCAACCGGACTGGAGCTGGAAGGTGGGCACCTGGTCCAGGCCGAGCTGGTCGGCGACCTGGTTGACGGTGGCCGGCATCAGCGTGTCGGGGGTGGCCGTGCCGAGCACGATGAACTCGATGTCGGCGGGGTCCACGCCGGGCGCGGCGAGGGCCTTCTGCGCGGCCTGGGCGCACAGGTCGGCGAGGGACCAGCGGACCTCGCCGGTGCCGAGGTCGCGGGCGAAGTGGCGGGTCTTGGTGCCGATGAAGACCTCGATCCACTCCTCGTTGACGCCGAGCACCTTGGCGAGGGAGGCGTTGTCGACGGGGTCGCCGGGCAGCGCGGTGCCTATGGAGGCGATGTGCGCGGTGGGCGTGCTCATGCCGTCCTTCCTTCCTGGGCGGTCGGGGCGGTACGGGCGGTGACGGTGGCGCCGGACTCGTGGAGGAAGCCGGTGAGGTCGGCGACGGTCTTCAGCCTCGGCAGCAGGTCCTGCACGGTGATGTGGGCGAGGCCGGTGACGCGTTCGTCGAGCCGGGTCTTCAACTCCATGATCATCACGGAGTCGAAGCCGAGGTCCTCGTAGAGCCGCTGGTGGGCGAAGACGTCGCCGGTCTCGTAGCCGCCGACCGCGGCGATGACCTCCTGCACGGTGTCGGACAGCGGGTCGGCGGGTGCCGCGGGGCGTTCGAGTACGGCCACCCCGGCGGGCGCGGCGGCGGGCTCGGCCTGCGCGGGTGCCGCCGCCGGCGCGGGTACGGCGGCCGGGGCGCTGTCGGCGGGGCCCGCGGCGGTGGGCCGGCGGGCGGCCCAGTAGCGGTGCTCGTCGGAGAAGACGTACGGCACGAGCGGCTGCGGGACGCGTTCCTCCGCCGGATAGACGGCCTCCCAGCGCGGCTCCGCGCCGCCCCGGTACAGCTCGGCGAGCGCCTCGGCGACGTCCCGTCCGCCGGAGTCCAGGCCGCGTACCGGCAGGACGTGGGCGGGGGCGCCGGCCCGGTCGCGGCGGCCGAGGCGGCGCACCATGCCGGAGAGGACGGGCTGCGGGCCGATCTCCACGAGGTGGGTGGGGCCGGTGTCGAGCAGCGCGTCGGCGGCGTCCTGGAAGCGTACGGTCGCGCCGATGTGCTCGATCCAGTAGACGGCGTCCATCGCCTCCCCGTCGAGGACGCGGCCACGCACGGTCGAGTACACGGGGATGTCCGGCACACCGCCGCCGACCTCACGGGCGACGAGGGCGAACTCCTCCAGCATGGGCCGCATCAGCGGCGAGTGGAAGGCGTGCGAGACGGTGAGACGCCGGGTGGTGAGGCCGCGCGACACCAGTTCGGTCTCGATGCGCTCGAGGACGCCGAGGTCGCCGGAGAGCACGGTCGCCTCGGGCCCGTTGACGGCGGCGACACCGACGAGGGGTTCACCGTCGACGAGCGGGGCGACCTCGGCGAGCGGGGCGCGCACGGACAGCATGCCGCCGCCTTCGGGGAGCTGCTGCATCAGAGCGCCGCGGGCGGTGATGAGCCGGGCCGCGCCGTCCAGGGTGAGCGCCCCCGCGAGGACGGCCGCCGCGTACTCGCCGACGCTGTGGCCGAGCAGCAGGTCGGGGCGTATGCCGAGTTCGGTGAGGGTGCGGGCGAGGGCGTACTCGACGGCGAACAGCGCGGGCTGCGTCCACCGCGTCTGGTGCACGTCGTCGTCGCCGGCGAGGATCAGATCGCGTACGGAGCGGCCGGTGTGCGGCAGCAGCGCGTCATCGGCCTCGTCGAGGAAGCGGCGGTAGAGCGCCGAGTCCCGGTACAGGCCGGCGGTCATGCCGCCGTACTGGGAGCCCTGCCCGGTGAACAGGAACGCGGTGCGCGGCTTGCCGGCGGGCGCCGCGGTGAGCCGGGCCAGCAGGTCCGGGTCGTCGGCGGCCTCCCGCAGCCGTGCGGCCAGGTCGGCGGTGTCGTGCGCGGGCACCGCGAACCGGTAGCGGTGGCCGGTCTTGACCTGGTTGCTGGTCCAGGCGAGGGCCTGCGCGGAGACCCGGCGGGCGGCGACCGCGTCGGCCTGCGCGGCCAGGTTGCGGCGCAGCGCGGCGGCGCCGGGCGCGGTGACGGTGTACACGCCGCAGCCGATGCCGCCGGCGGTCTCCTTGTCGTGCGGGGCGGGCCGGGCGGCGGCGGGCGGGGCGCTCTCCAGGACGGCATGCGCGTTGGTGCCGCCCATGCCGAAGCTGCTCAGCCCGGCGAGGACCGGTGAGGACGGCAGCCTGAGCGGTGCCTTCAGCAGGCGCAGTCCGTGCTGCTTGAGCTGGAGGGCGGGGTTCTCCTTGGTGGCGTACCGGCTGGCGGGCACGACCCGGTGGTGCAGGGCGAGGGCGACCTTGATGAGTCCGGCGATGCCGGCGGCGCCCTCGGTGTGCCCGATGTTGCCCTTGACGGAGCCGAGCGCGAGGGGCTTGCCGGGCCGGTCGGCGTGGTGGTGGCCGAGTGCCTTGACCTCCATCATGTCGCCGAGGGTGGTGCCGGTGCCGTGCGCCTCGGTGAAGACGACCTCGGCCGGGTCGACGCCGGCCCTCTTGTACGCGGCGGCGAGGACGTCCTGCTGCGCCCAGCGGTTGGGTGCGGTGAGGCCGTTGCTGCGTCCGTCCTGGTTGACGGCGATGCCGCGGATCACCGCGTACACGCGCTGCCCGTCCTTGAGGGCGTCGCTGAGGCGGCGCAGGACGACGACGCCGACGCCCTCGCCGCGGCCGATGCCGTTCGCCTCCGCGCCGAACGGCTTGCAGCGGCCGTCGGGCGCGGACAGCCCGGCCTGTGTGTAGAAGATCGACAGGGCGGGTGTGACGGCGACGTTGACGCCGCCGGCGAGTGCGGTGTCGCACTCCCCGGCGAGCAGGGAGTTCGCGGCGAGGTGCACGGCGACCAGGGACGAGGAGCAGGCGGTGTCGACGGCGAGGCTGGGGCCCTTGAGGTTCAGGTGGTACGAGACCCGGTTGGCGGTCATGCAGTACCCGTTGCCGGAGCCGATCTGGGCGGTGACCTTGGCGTAGTCGGTGAGGTGGAGCTGCGCCCACTCGTTGCCCATGATGCCGACGAAGACGCCGGTGTCGGTGCCGCCGAGGCGCTGCGGGGACAGCCCGGCGTCCTCGATGGCGCGCCAGGCGCATTGCAGCAGCAGCCGCTGCTGCGGGTCCATGGCGGCGGCCTCGCGCGGGGAGATGGTGAAGAACTCGTTGTCGAAGGCGTCGGCGTCGCCGATGAAGCCTCCCTCGACGGTGTTGGAGTGCCCTTCCGCGCCGTCGGCCGAGTGGAACTCGTCGGCGTCCCAGCGCTGTTCGGGCACCTTGCCGACACCGTCTCCGGAGCGCATCAGCAGGTCCCAGTAGGCGCCCGTGTCGGGCGCCCCCGGGAACCGGCAGTCGATGCCGACGATGGCGATCGGTTCCATCAGGCGGCGCCGCCCTTCGCGGCGTCGAACTCCTTGATGAGGTGCTCCGCGAGCGCCTGGACGGTGGGGTAGTCCCAGGCGGCGGTCGGCTCCAGGATGAAGTCGAAGTCCTCCTCGATGTCGCCGCACAGGCTGAACGCGGCGACGGAGTCGAGGCCGTACTCGGCCAGCGGGACGGTCGGGTCGATCTCGGCGGGCTGCCGCTTGAGGTAGAGGGCGATGCGCTCGCCCAACCACGTGGTGAGCGACTCGACGGTGTGACCGGTGGTCGGAACGGGCATGGTGTGCTCCTCGGCGAGGGTCGGTCGGGCTGGAAGCGGCACGCGACGGCCGGGCGGTCACCCGGACGCGCGGGCCTGGGCGGTCACCCCGGCGCCTGGTCCGGGGCGGTCGCCCGGGTACGCGGGCCGGGGCGGTCGCCCGGGACGCGCGGGTCCGGGCGGTCGCCCGGGACGCGCGGGGTCCGGGCGTCACCCGGCGAGCGGCGCGTCGTACAGGTCGTAGCTGGTGCGGTCGTGGAAGCGGCGCAGCACCTCGTCGTGCACGCGTGCCTCCGCGGCGGCCGGCAGGTCGGGCGGGTTCTGGCCGAGGCGGCGCGCCAGGCGGTGCAGGGCGGCGGCGGCCCAGGCGGGGTCGGCGAGGAACGGGTCTTCGGCGGTACGGGCCTGCTGCCACACGCCGATCACGGACGCGGCGGCGAGCAGCACGGTGTAGCGGTCGGCGAGCGCGAACGTGGCCGGGCTGGCGAGGGCGGTGCGGTCCTCGGGGGCGAGGGAGGAGCCTGCCTCCTGCAACCGGCGCAGCTCGTCCATCATCTTCAGGGCGATGGCGTGCACCGTCCGCTCCTCGGGGGTGCCGCTGGGCAGTTCGTCGATCGCGGCGATGAGGGAGGCGCTGAGCCGGTCGCGTCCGCTGGCCAGGGTCAGATCGGCGAACGGGATCTCGTCCAGGTCGTCGCGCAGCCGGAACAGCGCGGCGGGGGCGGGGTCGTCGCTGAACCAGGCGCGGCGGGCGAGCCGGGGCAGCTGGGGGATGATCGTGGCCTGGCAGGCTGCCGAGCCGGCGTGGCCGAGGCTGAGCACCGGCAGGTCGCGGATGTGCTTCTGGAAGATGCCGAACTCGCCCTCGCGGACGTAGAAGCGGGCGCCGAGGACGATGGACAGCTCGTGCATGGCCTCGGTGAGCAGCTTCGGCACCAGGTACTTGGTGGCCGCCGCGTACACGCTGGTCTCCTCGGGCAGCAGATGCACGGCCCGGGTCGCGGCGAGCGACAGGCTGTCGCAGATCAGCAGGTCGAGGAAGGCCGCGGACAGGGTGGCCTTGGCGTGCGGGATGTCCATGACGGACTTGCGGTACAGCTGCCGGCCGAGCGCGAACCGTACGACGGTGCGCAGGCTGGTGTCGGTGGCGCCGAGGGCCATGCCGGGGACGGCGCTGCGGGTGATCTGGAAGGCGCGCAGGGCGAGTTCGACGCCCTTGCCGAGTTCGCCGACGAGGGCGGTGTCGGGCAGCGGGGTGTTGTCGAAGTGGAGGCCGGACAGGTGGCAGCCGCGGACACCGACGGCGTCGTAACGGGGCAGCACCCGGTAGGTGGAGGCGTCCAGGCCGGCCCGCTCGGCGAAGAACACGGAGTGGCTGCGGCTGCCGGGCGCCGGGTTGGTGCGGCCGAACAGCACCCAGGCGGCGGCCCGGTCGGCGTTGTTGATGACCTGCTTCTCCCCGTTGAGGAGGTAGCCGCCGTCGACGCTGGGCCGGGCCTCGAACTCGTTGCGCACGAAGTCGTTGCCGTGGGCCAGCTCGTGGTAGGCGACGGACACCTTGCCGCCGTCGAGGAGGATGCGGGCGAAGCGGGCCCGCTGGTCGGCGTCGCCCTCGGTCCACACGTTGACGCCGGCCATGAACGAGGTGACGCCGTAGCCGAGGCCGAGGGTGACGTCGCGGCGGAACACCGACCGCATGACGCGGACGAGGGTGTCGATGCGTTCGAGGCGTCCGCCCTCGGCGCGCGGCACGAAGTCGGCGTTGAGGACGGCCGCGTCGAGGATGCGTTCGCCGGCGGCGGAGATCTCGCCGGCCTCGTCGTCCTGGAGCAGCCGCGTGTAGGAGACCTCGTTGGTCTCGTCCGTCGGGTCTCCGAGCTTGTGTTCGAGTTCGGCGACGCGGGCGGCGACCCGCTCTTCCTGTCCCGGCACCCCGGCGGGGCGGGCCGGGGCCCCCTGGGGGGCGGTCCCGATCAGCATGACGTCCTCTCGCTCTCACCGGCGGTGATGCCGGCTGTCTCAGGGTCCGGGGCCCGCCGCTCGGGCTGCGTCAGCAGCGAGAACAGCCGGCCCGAGTGCCGGGCGGCGCGCAGCTCCGCAAGGAGCGCCTCGTGGATCTCGGTGCGGTCGCCGGGCGCGGCGGGCCCGTCGGCGCGTTCACCGACCCGGGCGAGGACCCGGTCCAGGGCGGCGCGCAGCCACAGCGCGTCCTTCCACAGGCCGGCGGTCTCGCCGTCGGCGGCGGCGTGCGCGGTGCGCAGCCACAGGCCGAGACAGGCGGCGCCGGCCCAGCACAGGGTGAAGTGGCGGGCGGTGTCGAAGGCCTGCGGCGGCACGTCGGTCATGACGGCCGGGTAGCCGGCCATCTCCTCGTGGACGGCGTCGGTGACGTCGAGGAGGCGGTGCGCGGCCACCGCGGCGGGCGCGAGGGCCGGGTTCCGCTCGGCGAGCCGGTCGAGTTCCTCCACGCCGGCGGGGAGCGCGGCGAGGACGCCGCAGCCGCGGGCGACGACGGACAGCCGGGCCGGGTCCAGCGGCGGCAGGGGCGCGGTCAGGTCGAAGGCGGTGGCGGCGCCGTCGCGGTCGCCGCTGCCGCGCCGCCAGCCGCGGGCGAGCGTACGGAACTGGTTGACCAGGGAGTTGAGGTTGACGAGGGTGTTGCCGTCGAACAGGCCGACGATGCGGTGGTCGCGTTCCAGTTTCTGGAAGCGGCCGTCGGCGTGGACGCCCTTGAGGAAGGCGCGGGCGCCCAGGACGCGGGTGACGCCGTCGAGGACTTCCTCGGTGCCGGTCGGCAGCAGGTACTTGGTGACGGCGGAGGTCACGCTGAGTTCGCCGGTCTGTGCCTGCACGCCGCGGGCGGCGACGAGGGCGACGGCCTCGTGGAGCAGGACGTCGGCGGCGGCGGAGGTGATCAGCCGCCGCGCCTGGGGCAGTTCGATGAGTTTACGGCCGTACAGTTCGCGTTCCTCGGCGAAGTCCAGGCCGATGGCGAGGCCGTGGTCGCCGGCCCCGAGGGACAGCGCGGCGCACAGGGTGCGGGTGACCTGGAGGGCCTTGATGACGATCTCGATGCCGGCGCCCTCGGTGCCGACGAGCGCGCTGCGCGGCACACGGGCGCCGTCGAAGGCGATGCCGGAGATGTCGGCGCCGCGGATGCCATGGGTGTGGATCTTCGGCAGGTGGCGGTAGGTGTGCTCGTCGAGTTCGCGTTTGTCGACGAGGAGGACGCTGAAGCCGCGCGGCCCGCCGCCGGGGTCGGTGCGGGTGAGCAGGGACAGCAGGCTGCCGCGGGTGGCGTTGTTGATCAGCCACTTCTCGCCGCTGACGAGCCACCCCTCGTCGTCCGTGCCGGCGCCCTGCACTTCGCCTGCGAGGAGGTCGCTGCCGTGGGCGCGTTCGGTCAGGCCGAGGGAGACGGGCACGCCGGCGCGGATGTCGGCGCCGAGCCGGGCGGCCTGCTCGTCGCTGCCGGCGATCCACACGCAGACACCGCCGAGGTAGGTCTTGCCGTGGCCGATGGCGACGGTCAGGTCGCGGCGGGCGACGGTGCGGATCAGCTGCAACAGCTGCTCGTAGTCGCGCAGCCGGCCGCCGGCCCGTACGGGCACGTAGTGGTCGGCGAGTCCCCACTCCTCCAGCCGGTGGCAGATGGCGGCGGGGAACTCCTCCTTCTCGTCCAGTTCGACGCAGCGGGCGTAGGAGAACGTCTCGCTCGGGTCGGCGGGGTCGCCGAGGAACGCGTCGAGTTCCCCGGCCAGCCGGTACGGCGGATGCTCCATGTCAGACCACCGCATCCGCGGGACGGTCGACCGCGTCGGCGACGAGGGCGCGCACGGCGGGCTCCAGCACCTCGTACAGGGGGGTGATGCCGCCCTTGAGGAACAGCTGCCGCATCAGGGTGCGCTGGATCTTGCCGCTGGTGGTCTTGCGGATGGTGCCGGGGCGGACCAGCAGAACGTTGCCGGCGGGGATGTTGAACTCGCGGCCGATGAGGGCCTGCACGCCGGTGGCGAGGGTGCGCAGGTCGGTGGTGACGGCGCTGGGCCGCACCTCCTGCACGACGACGAGGTGCTCCCGGTCGGTCTCCACGGCGAACACCGCGCCGGAGCCGATGCCGAACGCCTTGTCGGTGAGCTGCACGGCCCGCTCGATGTCCTGCGGGTACAGGTTCCGGCCGGCGAAGATGATCAGTTCCTTGAGGCGGCCGGTGACATACAGCTGGCCGTCCTCGAAGACACCGAGGTCGCCGGTGCGCAGCCAGCCGCCCCCGTCGGGCCGGCCGTCGGTGCCGGTGATGGCCGCGTCGAAGATCTCCTTGTTGGTCAGGGGCCGCTTCCAGTAGCCGGAGGCGACGCTGTCGCCCTTCACCCAGATCTCGCCGACCTGGCCCTCGGCGCGCTCCCGGAACGACTCGGGGTCGACGATCCGCACCTCGAAGTCCTGCTCGTTGACGATGCCGCTGCTGACGAGGGTGCGGCTCGGGGCGTCCTCGCGCGGGTCGGCGAGTTCGCCGCGCTCCAGGGCCTCCGCGTCGACGCCGAGGACGACGGGGCGGGTGCCGCGCGGGGTGCCGGACACCAGCAGGGTGGTCTCGGCCATGCCGTAGCAGGGGAAGAACGCCTCGGGGCGGAAGCCGGCCGGCGCGAACCGCTCGGTGAAGGCGCGGATCGTCTCGACGCGGATCGGTTCGGCGCCGTTGCAGGCGGCCTTCCAGGTGGACAGGTCGAGGGTGGCGAGCTGCTCGTCGGTGATGCGGCGCAGGCACAGGTCGTACGCGAAGTTGGGGCCGCCGCCGATGGTGACGCCGTAGTCGCCGATCATCTTCAGCCAGCGGTAGGGCCGCTTCAGGAACGACACGGGCGCCATGAGCACCCCGGAACCGCCCAGGTACAGCGGCTGGAGTATGTGCCCGATCAGGCCCATGTCGTGGTAGAAGGGCAGCCAGCCGCCGTAGCGGGAGGAGCTGTCGGAGCCGACGGACCGCTGGATGGCGGCCTCGTTGGCGAGCAGGTTGGCGTGGGAGACCATCACGCCCTTCGGGTCGGACGTGGACCCGGAGGTGTACTGCAGGAACGCCAGGTTCTCCCCGGTGAGATCGGGCTCCCGCCAGTCGGCGGCGTCCGCGAAGGCCTCGCCGTCGGTGGCCAGGCAGTGCACGTGCGGCATGTTCTCCGCGGTGAGCCAGGCGGCGATCTCCGGGGCGTTGGCCGCGTCGGTGAGGACGGCGCGGGCCTCGGCGTCCCGCAGGATGCCGGTGACGCGGGCGAACTGGCGGCCCTGCTCGGTGGGCAGCGGGGCGGGGACGGCGACGGCACCCGCGTACAGGCAGCCGACGAACGCCTTGATGAACTCCAGGCCGGACGGGTACAGCAGCAGCACCTGCCCGCCACCGCAGCCGCGTTCCTGGAGCCATGCGCCGATCCGCCGCGCGTCCGCGTCGAGCTGCTCGTACGTCAGGTGCTGCGGGACCGAGCCGTTGGCGTCGTCCGGCAGGAAGACGAACGCGTCCTCGGTGCCGAGCGCGCCCGCGCGCGCCAGCACCAATTCCGTAAAGGTTCGGAAGCTAGTCAAGGTCGTTCCCTGGCCTTTCCGCGAGCGCCGGCGGGGCACCGGCGGGGAATTCTCGGACACAGGCGATGCTGCGCCGGGCGGCTAAGGGGGCGCTTGTGCGGCGCGACGTGCGCCCCTGCGTGCGGTGATCGGAGCGGATAGCGTGGGCGTCGGCCGCCCGGGGAAGGCTCGTGGGGGTTTGTGAAAGGAGCGCTGGGCAGTGCGCCGTATCTCGTGCGACATCCATATCCATGCGCGTCCGGAGGAGGTGTGGCGCGTCCTCACCGACTTCGAGCGGTTCCACGAGTGGAACCCGTTCCTGGTGGAGGCGGAGGGCCGGCCGGTGCCGGGCGAGAGACTGCGGCTGCGGTTCCGGCTCCCGGACAGCGGCAAGGAGATGGTGTTCACGCCGCTGGTGCTGGTCAGCGAGGAGAACAGGGTGCTGCGCTGGCGGGGCCGCTTCGGGGTGAAGGGCATCTTCGACGGCCTGCACAGCTTCGAGCTGACGCCGGTGGACGACGGCACGCACGTGACGCAGATGGAGACGTTCACCGGGGTGCTGGTGCCGTTCACGGGGTCGGTCATCACCCAGACGGACGCCGGGTTCCGGCGGCTGAACGAGGCGCTGAAGGAGCGCGTGGAGTCCCTGGCGGCGGAGCGGCCCTGACGGCACGCGTGCGCGGCGTCCCGCGACGGCCCGTCGGGCACGCGTCCCGCGTCGGCCGCGTCGGCCACGCGTCGGGCACGCGGAAGCCTGCCGCCGGCTCCCGGGGGATGTGGAGCGGGCGGCAGGCTGGTCTACGGCGGGCCGGGCGGTACGGCGGTACGGCGGCTCAGGCGTCGGCCGGGTCGAACGTCAGCGTGAGATGGCCGGGCACCTCGGGCAGCGCGTCGAGGTCGTGGACGAAGTCCAGCGCCCCGTCGTCGCCCTCGCGCACGGTGCGGAAGCCGAGGGACGGCCAGAAGTCGCGCACCTTGTGGTTCTTCGCGGTGGGCCGGTAGCTCGCGCGGACCTCGCCGGCGCCGGTGTCCCGCGCGTGGGCGAGCAGCGCGGCGATGGTGCCCTGCTCGATGCCGCGGGCGAAGACCCGGCAGCTGAGCAGCATGTTGTCGATGACGAGGGCGGAGCCTTCCCACCGGGCGAACACCGCCCCGACGACCCCGTTGTCCCCGAACCGGTCCCGGCTGCGCACGGCGAGCACCAGATGCGTGTCGTCGTCGAGACGGGCGCGCACATCGGCCTGCTGCAACCGCTCGGTCGTCAGATTGAACTGGTTGGTGCGCAGCGTGATCTGCGCGACGCGCGCCAGCTCGTGGTCGCGTACGCCGGACACCTCGACGCGTACGTCGAGCGCGGCGAGGTACTCCTCCATGGAGCCGGTGCTCTCCAGCAGGTCCTGCCGGCCGGCCTCGGAGCGGTACTGCCCGGCCCGCGCCCGGTCCTCCGCGGTCAGCTCCCGCACGTCGAACCAGCCGTCGGCGAGCAGTTTCTCCACGTGCAGCGCGGGTTCCTCGTCGAGCCGTACGACGGCCACCTCGGGCAGGGAGGAGGCGACGAGCCCGCACTCGAACGGCGAGTCGTCGGCGAAGACGAAACTGTCGATGCCGAGGTTCAGCTTGCCGGCGATGTCCCGCAGATTGCCGTCCTTGGGCTGCCAGTTGGCGTTGACGCGGACGAAGTCGTCCTCGCGCAGCACCATGTCGGGATGGTCGCGCAGCACGCCCAGCACCGGCTCCTGGTCGTTCTTGCTGCTGACGGCGAGGAGGACGCCCTGGGAGCCGATCTGCTTGACGGTGCGCTGGAAGCGGTGGAAGGCCTCGCCGCGGTAGGTGGTGGCGGCGGCGATGCCGTCGGGCCCGTCGTCGCCGAGGATGCCGTCCCACAGGGTGTTGTCGAGGTCGACGACGAGGACCTTCTTGGTACGGCCGCGCAGCGCCCGCAGCAGATGGGCGGCCTCGCGGGCGTACCGGGCGAGGACGGCCTCGCCGAGGTGGACCTTGGCGTAGGCGGCGAGCCGGGTGTCGCGGACGGGGCCGGTCTCGGCGACGATCGGCGCGAGGTCGACGACATGCAGCCGGGGATGGCGGGCGGCGAGCCGCAGCAGCCCGGCGTTGAACTCGTGCCAGGCTGCGGAGAGCTCGGCCCGCGACCGGTGGTCGACGAGCTGCTGGGTGTGGGCGCGCAGCAGCGGCAGCGTGTTCAGCACGAGCGTGCCGGGCCCGTGCTCCTCGTACTGCGCGGCGAGCCGTTCCAGCAGCGCCAGTTTGCCGGTGAGGGCGCGGACGGCGTCCTCGGCGGTCCACGGCAGGGGCAGCTCGTCGAAGATCTGCTGCCCGTCGAGGAGGCACAGCGCGAGTTCCGTGCCGGGCGCGTACAGGTCGCTGCCGGTGTCCTGGAGATCCCGCTGCCAGGCGTCGTAGTCGCTGACGGTCGCCGCCAGCGGCACGCCGTGCCGGGCGAGTTCGGCGGTCAGGGAGGGGATCAGCGCGTCGACGATGCCGTGCCCGGTGACGGCGACCCGGGCGGGGCGGGTCCCGTCGTGGAGCGCGGCGATGTCCTCGGCGTTCTGCTTGGCGAGGATGCGGCCGGCGCGGGCCAGCTGGTCGAATCCGTCCTCGCTCTGCGCGAGTTCGGCGAGCAGGGCGGGTACGGCGGGATAGTCGGCGGCGATCCTGCCGGCCCGCTGGAGGGCCCGCAGCCGGTCCAGCGGCCCCTGGCGTTCCTGTGTGCTCGTCGTCACTGCTGTGCTCACGGCTTCGTCGCCTCTCTGCCTGATCGGGCGGACGCCGACGAGCTTCGTGCCGCGCCCTAAAGGCCGCCTTGGGACGGAAGCGGGCGTCGTGTCCGCAAGGGCTGCTTTAGCCGCCGTGCGGACCATCGACCGACCATGACGCTCACGTCTCCTCCGGAAAGGCAGCGTTGACGATGACAACTGAGCTGACCGCACAGGTGTGCGTGGTCGGAGGGGGTCCGGCCGGCCTCACCCTGGCCGTGGAGCTCGCGAAACGCTCGGTCTCCGTGGTCGTGCTGGAGCAGAGCGGCCACTTCGACCGGTCCTTCCGCGGCGAGTCCGTGTCCCCCGACTCCGTGTGGCTGCTGGACCGGCTCGGCGTCCTGGACCGGCTGGACGGCGCCTACCAGCAGATGCACCGTATGGAGATCGTCGACGCGGGCAGCAAGGTCCTCGGCGCCGACTTCACGAAGTTCCCCTACCCGCACCCCTACCCCGTCGAGCTGCCCCAGCCGGCGCTGCTGTCGGCGCTGGCCGGGCTCGGCGAGACCCACCCCGACCATTTCACGCTGGTACGCCGGGCCACCGCGACGGCCCTCGTCCGCGGCGCCGACGGCGCGGTGACGGGGGTGCGGGCGCGCACCCCGGACGGTGAACTGACGGTGCACGCCCGGCTGACGGTGGCCGCGGACGGGCGGTTCAGCAAGGTCCGGGAGATGTCCGGGCTGTCGTACACGAAGATCCCGCTGGAGCGGGACGTGGTGTGGCTGAAGCTGCCGTTCCCGAAGGAGTGGGACGACCGCACGTACCGCATCCGCATCAAGGGCGACCAGCACGGCCTGTTCATCCCGACCCACCCGGACAGTGTGCGGGTCGGCTTCAACATCCCCAAGGGCGGTCTGAAGGAGCTGCGCGCGCAGGGCCTGACCGCGCTGTACGCGCGGCTGGACCTGCTCGCGCCGGAGCTGTCGGACGCGGTCCGCTCGGAGATCCGCGCCTGGTCGGACACGTCCATGCTGGACATCTTCACCGCGGTCGTCCCGCAGTGGTCGGCACCCGGCCTGGTGCTGATGGGCGACTCGGCGCACACGCTCACGCCGATCCTGGGCCAGGGCGTGAACCACGCCATCATCGACGCGGTGACGCTGGCGCCGCTGGTGCAGCGGGCGTTCGAGGAGGGCGGCTCGGTGGCGGCGCTGGGCCGGGCGACGCGGGAGTTCCAGCGGTCCCGCGAGGAGTCCGTGGCGAAGTCGCGGGCGTTGCAGCTGCGCCAGGAGCGGCTGTTCGCCCTGCACGGCCTGGGCGGCACGTTCCGCCGCACGCTGTACCGGGTGGTGGACCGCAGCCAGACCCTGAAGCAGCGGGTCCTCGCCGGCGCGTACTTCCAGTTGCAGAAGCCTGGCCCGCACGTGGTCCGAGCGCAGGAGGTGACCGCGTCGTCGCCCGCGTAGCCCACCCCCCGCAGGGGCGCCCGGCCGTGGTGGTGCACACGGCCGGGCGTTCGTGTGTGGGGGGACGGGCCCGGGGAGGTTCCGCTCCGATCTCCCACGCAGGCGCTGACCTCTGCCTCGTGATGTCCCTTCCTACGACGCCCAAGGCGCCGCCTGTGAGCGGAACCGTCACCACCCCCACGCACGGAGGCGCCGCCGGGACAACCCCGGCGGCGCCCAGGCGCGGTCGGTTCACCAGGTGACGGGCAGCCGGGTCAGCCCGTGCACCATCATCCCGGTGGTCAGCTCCAGCTTCTCCACGTCCTCCGCGAGACGCAGCCCGGGGAAGCGGCGGATCAGGGAGCCGATGACGATCTGCAGTTCGGCGCGGGCGAGGGGCGCGCCCAGGCAGAAATGGGGGCCGTGCCCGAACGCCACGTGGTGGGGTGCGGAGGGCCGGGCGGGGAGGAAGTCGGCGGGCGACTCCTCGGGGAACCGCTGGGGGTCCTGGTTGGCGGAGCAGATCGCGGCGAGCACGGCGCTGCCCTTGGGGATGCGCGTGCCGGCGATCTCGACGTCCTCCAGGGTGACGCGCAGGGGGCCGCCGTCGCCGATGGGGTTGATGCGGAGCAGTTCCTCAACGGCGTGGTCGAGGTGCTCGGGGTGTTCGCGCAGCGCGGCCAGGTGCTCGGGGTGGCGCAGCAGCGTCAGCACGCACTTGCCGATCATGGAGACGGTCGTCTCGTGGCCGGCGACGAGCAGGGTGATGCCCATGGTGATCAGCTCGTGCTCGGTGAGGCGGCCCTCCTCGTCGTGCACGGCGACGAGCGCGCTCATCAGGTCCTCGCCGGGGTTCTCGCGCTTGTCGCGGATCAGCGCGGCGAGGTAGTCGATCATCGACCGGCGCTGGGCGGCCACCTCCTGCGGGCTGTGCGAGGTGAGGGAGACGAACGCGTCGGACCAGCCGCGGAACTTGTCGCGGTCCTCGAAGGGCACGCCGAGCAGTTCGCAGATCACCATCACGGGCAGCGGGAAGGCCAGCGCGGTGTTCAGGTCGGCGGGCGCCCCGTGCCGTTCCATCTCGTCGAGGAGTCCGTCGGTGAGTTCCTGGATACGGGGCCGCAGGTTCTGCACCCGGCGGAAGGTGAACTCCTTCGACACCAGCCGCCGCAGCCGGGTGTGCTCGGGCGGGTCCATGGTGAACAGGCCGCCGGCCAGCGGAGGCGTGCTGGTGAGCTGGGGGGCGCCCGGCGCGGTGGTGGCGGCACGGCTGAAACGGGCGTCGGACAGGACGGTATGGACGTCGTCGTACCGTGAGACGACGTAGCCCTCGTCGCCGCTGGGCAGCCGGACGTGCGCGACCGGGCACCGCTGCCTCAGCTCGTCGTAGACGGGCGGGACCTCGATCGCGGACGGGCGGTGGAAGGGGTAGTCCAGGACCGGTCCGGCCTGGACGTCGGTGTCGACGGACTCCATGGGTGCTGCCTCCATACGGAAACGGGTCCGTGGAGCCTGCCAAGCAACGCTTGTGCGGGGGCAAAGGCGCTGGCCGGGGGCGCGGGGACGGGCGGCTTTAGCGGGGCTTCAACGCGCGCTCGTACGCTCCCCGCACGTGCCGGAGACCCCGGCCTCGGCACCCCGGATTCCCCTGCCGGGTCCCCCTTGTCGCACGTTTCCCCCTTGTCGAGTTCCACCCCCCTGTCCGTACATCCGATCTGCCGTCCCCGGACCGCGGCCGTCCCGGCTCCTCCGGGCCGGACCGCTGGAGGACTCATGCCGCTCCAAGACTCCTCACCCACGACCGAGGCGCCCGCACGGCGCTGGTGGATCCTGGGTGTCGTCTCCGTCGCCCAGTTCGTCATCGCCATCGACTCGGCGATCATCAACGTGATGGGCCCCGAACTCCAGTCGGCCATCGGTCTGTCGACCACCGGGCTGACCTGGGTGATGAACATCTACGTGCTGCTGTTCGGCGGTCTGCTGCTGCTCGGCGGCCGGCTCGCCGACACGATCGGCCGTCGTGAGGTGTTCCTGGCCGGTCTCGGACTGTTCACGCTCGCCTCGCTGGCCGCCGGCCTCGCCGACTCCGAGGCCGCGCTGCTGACCGCGCGCGCCGCGCAGGGCGTCGGCGCCGCCGCCCTGTCACCGGCGTCGCTGTCGATCCTGGTGACCGTCTTCCCCGACCCGAAGGAGCGGGCGAAGGCGTTCGGCGTGTGGGGCGCGGTCATCGGCATCGGCGCCAGCGTCGGCACCATCCTCGGCGGCGCCATCGTCAACGTCGACTGGCGCTGGGCGTTCTGGATCAACGTGCCGGTCGGTGTGCTGCTCGCCGCCGCCGCTGTCGCCCTGGTGAAGCTGCCCCGCCCGTCCGGCGACCGGCCCGCGAAGGACCTCGCCGGCGCGATCACCGGCACCGGCGGTGTGCTGCTGCTCGTGTACGCGATCGTGACCAGCAGCGACGAGGGCTGGACGGACACCAAGGTCCTGGGCGCGTTCGCGCTGTCCGTGGTCCTGCTCGCGGCGTTCGTGGCGGTGGAGCGCCGCAGCCCCGCCCCGCTGGTGCCGCTGCGTCTGTTCCGGACCCGGTCCGTGGTCGCGGGCAGCCTCGGCGAGTTCCTCACCGCGGCGATGATGATGCCGATCTTCTTCCTGCTGCCGCTGTGGATGCAGGGCGTCCTCGGCTACAGCCCGCTCCAGACGGGTCTGGCGTATCTGCCGGTGAGCATCGCGCTGCTGGTCCTCGCGCCGGTCGCGTCCCAGGTGATCAACAAGACGGGTCCGCGCAGCATGTACCTGGTGGGCACGGTGGCGTTCGCCGGGGTCATCGCGGCGCTGTCGCAGCTGCCCGTGCACAAGAGCTACTGGATGTTCCTGCTGCCGGTGACCGCGGTGTTCGGCATCGGTCTGGTGCTGTGCCTGATCCCGACGCCGGTGGTCGGCACCTCTCAGGCCACGGACGAGGACTCCGGTTCGACGTCGGCGCTGCTGAACGCGTCCACCCAGCTGGGCGCCGCGTTCGGTATCGCGGTCGCCGTGAGCGTGATGAACAGCCGTATGACCGATGTGGCCGCCACGGGCGCGCACCGGGACGTGGCGCTCGTCGAGGGCCTGCAATCCGGTTTCACCGTGCTGGTGGTCTTCCTGGCCCTGTCCATCGCCAACGGCGTCTTCGGCTTCCGCGGCATCCGCCCGGCCGACAAGCAGACCGAGGACTCCGGCACGGCGGAGACCCCCGCCGACGCACAGCAGCCGGCCTCCGGGAAGACGCAGGCCACCCCGGCCACGGTCACCGAGCCCGCCGCCCCGACCGGGGTGTGACGGACCCGCTCCGCACGACAGAGGCCCGCCGTCCCTTCCGGGGCGGCGGGCCTCCTCGCGCGGGCGGTTCAGCGCTGCCAGCCGTCGGGGGTGCGCAGGCCGTAACCGAAGGCGCGGTCGGCGGCGATGTGCAGGAGCCACGCGAGGCCGAAGGTGAACGGCGCGGCGTTGTCGCCGGGGCCGTCGGCGAGGGCGGCGGGGATCGCCATGGCGATGATCGGCAGGATCGGGCGGTGCAGCGGGTTGTAGACGCGGACCGTGGCCGCGGGGAGCCGGCCGGGCCGGTGCGGGCCGGAACCGCCGACGAAGAACGACAGGTCCGGCAGGACGAGACCGAGCAGGGCGAGCGGGATCACCCAACCGGCGTGTTTGACCGCCTCGAACACCGTCCACACGAGCAGGAACGCGGCCAGCAGTGCCCAGGCGACGCGCACGGGCACGGAGGCGGAGCTGCGGACGGGAGTCGTACGACGATGACATGTTCCGGCTCCTTGGGGTGGCCTGGGAGGCCCGGACGGCACGGGGCGTGGGCCCGGGACGCGTGTGTCCCGTGCCGTCCGGGGCCTGCCCGGCCCGGGCGGGGCACACGCGTCTCCAGCCTCGCCGCGCGCGCTAAAGCGCCGCCTGGGAGGGGCCGTCGGCCTCCCGGGCGGCGCTCGCCGGTGCCGGCTCAGTGGGTCTGGTGCTCCCGTTCCCCGGTCTGATGCGCGGCGACGGGACGCGTGGGTGTCGCGGGCGTGCCGGGGGCTGCGGGTGTCGCCGGCGGTGGTGTGGCGGGGCGGGCGTCGTCGGCGGGGCCGCGCAGGGCGGCGAGCAGCACGGGCGGGGTGAGCAGCGCGGCCGGTGTGCGGGACAGGGTGATGATCTCGACGAGGGCGCGGGTGGCGGCGGGCCTGCTGCCCCCGGCGCGCAGGACCCGGTCGGTGTAGCGGCCGAGGAACCGCATCACGGCGAGCGCCGCGCGGCCCGGCCGCATGGTCGCGACGGTCCCCGGGTGCCGGCGTTCGCCGGGCGACGACGTGCCCCAGGCGGGCTGGGTGGCCTTCGCTATGTCACGCCGCACCCGCAGGGTCAGCTTGTCGCCGGTGCCGTGGCGGGCGAGGCCGCGGCGCAGCGCCAGGACGGCCATCGCCGTGGTGGAGGCGCCGTAGCCGTACACCGGGTTGAAGCACGTCTCCGCCTCGCCGACCAGCACGAGCCCCTTCGGGATGCGCGGCAGCCACTTGAGGTGCACGCGCCGGTTCACCAGGTGCTGCCGGCCCTGGACCGGGCCGAGGGGTTCGGCGCCGGCGAGGAGTTCGACGAGGGCGGGGTCGCGCAGCCGGGCCGCGTACGCCATGAACCCCTCCTCGTCGAGGGGTGGTTCGGTGCCGCGCATGCCGACGAGGGTGGCCATCCAGCGGTCGCCCTCCACGGGCAGCAGGGTGCCGCCCCGGCTGTCGTTGGTCGGGTCGGGCTGGATGTGCACGGCGGGCCGGCCGGCCGCGATGTGCGGGGCGAGGCGGAAGGTGCGGGTGGCGTAGGCGATGCCGCCGTCGAGGGAGTCCACGGGCACGGGCGGCAGGCCGAGTTCGCTGATGCGGCGGGTGACGCCCTTGCCGCGGCCGGCGGCGTCCACGACGATCCCGGCGTCCAGGCGCCGCATCCGGCCGCTGGCCCGGTCGCGTACGACGGCGCCGGTGAGGACGTAGGAGTCGCCGGTGAGGGAGACCGCCTCGGTGTTCTCCAGCACGGTGATGTTGCCGGGGCGCAGGGCCCGTTCGCGCACCACTCGGCGGGCCAGGCCGCGGGTGCAGGTGAGGACGAAGCCCGCGTCGCAGCCGTGCGCCAGCCAGCCGCGCAGGGTGAGGATGGCCATGTCGGTGGTCATGCCGAGCCGGTGGGCGCCGGCCGCGACCAGTTCGTCGAGGATGCCGGGGTGCAGTTCCTCCAGTGCGCGGGCGCCCGCGGCGTGCAGCATCAGCGCCGGTTCGTCGGGGGCGGGGCCCGCGCCCGGCCCGTGCCGGTGGCCGCGGTCGACGACGGTCACGGAGTCGACGTACGGGGCGAGTTCGTACGCCGCGAGCAGGCCCGCGAGGCCGCCGCCGAGGACGAGTGCGGTGGTGGGCCGCCCCGCGGGTGATGTCCGGTTCTGAGATGCCATGGTCGGTTCCTCTCACCTGTGATGGTTGGTGCGCGAGGCGGGCGGGATCATCAGGTGGGGGGCATCTCGGGGCCTCGCGGATTCAGCGGTCACGCACTGCCGGACGTCCCCGCGGGTAAGGAGTCCGGGCGGCGTCGCCCCGCGCCGGGCGCGGCCTCGCGCACGGGCCCGTGTGCCCGCGCCGGGACGACGGGAACGCCCTGCACGGTCTGCCGGTGCAGGGCGTGGGTACGGCCGTCGTACGCCGCGACGGCCCGAGGGGGCATGCCGGGCAGCGCGCCGCCGGATGCGTCGGGCAGCGCGCCGCCGGTTCTCGCGGGCGTGGCGTCGCAGGGAGGGTCGGTCGGGCGGGACCGCTGGTTCAAGGCGCACCTCCTGCGGGGCGGAAGGCCGGGGCCCGCCCGACCGACCCTCCCTGCGA
>NZ_JALLGL010000668.1 GCF_023072675.1 Streptomyces sp. XM83C
GGCTGTGGGAGCGGGGGAGGGGCTGAAGTTCTGCGCAGTTCCCCGCGCTCCTTTGGGGGTGCCTGGGGTTGTGCGTTCACCGGCCGGCCGGTGGGGGCTGGTCGCGCAGTTCCCCGCGCCCCTGTTTTGGCTGGGCCATCGTTTCCACCTGCGGGCCGGTGGGGCCTGGTCGCGCAGTTCCCCGCGCCCCTGTCTTGGCCGGGCCATCGTGCCCACCTGCGGGCCGGTGGGGGGTTCTCGCGCTGTTCCCCGCGCCCCTTGGGGGGCCTGGCCTTTCGTTGCCACCTGCGGGCCGGTGGGGGCTTGGCGCGCAGTTCCCCGCGCCCCTGAGTGCCTGCGGCGGCCTGTGTCCGGGGGTGCGTGGTTGCGGTTGCGCCTGCTGGCGGTGGGTGGGTCGGGTGCGCGCCGGGGGGTGTCCGTCCTC
>NZ_JALLGL010000669.1 GCF_023072675.1 Streptomyces sp. XM83C
TCGGAGATCACCGCCTGCCGACACGACAAGCTCCCCGCCCACCTGCGGGCCGCCGCCCTGAGCCCGGACCGCACGCTGCGCGCCCACAGCCACACCTGCGCCGCAGAGCAGGCCCTCCTCGCCGGGCGCCCCGCGGAGGCGATACGCCTCCTGGACGCCGTCCGCGACAGCGCACCGCCGGTCACCGTCCGGGGCCGAGCCGAACTGCTGCGGGGTGCCGCACTGCTGCACGACGGTCCCGTCGACGACGCCCGCGCCTCCCTGCTCCTCGCCGCCCGCCTCCTCGCCCCTTCCGACCCCGCCCGCGCCACCCGCGCGACCCTCGCCGCCGCCGACGCGGCATGGGCGGCGGGGGACGCGGAGGGATGCGTGCGCATCCTGGGCGAGGAACGCGCCACGCCCCCGCACGAGGCACCGCCC
>NZ_JALLGL010000071.1 GCF_023072675.1 Streptomyces sp. XM83C
CGGTGGGGCACGAGGGCCTTTCTGGTCGCCGGTGCAGATCTCGCAATCCACACCGAGCCAGAGGGCCCTCACCCATTTCAAGATCACACGTCAGTGATCGCTGTCACCAACCTCCGTGGACAGAACACCTAGGTGTGCTGCCCCGGGACGTCGGTGACGCGGCCGGCGAGTGGGTGGCCTCCGCTGCCGGACCGGACGCCGGACCGAGCCGGGCGGCGGCGTGTCCGGCAGCGACCGGCATGTGCCGCACCGGCGTTTCGCTGACAGGCCTGCCGGATCCGGCGTCCCGTGGAAGGGCGTCCACAACCGGCCGTGCGGGCTCGCGGCCATCGGCCGGCCGCCGCGACCAGTTTCGGTGCGCCCCTCCCGCACAGCTCGTGATGGGCGCTGCCGTCGCCCTCCGCGAAGCCCTGCACCTTCACGCAGGCGTCCGTGCCGGACGGCAGCGGTGCGACGGACTCGCCGTGATCGCCGCGCGGTTCCGGCAGCCGGGTGCCGGTGACCGCCGTCCAGAAGGAGTGGGCGGCGGCGAACCGATCCCTCGGGCGGTCGGTGAACGCGTAGGTCCACAGCACGGATTGGGTCATGGGGGTGAGCGTACGGCCGGTGGCCGCCCGCCCCTCGCTGTCAGCCGTCGCGGCGTTCCGAGAACCGCAGCAGGTTGCCCGAGGGGTCCCGGATCGCGCAGTCCCGGACTCCCCACGGCTGGTCCATCGGCTCCTGCAGCACGTCCCAGCCGGCCTCCTGCACGCGCCGGTAGAGCGCGTCGCAGTCCGCGGTGCTGAAGTTCACCCCGCGCAGCACGCCCTTCGCCAGCAGTCGCGCCATGGCCTCACGGTCGGCGGGGGAGAGGTCGGGGTCGGCGCCCGGCGGCTCCAGCACGATCTCCACGTCCGGCTGGAGCGGCGACGCCACGGTCACCCAGCGCATGTCCTCGAAGGACACGTCGTTGCGGACCTCCAGACCCAGCGCCTCCACATAGAAGGCGAGCGCCTTGTCGAAGTCGTCGACGGCGATGAAGCACTGCTTCAGTTTCACGTCCATGGCGGGGAACCTACCGGCGGCGTGGGCGCGTCAACCGGCGCGCCACGCAGGGCGGGACGTGCTCGCTCGCGGCGTGCGAACGGGCCCGGTAGGCGCTCGGGGTCTCCCCGACCAGCTCCGTGAAGCGGGAGCTGAACGAGCCGAGCGAGGTGCAGCCGACGGCGAGGCACACCTCGGTCACCGTCAGATCGCCGCGCCGCAGCAGCGTCTTGGCGCGCTCGATACGCCGGGTCATGAGATAGCCGTACGGTGTCTCGCCGTAGGCCTCGCGGAAGCTGCGCTGGAAGTGGCCGGGGGACATCAGCGCCGTCCGGGCCAGCGTGGCGATGTCCAGCGGCTCGGCGTACTCGCGGTCCATCCGGTCCCGGGCCCTCCGCAGCCGAACCAGATCCTCGGTGGTGGTCGTCACCCCCTCAGAATGACACGAGCACGGAAAAGGGCCCCGCCGTCGTGCGGCGGGGCCCCTGCCCGGGGAACGGGCGGCTTGCGATGGTGCACCGATCGCGGGACCGCCCGAGAAGGCGCGAGGATCAAGCCTTCTTGGTCTCCCAGAAGATCTTGTCGATCTCGGCGATCAGCTCCAGGGCCTTCTCACCCGTCTTCGGGTCCGTGGAGGCCTTGGCGGCCGACAGGGCCTTCAGGGTGTCGTTGACCAGCTGGTGCAGCTGCGGGTACTTCTCGAAGTGCGGGGCCTTGAAGTAGTCGCTCCAGAGCACGGAGACGTGGTGCTTCGCCAGCTCGGCGCGCTGCTCCTTGATGACCGTGGCACGAGCCTGGAAGTGCGGGTCGTCGTTGGCGGCCATCTTCTCCTGGACGGCCTTCACGGACTCCGCCTCGATGCGGGCCTGGGCCGGGTCGTACACACCGCAGGGCAGGTCGCAGTGTGCGCTGACCTTGACCTTGGGGGCAAACAGGCGGGAAAGCATGGAGCATTCCTTCCTCGTGATCGTCTTCTCAGGTGGGACATTACTCCCTGCGGGACGGGTTTTCGCGAGTGCCCCCTTGGGCTTAGGACAAAAGTCCAGGGTGAGACTGAGACTGGTGGAGGAACGGACCGGGAGGTGCCGGGGATGCCGGAGCTGTCGCAGGAGACCGAGCGGAGCAGGGCCGTACTGCCCTTCGGGCTGGCCGAGGTGACCGGGCCGTCGATGGTCCCCACGCTGTACCACGGGGACCGGCTGCTGGTGCAGTACGGCGCCCGGATCAGGCCCGGTGACGTCATCGTCCTGCGCCACCCCTTCCAGCAGGACCTGCTGATCGTGAAGCGGGCCGTGGAGCTGCGCGAGGGCGGCTGGTGGGTGCTCGGCGACAACCCCTGGGCCGGCGGCGACAGCACCGACTACGGCGTCGTGCCCGAGGAACTGGTCCTCGGCCGGGTCCGCTTCCGGTACCGGCCGGCCAAGCCCGGTCAGCGCTCCCCGCTGGCCGTGCTGCGCTGGGCGTTCTCCGCGGCCAGGCCGGTCCTCGCGGACCGGTCGGCGGCCTCCAGGCGTTTGCGGGCCCGGTAGGCGGCCACGTTGGCGCGGGTGGCGCAGCGGTCGGAGCAGTACCGCCGGGAGCGGTTGGTGGAGGTGTCCAGGTAGGCGTTGCGGCACGGTGCCGCCTCGCACAGGCCGAGCCGGTCCACGCCGTACTCGGTGAGATGGAAGGCGAGGCCCATCGCCGCGATGGCCGCGTAGCCCGCGGTCGCGTTGGAGGGGTGGTCCGCGAGATGCATGTGCCACAGCGGGCGGCCGTCGTCGTCGCGGTGGTCGTGCCCGGAGATCTGCGGACTGACCGGGAACTCCAGCAGCAGCGCGTTGAGCAGGTCCACCGCGCGGGCCTCGTCGCCCTCGTCGGCGGCCTGGAACACCGCGCGCAGCCGAGCGCGGACCGAGCGGAACCGGGTCACGTCCGCGTCCGTGGCGCGGCGGGCCGCCGAGGCGTTGGCGCCGAACAGCTCACGGACGGCCTCGACCGAGGTCAGGGCGTCCGTCCCCCGGCTCGGTTCCTCGCTGTTGACGAGCCGGACGGCGTAATCCGAGTAATAGGCCAGTTCCACTTGTAGTCCTTACGGAGGCGCTCTATCGTCGTCGTGCGGGCGGTCGGTAACAGCTGGTCGTGCTTTCAGGGTATTACTCGGCCGGGTGATGCGGACCGTGCCGTGCGGGCGTCGACCGGGACACCGCCCGGGGTTCCCGCCGGGCCCGCGACCCAGGTGCTTCCCGCGATGCCCGCATTCCCGCGCGGGCCGTCCACGTCAGGAGGAGTTCCATGGCGGACAGCGACACCACCGCACCCGGCACCACCACCGACTGGGCCGCCTGGCAGCGCAGCTGGGACCGGCAGCAGGAGTGGTACATGCCCGACCGGGAGGACCGCTTCCGCATCATGCTCGACACCGTCGAGACCTTCGTCGGTTCCGAACCGCGCGTCCTCGACCTCGCCTGCGGCACCGGCAGCATCACCGCCCGCCTGCTCGACCGCTTCCCCGACGCCGTCAGCACCGGCGTCGACCTCGACCCCGCCCTGCTCACCATCGCCCGCGGCACCTTCGCCGGCGACGACCGCGTCACCCTCGTCGAGGCCGACCTCACCGACCCGGACTGGCCGAGCAGGCTGCCGTACGACACGTACGACGCCGTCCTCACCGCCACGGCCCTCCACTGGCTGCGCAAGGGCCCGCTGACGGGCCTCTACGGACAGATCGCGGACCTCGTCCGCCATGGCGGTGTCTTCCTCAACGCCGACCACATGATCGACGACACCACCCCCCGGATCAACGCCGCCGTGGCGATCGGCGACCGCGCCCGCCGCGATCAGGCCATGCGCGACGGCGCCCTCGACTGGGCCGACTGGTGGGCGCTCGCCGCCCAGGACCCCGTCCTCGCCGCACCCACCTCCCGCCGCTTCGAGATCTACGGCGCCCACGCCGACGGCGAGATGCCCTCCGCCGCCTGGCACGCGCGCGTGCTGCGCGAGAAGGGCTTCGCCGAGGCCCGCCCGGTGTGGGCGTCCCCGTCGGACACCCTCCTCCTCGCGCTCAAATAGCCCCGCAGGACGGCACGCGGGGCGCACGGCGGCCTCAGCGGCGGCGCAGCAGCCCCGTCACCGACCGCAGCTCCTCCACCCGCAGCGCCGGGCCACCCCCACGAACACCACCGTGAACAGCGCCCCGCCCCCGGCCGACGCCGCCCAGCCGTCCCAGCAGCACGGCCGCCACCGCCCAGTCGGCCGCCGCGGCCACCCCCGGCGCCGTACACAACCGGACATATGTACGACGCACCCGCGCCCCGTCCAGATCACCGCCGAGCCGCCCGCGCAGCCGCCGCCACGCCACCACGACCCCCACCGCGAACGCCGGCCCGTACGAGGCCGAGATGCCCGCCACCCACGCAGCGCGCCGGCACGCCCAGCAGCCGCACCCCCTCCGGGGAGACCCCCGCCGGGTCCAGACGGGCCCGCACCAGGTGCGGAACGGACACCGCGTTCAGCGCGCCCCCGCCGACCAGGACATAGATCATCGTCGGCAGGGTGTTCTGGCGACCTGGTACGTGTCGTTGAGCGTGCTCACGCCGATCGCCGCGGCCATCACGAGCGTGCGCAGGAACCCCGTGATCCGGGAGACGACGGTCCCCGCCGCCATCAGCGCGGACGACCAGAAGCCCGCCCTCCGGCGAACTGCGCTGCGGAGCACGGGTGTTCGGGGCTGCGGGGGCGCTGGTCACCGCGCCGAGCACACCGATCACACAAGGGCGGGCCCCCTCCGGGAGTACCGGAGAGGGCCCGCCTCGCGCTGCGCTGCCGGTGCGGTCAGAGCACCTTCGACAGGAACGACTTGGTGCGCTCGTGCTGCGGGTTCGTCAGCACCTCGCGCGGATGACCGGCCTCGACCACCACACCGCCGTCCATGAACACCAGGCTGTCGCCGACCTCACGCGCGAAGCCCATCTCGTGCGTCACGACGATCATCGTCATGCCGGACTCGGCGAGGTCCCGCATCACGTCCAGCACCTCGCCCACCAGCTCCGGGTCGAGCGCCGACGTCGGCTCGTCGAACAGCATCAGCTTCGGCTCCATCGCCAGCGCCCGCGCGATCGCGACACGCTGCTGCTGACCGCCGGAGAGCTGCGCCGGGTAGTGGCCCGTGCGGTCGCCCAGACCCACACGGTCCAGCAGGCGCTGCGCGCGCTCCCGGGCCACGGCCTTCGACTCCCGCTTGACCTGGACCGGCGCCTCCATGACGTTCTCCAGAGCCGTCATGTGCGGGAAGAGGTTGAAGCGCTGGAACACCATGCCGATGTCCCGCCGCTGCGCCGCGACCTCCTTCTCCTTCAGCTCGTAGAGCTTGTCGCCCTTCTGCCGGTAGCCGACCAGCTCGCCGTCGACCCACAGCCGGCCGGCGCTGATCTTCTCCAGGTGGTTGATGCACCGCAGGAAGGTGGACTTGCCGGAACCGGACGGGCCGATCAGGCAGAACACCTCACGCGGGTTCACCTCCAGGTCGATGCCCTTGAGGATGTGGGCGAGACCGAAGGACTTGTGCACGCCCTCGGCGCGGACCATCGGGTGACCGCCGGCGCTCTTGGCCATGTCCTTGACGATGTCGGTCATCGGGTCACCTCCGGGCGGCGGAACGACGTGAACGCGCGGAGGTTCTTGCGCAGGCGCTGCAACGGTGTCGGCGGCAGGCTGTGCGTGGAGCCCCGGGCGTAACGACGCTCCAGGTAGTACTGGCCGACGCTGAAGACGCTGGTGAGGAGCAGGTACCAGATCGACGCGACGAAGTACATCTCCACGACCGCCAGCGAGGTGCTGGAGACGTCCTGGGCCCGTTTGATCAGTTCGTTGAACTGCACCGCGTACGCCAGCGACGAGGTCTTCAGCATGTTGATGAACTCGTTGCCGGTCGGCGGCACGATCACCCGCATCGCCTGCGGGAGGATCACCCGGCGCAGGGTCTTGCCCTGCGTCATGCCGAGCGCGTGCGAGGCCTCGGTCTGGCCGACGTCGACCGACTGGATGCCCGCGCGCACGATCTCCGACATGTACGCGGCCTCGTTCAGGCCGAGACCCAGCAGCGCCGCCAGGAACGGCGTCATGACCTGGTTCATCTCGTCCTTGTAGAACCCCAGGTTCAGCACGGGGAACACGAGGGAGAGGTTGTACCAGAGCAGCAGCTGGACCAGGACCGGCGTGCCGCGGAAGAACCACACGTAGAACCAGGCGACCGTGCTGGTGACGGGGTTCGACGACATCCGCATCACGGCGAGGATCACGCCCAGCACGAGGCCGAGCAGCATCGCGAGCACCGAGATGTACAGCGTGTGCCACGCACCCGACAGGATCGTCGCGTCGGTGACGTAGTCCGGGATGATGTCGTAGTTGATGTTGGCGTTGGAGAAGGCGATGACGATCAGCACGACGATCGCGATGACCGCGGCGCCCGCCACCCAGCGGCCGTAGTGGCGGACCGGGATCGCCTTGATCTGCTCCGGCGGCACCGACGGTGCCGGAGCCTTGTCGACAGTGTCAGTCACAGTGACTGCCTTTCAGTGAAACGCGCGAGGCAGGTCAGGAACCGCCGTTGATCTTCGCCTCGGTCACGCCACCGTCCGTGACGTTCCACTTCTCCAGGATCTTCTGGTACTCGCCGTTCTTGATGATGGCGTCCAGGGCCTCCTTGATGGCGTCACGCAGCTGGGTGTTCTCCTTGCTGACGCCGATGCCGTACGGGCCGGCCTCGACCTGCTCGCCGACGACCTCGAAGTCGTTGCCGCCGCCGGAGGTCTTCGCGTTGTACGCCGCGACCGGGAAGTCGTTGAGGTCGGCGACCGACGCGCCCTGCTTCAGGCGGAGCAGCGCCTCCGGGTCGGTGTCGAAGGTCTGCAGCTCGATGGCCTTCTTGCCGTCCTTGGTGCACTTCTCGCTCTGGGCCTTGGCGATGCCCTCGGACGTGGTGCCCTTCTGCAGGGCGACGACCTTGCCGCACAGGTCGTCGAGGGACTTGATGCCCTTCGGGTTGCCCTTCTGGACGAGGATCGAGGTGCCCGCGGTGAAGTAGTCGACGAAGTCCAGACCCTTGCCGACCTTCTTGCCGGTGTCGGAGTCGACGCCCTCCTGGCGGTCCTTCGTGTCGTTCATCGCCGACATGATGACGTTGAACCGGTTCGACTGCAGGCCGACGATGAGCTGGTCGAACTTGCCGTTCTGGAAGTCGAACTTCACGCCCAGCTGCTTGCCGAGGGCGTCGGCGATGTCCGGGTCGATACCGGTGGCCTTGCCGCTCTGCATGAACTCGACCGGCGGGTACGCGATGTCGGAGCCCACCTTGATCACGCCGGCCTTGCGGATGTCCGCCGGGAGCTTGTCGGCCAGGGGGGCGCTGGACGAGGCGGTGTCCGAGCCGCTGTCGTTGCCGCTGTCCGTCTGGTCACCGCAGCCGGTGAGAAGCAGAGCGCCTGCGACCGCGATCGAGCCGACCGCTGCCAGCCGGGAGCGCGCTGCGGTCGTACGACGGGTGGAGCTTGCGGTCATGGTGGTTCCTCCGGCGGATGGGTGGAGTGCCGATGGTGTCTCGGCAGTGCCGATGGGTCGACGAGAACACACACCTTCGGGTGTCGCGACCTCGTGTGATTACGGCATCTTGCCATTCGGACTCGCGCATTCAGGTGACTCGCAATGTCAAAATCGGATAACGGGACTCACCCGAACCCCATCACTCCGGTACATCACGACCGCATGTTCTGCGGTGAGCTGGGCTTTTGACCGGAAGATCTTCGGCCTGTCTCGGGATGCGGTCGGATGCGATCGACCTTGATCGAATGCTTGAGTGGTGATCGCGGACTTGTCCAGGGGTTGTCCGGACAGCCCGTCATGAGTGATCTCACGTCATGGCGCTGACGTGTGACCTTCACGTTATGGACTCGTCGGCGGCCCCTTCCGTCAGGTAAGAAGGTTCTTTACACCCCTCATCCGGGGCTCAGGACGCGTGTGCGGCGCGTCCGTCGCGTGCGATCCGTGCTCATCGCGAAACCGGGTCGTACGCGGTGCCCGCCCGCCCCTCACCAGGGGCGGTACCAAACCCTCAAACAATGAACAATTAAGGGGTAAAGACAAGTGGCAGCGGAGATCGTCAACTCTCGCAGCGAGGACAAAACGGATCTGGAGGGCGGTGCGGAGCCCCTCGATTCCTTCGACCCCGTGTTCGCCCTGCACCGCGGCGGCAAGATGGCCGTGCAGGCCACCGTGCCCGTCCGTGACAAGGACGACCTGTCCCTCGCGTACACCCCCGGCGTCGCTCGCGTGTGCACCGCGATCGCGGAACAGCCGGACCTCGTCAACGACTACACCTGGAAGTCGTCCGTCGTCGCCGTCGTCACCGACGGCACGGCCGTCCTGGGCCTCGGCGACATCGGCCCCGAGGCCTCCCTCCCCGTCATGGAGGGCAAGGCCATCCTCTTCAAGCAGTTCGGCGGCGTCGACGCCGTCCCGATCGCGCTGAACTGCACCGACGCCGACGAGATCGTCGAGACCGTGGTGCGTCTCGCTCCCTCGTTCGGCGGCATCAACCTGGAGGACATCTCCGCGCCCCGCTGCTTCGAGATCGAACGCAAGCTCCAGGAACGCCTCGACATCCCCGTCTTCCACGACGACCAGCACGGCACCGCCGTCGTGACCCTGGCCGCCCTGCGGAACGCCGCGCGGCTCAGCGGGCGGGAGATCTCCCAGCTCCGCGCCGTCATCTCCGGCGCCGGCGCCGCGGGCGTCGCCATCGCGAAGATGCTGGTCGAGGCCGGGATCGGGGACGTCGCCGTCGCCGACCGCAAGGGCATCGTCTCCGCCGACCGCGGCGACCTCACCGACGTCAAGCGGGAGCTGGCCGCCTTCACCAACAAGGCCGGGATCAGCGGCACCCTGGAGGAGGCGCTGGCCGGGGCCGACGTCTTCATCGGCGTCTCCGGCGGCACGGTCGCGGAATCCGCCGTCGCCTCGATGGCCGAGGGCGCGTTCGTGTTCGCCATGGCCAACCCGAACCCGGAGGTGCATCCCGAGATCGCCCACAAGTACGCGGCCGTCGTCGCGACCGGGCGGTCCGACTTCCCCAACCAGATCAACAACGTGCTGGCCTTCCCCGGGATCTTCGCCGGGGCGCTACAGGTGCGGGCCACGCGGATCACGGAGGGGATGAAGATCGCGGCGGCCGAGGCGCTGGCTTCGGTCGTCGGGGACGACCTCGCCGCCGACTATGTGATTCCGTCGCCGTTCGACGAGCGGGTCGCTCCGGCCGTGACCGCGGCGGTGGCTGCGGCTGCTCGGGCCGAGGGGGTTGCTCGACGGTGACGCTGGCGCTGGTGTCGGCGTGAGTTTTTCGGCCCCGCCCGGGATGTGAGGGCGGGGCCGAAATCTTTACCTTTCGGTTGCGCCGGGTGGGTGAGGTGGGGTGGGGTGCGTATGCCTTTTTCGCGCAGTTCCCCGCGGCCCTGTTGGGTGCCTGGGGCATCGTTTTTCACCTGTGGGCCGGTGGGGGTTCTCGCGCAGTGGCCCGCGGCCCTTGTTTTGGCTGGGCCACCGTTTCCACCTGCGGGCCGGTGGGTGGCGCTTCGCGCAGTTCCCCGCGCCGCTGGGGTCACCTGCGGGCCGGTGGGGGTTCTCGCGCAGTTCCCCGCGCCCATTTTCCCCGCGGGCCGGTGGGGCTGGTCGCGCAGTTCCCCGCGCCCCTGTTTCGGCGGGGCCATCGGGTCCACCTGCGGGCCGGTGGGGGGTTCTTGCGCGGTTCCCCGCGCCCCTGAGTGCCTGCGGCGGCCTGTGTCTGTGGCTGTGGGTGCGTGGTTGCGGTTGCGCCTGCTGGCGGTGGGTGGGTCGGGTGCGTGCCGGGGGGTGTCCGTCCTCGGTGCGGCGCTCTGTGCCTCAGGTTCGTGCCGGGAGTTTTCGCCGCACGCTGCGGGCGGGCACCCCCCGGCACGCCCCCTTCCCGCCGCGGGCGGCTGCGGGCCGCCGACGGCCGAGGTCCACGGGCCGACCCCGGTGCGAGCGGTCGGGGCGCAGGGCGGTTTGCCCACCCGGCAGCGGCGAGGGCCGGGGGGCGCATGCCGACGTAGCCCTCACCCGGGCCGGGTGACGCCGGGGCGCTGCATGCGGTGGGCAACAGGGCGTGTGTCACAGTGGCTGTTGGTTCCTTCGGCGGGGGCGTACGCCTATCGTCGGCTGCATGTTTGCCGTCTACGCCGCCCGTATCGACCGTGACCAGCCGCTGAACGGTCTGGAGTTGGGGGATCGCCCCGCCCCGCAGGCCCGTGAGGGATGGAGCGTCGTCGATGTGAAGGCCGCTTCCCTCAACCACCACGACCTGTGGTCCCTGCGTGGCGTCGGCCTCCCGGAGGACCGGCTGCCGATGATCCTCGGCTGTGACGCCGCCGGCGTCGACGAGGACGGCAACGAGGTCGTCCTGCACTCCGTGATCGGCCAGAGCGGTCACGGCGTCGGCCCCCGCGAGCCCCGGTCGATCCTGACCGAGCGTTACCAGGGCACGTTCGCCGAGCAGGTCGCCGTGCCCACGTGGAACATCCTGCCCAAGCCGAAGGAGCTGTCGTTCGAGGAGGCCGCCTGTCTGCCGACCGCCTGGCTGACGGCGTACCGGATGCTGTTCACCAACGCCGGTGTCCGCCCCGGGGATTCGGTGCTGGTGCAAGGCGCCGGCGGCGGTGTCGCCACGGCGGCGATCGTGCTGGGCAAGGCCGCCGGGCTGCGGGTGTTCGCCACCAGCCGTGACGAGGCCAAGCGGAAGCGGGCCGTCGAACTGGGCGCCGTCGAGGCCGTGGAGCCGGGCGCCCGGCTGCCGCAGCGGGTCGACGCGGTGATCGAGACCGTGGGCGCGGCGACCTGGTCGCACTCGGTGAAGTCGCTGCGGCCCGGCGGCACGCTGGTCATCTCCGGCGCCACCAGCGGCGACCGGCCCTCGCACGCCGAACTCACGAGGATCTTCTTCCTGGAGCTGAAGGTCGTCGGGTCGACCATGGGCACCAAGGACGAGCTGGAGGATCTGCTGGCGTTCTGCGCGGCCACCGGGGTGCGGCCGGTCATCGACGACGTACTGCCGATGGACCGGGCGCGGGAGGGCTTCGAGCGGATGGCCTCCGGCGAGCTGTTCGGGAAGATCGTTCTGCGTAACGCCTGAGGGACGGCGTCGGTACCGGGGCGGGCCCTTCGCGGGCCCGCCTTTTCGTGCGACCTGTTCGTCAACTTGGGTTGACAGAGGGTTGATGTCAACCTATGTTGACATCAT
Organism: Streptomyces sp. XM83C; assembly: GCF_023072675.1. Taxonomy (GTDB): domain Bacteria; phylum Actinomycetota; class Actinomycetes; order Streptomycetales; family Streptomycetaceae; genus Streptomyces; species Streptomyces thermocoprophilus. The sequence goes on from NZ_JALLGL010000071.1 coordinate 11,309, forward strand.
GACTGAGGCGACGAATCTCGCCGAGCGCGCCGGTGATCGCGACCCGCGGGTCGGGCTGCGTGCCGTTGCCGCCTTGCGTCGGCTGCTCGAGCAGCTGGAGGCGGTGCAGGTGCGCAGCGCGCGCAATCAGGGCTGGTCGTGGCAGGAGATCGCGGCCGAGCTGGGTGTCAGCAGGCAGGCCGTGCACAAGAAGTACGGGAGGCGTTGATGTTCGAGCGGTTCACGGAACAGGCCCGCGCTGTCGTCACGGAGGCGTGCGCGCATGCGGAGAGCGACGGCACCCGGGTCGTGGGGGCGGATCATCTGCTGCTCGCGCTGATGGACCGGGAGGCGAGCCGGGCGTCCTTCGCGTTGACCGCCCTGGGGGCCACCGGGCACCGGGAGGAGGTACGGCGGGCGCTGCGGGACGCGCGCAGGCGGGCCGGGCTGTCCCAGGCCGAGACGGAGGCCCTCGCCGGGCTGGGAATCGACGTGGAGGCGATCGTCGCCCGGGTGGAGGAGGCGCACGGCGTCGGGGCGATGTCCGGCGACCGCGGCTGGTGGTCCAGGGTGTCGCGCCGGCCGTCCTTCGGCAGGGAGGCCAAGACCGTGCTGGAGAAGTCGCTGAGGATGGCGCTCGCCCGCCGCGACCGGCACATCGGCGACGAGCATCTGCTGCTCGCCCTCACCGTGCTGCCCGGCGTCGCCGGCGAGGTCCTCGCCGACCACGGGGTGACGTACGAGTCGGTGTGCCGCGTGCTGTACGGCGGGGGAGAGGCGAAGGCCGGCTGAACCGGCCCTCGCTCACGGCTGCCGGGTGCGCAGCAGCGCGCCGATGTGGGCGGCGGCCGTCGACAGATGGCGGCGGGCGTCACGCAGCTGGTCGGCCGTGACGCCGTGGTCGCGGGCCGCATCCCGGATGTCGTCCCGGAACCGGTCCAGCAGCCGGTCCAGATCGCGGGCCGGATCCCCGGTGGGGGACTCATGGGCCCAGGCCGGTTCGTATGCGACGGGGAACTCCTCCGACGGGTACGTGTACTCGGGTGCCGTCGCGTGCTCGGTGTGACCACTGCGGTCGCGGCCGAAGTCCTTGCCGAACTCCGTGAACTCCTTGGCCAGTTCGGCCAGGCCCTCCTTCAGGCCCGTGGGCCAGTCGCCGCGCGCGAAATGGTCCTGCACCTGCTCCTGCACCCGGCGCGCTATGCGCTGTAGCTCCTCCTGGGCCTGCGCCCGGGCGCGCTCCTGCGCCTCCTTGGCCTGTCGGCGGGCCCGCTGGGCCTCCTCGCGGGCGCGGCGGCTCTCGTCCTTGGCCCGCCGGGCCTGCTCCTTCCACTCCTGCTTGGCGCGGCGCATCTCCTCCTTCGCGACACGCCAGGCTTCCTTGTCGTCGTACTCCCCGAATTCGGTCCCGGCGGTGCGGGCCTTGCCGGCCGCGGCGCGCATCTCGCGCCGCAGATCACCGGCGGCGCCGCGGACGTCCGCCCGGATCTCGGCGGCGAGTTCGGCGACGGACTCGCGGATCTCCAGTTCCAGATCGGCCAGTTCACCGCTGCGGTCGGCGAGTTCGGCGCGGCCCGCGTCCGTGATCGAGTACACCTTCCGGCCGCCCTCGGTGGTGTGGGTGACCAGACCCTCCGCTTCCAGTTTGGCCAGACGCGGATACACGGTGCCCGCCGAGGGCGCGTACAGCCCCTGGAAACGCTCCTCCAGGAGGCGGATCACCTCGTAGCCGTGGCGCGGCGCCTCGTCCAGAAGCTTCAGCAGGTAGAGACGGAGGCGGCCGTGGGCGAAGACGGGGGGCATGTCAGAGCACCTTCTTGTCGGTCGTGCCGTCGGCCGGGGCGGACGCGCCCTCGTCCCGGCCGGAGACGGAATTGTCCCCCGCCGCCGCGGGTGCTCCTGCCGCGGGGCCGCCGGGCGGTGGCGTCTCCCACGGTCCGCCGTCCAGCGGCGGGCGGCGCAGCAGGGCGATCGAGCCGGAGACGGTCGTCGCCTTCAGCCGCCCGCTGCCCGTGCCGAGCCGGCCCGTGATCCGCTTGGCGCCCCACTGGCCGCCCACCCGGAGGTCCTCGAACGCGTTGGTGACCGTCCCGCTCGCCGTGTTCGCCTCCACCCGGGTGTCCGCCGGGTGCGGCAGCCTGATCGCGATCTCACCGGACACGCTGGTCAGGGCGACGTCGGTGGGGCCGCCCGCCGGGTCCAGGTCGACGATCATCGAGCCGCTCACCGAGTCCGCCCGTACACCCGGCCCGGCGCCGTCCACCATGGTCAGGTCGCCGGAGACGGAGTTGAACCGCAGATCGCCGCTGAGGGCCTGCGCCTCCACACTGCCCGAGACGGTGTCGGCGCGGACCGGGCCGCCCAGCCGCACCAGCGTCGTGTCGCCGGAGACACCCTTGACGTCGGTCGGGCCGTCGATGCCGGAGACCATGGCGGTGGCGCTGACCACCCCCACCTCCACCCGGGTGCCGGACGGCACGGCGAGGGAGACGACCGCGCTGCGCCGCCAGCCCTTGCGGTCGAGCCACTTCAGGAAGCCCTTCCAGGGCAGGTCCTCGTAGGCCACCGTCAGCGTGCCGTCCTCGTGCGTCACGATCAGGGGCGGGCCTTCCAGCCGGGAGACCTCCAGACGGGCCGGGCCGCCGGTTCTGCCGACCACGTTGACCGTGCCGTTGACGATGCGCACATGCAGGGCGCGCACCGGCTCGTCGAACGTGAGCTTGCTCGGTTCGGCGACGGACCACTCGGACATGGTGCAGACCTCCTCGACCGGCCGGCCGCCCCCCCACGGGACCGACGGGCACGCCACGACACGCCATATCGCGTCTTCTGCTCTTCACGATATATCGCGGACAGGGGAAGTCAAGGGGTGGGCGGGCCACTCGATCCGGTGATCCGGCGACGCGCAGCGGGCGGACGGGACGGCGCCCCGGCAGGCCCCGGACGCCGGGGATCGGCCGGTCGCACTCGGCATACCCTGGGGAACAGACCCCAGGGGCCTGGCCGGTCCCGTCCGTACGCAGGAGCGAGAGTTGTACTTCACCGACCGAGGCATCGAGGAACTGGAGAAGCGGCGCGGCGAGGAGGAGGTCACCTTCGAGTGGCTCGCCGAGCAACTGCGCACGTTCGTCGACCTGAACCCGGACTTCGAGGTGCCCGTCGAACGGCTGGCGACCTGGCTGGCCCGGCTCGACGACGAGGACGACGAGTAGCCCGGCCGGGACCGTGACGCTCCCGCCGCCCGCAGGCGGGCGCCCGGGCCATCCCCGGGCCTCCACGGCCTCAAGGGCCTCAGGGGCCCCCAGGGCCTCAAGGGCGCCCGCGCCGCCGTACGCAGGCCCGCCCCGCCCCGTACGCCCGTCGAGGGCCCGTACGCCGCGCACGGCCCCGTAGCGCCGTATCACCCGCACCACGCACACCGAAGGGCCCGTCCCCAGGTCTCACGACCCCGGGACGGGCCCTTCGCGTACCGCTGGTGAGGCCTACGCCTCGAACACCTCACGGACCAGCTGCTCCTGCTCGGCCTGGTGCCGCTTCGCGGAACCCACGGCCGGGGACGAGGAGTGCGGGCGGGAGATGCGGCGCAGCCGCTCGCCCGGCGGGATGTCCGCGCCGACCGCCAGGTCCAGGTGGTCGATCAGGTTGAGCGCGATGAACGGCCACGCACCCTGGTTCGCCGGCTCCTCCTGGGCCCACAGGTACTTCTCGGCGTTCGGGTACTTCTTGATCTCCGCCTGGAGCTCGGCACCCGGCAGCGGGTACAGCCGCTCGATACGGATGATCGCTGTGTCGGTCACACCGCGCTTCTTCCGCTCCGCCTCCAGGTCGTAGTAGACCTTGCCGGCGCAGAAGACGACCTTGCGCACCGCGGCCGGGTCGACCGTGCTGTCGCCGATGACCGGGCGGAACTGGCCGCTCGTGAACTCCTCCGCCTTCGACGCGGCGGCCTTCAGACGCAGCATCGACTTCGGGGTGAAGACGACCAGCGGCTTGTGGTGCGGGTTGTGCACCTGCCACCGCAGGAGGTGGAAGTAGTTCGACGGCGAGGTCGGCATGGCCACCGTCATGTTGTTCTGCGCGCACAGCTGAAGGAACCGCTCCGGGCGGGCCGAGGAGTGGTCCGGGCCCTGGCCCTCGTAGCCGTGCGGCAGCAGCAGGACGACGCCGGAGGTCTGGCCCCACTTCTGCTCGGCGGAGGAGATGAACTCGTCGACGACGGTCTGCGCGCCGTTGACGAAGTCACCGAACTGGGCCTCCCACAGCACGAGCGCGTCCGGGCGGGCCAGCGAGTAGCCGTACTCGAAGCCCATGGCCGCGTACTCGGACAGCAGGGAGTTGTACACGTTGAGCCGCGCCTGGTCCTCGGAGAGGTACTGGAGCGGCGTGTACTCCTCGCCGGTGTTGCGGTCGATGATCACCGCGTGCCGCTGGCCGAAGGTGCCGCGCTGGGAGTCCTGGCCGGCCAGGCGGACCGGCACACCCTCCAGCAGCAGCGAACCGAAGGCCAGGGTCTCGCCCATGCCCCAGTCGATCGTGCCGTCCTCGACCATCGCCGCGCGGCGCTGCAACTGCGGCAGCAGACGCGGGTGCACGGTGATGTTGTCGGGGATGTTGACCTGGGACTCGGCGATCCGCTTGACGACCTCCGAGGAGACCGCGGTCGGCACCGCGACCGGGAAGCCGTCCTGCGGGGCCTGGACGTCGCCGGGCACCGGCTGCGAGGTGGCCTCGCGGACCTCGGTGAAGACCTTCTCCAGCTGGCCCTGGTAGTCCTGCAGCGCCTGCTCGGCCTCTTCCAGGGTGATGTCGCCGCGACCGATCAGGGACTCGGTGTACAGCTTGCGCACCGAGCGCTTCTTGTCGATCAGGTCGTACATCAGCGGCTGCGTGAAGGCCGGGTTGTCCGACTCGTTGTGACCGCGGCGGCGGTAGCAGATGAGGTCGATCACCACGTCCTTGTTGAACGCCTGACGGAACTCGAAGGCGAGCCGCGCGACGCGGACCACGGCCTCCGGGTCGTCGCCGTTCACGTGGAAGATCGGCGCCTCGATCATGCGGGCCACGTCCGTCGCGTACATCGAGGAACGCGAGGACTCGGGGGCCGCGGTGAAGCCGACCTGGTTGTTGATGACGATGTGGACCGTGCCGCCGGTGCGGTAGCCGCGCAGCTGCGACATGTTCAGGGTCTCGGCCACCACGCCCTGGCCCGCGAAGGCCGCGTCGCCGTGGATCGCCACCGGCAGGACCGTGAAGTCCGTACCGCCCTTGTTGATGATGTCCTGCTTGGCGCGGGCGACGCCTTCCAGGACCGGGTCGACCGCCTCCAGGTGGGAGGGGTTGGCGACCAGGGAGACCTTGATCTGCTCGCCGTCCAGGCCGGTGAAGGTGCCCTCGGCGCCCAGGTGGTACTTCACGTCGCCGGAGCCGTGCATCGACTTCGGGTCGAGGTTGCCCTCGAACTCGCGGAAGATCTGCGCGTACGACTTGCCGACGATGTTCGCGAGCACGTTGAGACGGCCGCGGTGGGCCATGCCGATGACGACCTCGTCCAGACGGGACTCGGCCGCGGAGTCGATCACCGCGTCGAGCAGCGGGATGACGGACTCGCCGCCCTCCAGCGAGAACCGCTTCTGGCCGACGTACTTCGTCTGCAGGAACGTCTCGAACGCTTCGGCCGCGTTCAGGCGGCGCAGGATCCGCAGCTGCTCCTCGCGCTCCATCTTGGAGTGCGGGCGCTCCACGCGGTCCTGGATCCACTTGCGCTGCTTCGGGTCCTGGATGTGCATGAACTCGATGCCGGTGGTGCGGCAGTACGAGTCGCGCAGCACGCCGAGGATGTCGCGCAGCTTCATCATCGACTTGCCGGCGAAGCCGCCGACGGCGAACTCGCGCTCCAGGTCCCACAGGGTGAGGCCGTGCTCGACGATGTCCAGGTCGGGGTGCTTGCGCTGCTTGTACTCCAGCGGGTCGGTGTCGGCCATGACGTGGCCGCGGACCCGGTAGGAGTGGATCAGCTCGAAGACACGGGCGGCCTTGGTGACGTCGTCGTCGTGGGAGGCGTCGATGTCCTTGAGCCAGCGGACCGGCTCGTAGGGGATGCGCAGCGCCTCGAAGATCTCGTCGTAGAAGCCGTTCTCGCCGAGCAGCAGGTTGGCGACCTGGCGCAGGAACTCGCCGGAGGCGGCGCCCTGGATGACCCGGTGGTCGTAGGTCGACGTGAGCGTCATGACCTTCGAGATGCCGAGCTTGTTCAGGGTGTCCTGGCTGGTGCCCTGGAACTCCGCCGGGTAGTCCATGGAGCCGACGCCCATGATCACCGACTGGCCGGGCATCAGCCGCGGCACGGAGTGCACGGTGCCGAGGCCGCCCGGGTTGGTCAGAGAGACGGTGACACCGGTGAAGTCGTCCATCGTCAGCTTGTTGTCGCGGGCGCGACGGACGATGTCCTCGTAGGCCTGCCAGAACTCGAAGAAGTTCAGCGTCTCGGCCTTCTTGATCGCCGCGACGACGAGCTGGCGGTCGCCGTTCGGCTTGACCAGGTCGATCGCGAGACCGAGGTTGACGTGCTCCGGCTTGACCAGGGTGGGCTTGCCGTCCTTGAGCTGGTACGACCAGTTCATCGACGGCATGGCCTTGATGGCCTGCACCATCGCGTACCCGATGAGGTGCGTGAAGGAGATCTTCCCGCCGCGGGCGCGCTTGAGGTGGTTGTTGATGACGATGCGGTTGTCGAACAGCAGCTTCACCGGGACCGCGCGCACCGAGGTGGCGGTCGGCATCTCCAGCGAGGCGTCCATGTTCTTGGCGACCGCGGCGGACGGGCCGCGCAGCGTCACCAGCTCGGGGCCGGCCGGGGCCTCCCCGGCGGGCTCCGCCTTCGCCTTCGGCTGAGCGGGCGCCTGTGCGGGACGCGCCGGCTGGGCCGGGGCGGCGGCGGGCTTCGCGGCCGGCGCGGGCGCGGCGGCGGCCGGAGCGGCGGGTTGCGCCGGAGCGGCCGGGGCGGCCTGCGGGGCCGGCACCTGGGGCGTCTGGGAGGTGGTCTCTGCGGCCCCCGCGGCCGCAGTACCCGCCGCAGCCGGGGCACCCGGCTTGTAATCGGCGAAGAAGTCCCACCAGGCGCGGTCTACCGAATTCGGGTCCTGGAGGTACTGCTGATAGATCTCGTCGACGAGCCACTCGTTGGCACCGAACGCGGCAGCGGGGTTCTTGCCCGCTTGGTCCGCGTCGGTCGCAGGGGCGCTCGAGTTACTGGGGGACTGTGGCGACACGGCGGCAACCGCCCTCTTCCGCTTCACAAGGTGATGGACAGCGGGAATAAAGGCTACGCCTCCCGGAGGGGGAAGGTCAGGTCGGGCCGGTTGATCGTCGCGTAAGTCACATCGCGGGGTGGGTTTCGCCGCTGGAAATGGCGGGAAACAAGCGTGGTTCCGGTGTGGAGCGCCGGCCTCGGGATACGGCGACACAGGCCCTGCACGCACTGCGTACGGGCCTGTGCCCGATCGCACGGGCCGGCCGGACCGGACGCCAGTGGATCTTGGGGCTCCGGTCCGGACCCTACGTCAATGCGACGGGGATGTCTCTCCCGGAAGGGTGACAAGAATCCGGCAACCCCGATCGCTTTCGGCCACGCCGATCCGCCCGCCGTGCAGATCCACCGCCCAGCGCGCGATCGCCAGCCCCAGCCCGGTGCCGCCGTCGCTGCCCGGACCGTGCGGACGGGCCACGACCCCACGGTTGAACCGCTCGAACACGCGGTGCCACTGGGACTTCGGAATGCCCGGCCCCTCGTCGAGGACCTCCAGCCGCAGCGACCGCGGCCCGTCACCGCACCGCGCCCGCACCGTCACCCGGCCGTGCGGCGGGCTGTGCTTGACCGCGTTGTCGATGAGATTCGCCACGACCTGGTGGATCCGCTCCGGATCGGCGTACGCGGTCAGGTCCAGCGGATCCACGTCCAGCCGCAGATGGACGTCCGTACGGGTGTGACTGCCGGAGCCGGAGGCCATGCCGCCGCGCGCCGACGCGACCATCTGGGCCTCCTTGAGGACGCCCGACAGATACGGCCACACCTCGAAACGCCGCTTCCTCAGCGGCACCACCCCGTTGTCCAGCCGGGACAGGTCCAGCAGCGTCTCCACCAGCCGGCCCAGCCGCTCGGTCTGCTTCAGCGCCGTGCGCATCGTCTCCGGGTCCGCCTCGGCGATCCCGTCGACCACGTTCTCCAGCACCGCCCGCAGACCCGCGATCGGGGTGCGCAGCTCGTGCGAGACGTTCGCCACCAGCTCCTTGCGCTGCCGGTCCTGCGCCTCCAGCTCGTCCGCCATCGCGTTGATCGTCTGGGCCAGATCACCCAGCTCGTCCCGGCGGTTCTCCCGCACCCGGCGGGTGTAGTCGCCGTGCGCGATCGAGCGGGCGACCGTGTTCATCTCGTCCAGCGGATTCGTCAGCGAATGCGCCACGAACTGCGTGATCAGCAGCGTCGCCACCATGGAGAAGACCATGATGAAGCGCAGCTCGGTGTTGGTGTGCACCGCGATCATCGACAGACCGGTGGTGATCAGCACCGAGACGACGACGAGGACGACCAGCTTCGTCTTGATCGAGAACGGGCGCACGCTGCCCCAGGGCTCCCCGGGACCGCCCCGTGGCGCGGGCCCGCCGCTCACGGCGCCGGGGTCTCCAGCGCGTACCCCACACCGTGCACGGTACGGATCCGCTCCGCGCCGATCTTCCGGCGCAGCGCCTTGATGTGGCTGTCGACGGTACGGGTGCCCGAGGCGTCCGCCCAGTCCCACACCTCCGCCAGCAGCTGCTCACGGGAGAGCACCGCGCGCGGCGTGTTGGCCAGGCACACCAGCAGGTCGAACTCGGTGGGCGTCAGATGGACGTCCTCCGACTTCACCCGCACCCGGCGCTGCGCGTGGTCGATCTCCAGTTCGCCGAGGCGCAGGATGCCCGAGCGCGGTGTCGCCGCGGCCAGCGCCGCCCGCTCCACGCGGCGCAGCAGCACATGCACACGTGCCGCCAGCTCCCGCATGGAGAACGGCTTGGTCATGTAGTCGTCGGCGCCGACTCCGAGGCCCACCAGCATGTCGGTCTCGTCGTCGCGCGCGGTGAGCATCAGCACCGGCACCGGCCGCTGGGCCTGTACGCGCCGGCAGACCTCGAGGCCGTCGAAGCCGGGCAGCATGACGTCCAGGATCAGCAGATCCGGTTGCCAGGCCTCGGCGGTGTCGACGGCCGCCGGACCGTCGCCCGCGGTCTGCACGAGGAATCCCTCGGCACGCAGGCGGGCCGCGATGGCGTCGACGATCGTCTGGTCGTCCTCGACGACGAGCACCCGGCGCTGTGCGCCGGGGGTTGCCGTCGTCGTGGTGTGGGAGGTGTGTGTCTGCTCCATCGCCCGCCCCTGATGTGTGCTTTCCGGAACCCGTGGGGTGATTCCTTGACTGCGATTGACGCTTGAATGATCCGCGTCAGAGAAGCAGCGTACGGGGAGTCACCACGGCATTGCTATCCGGCCCGGACGCCGATGTGCACGACGTCGGGCACGCCTCGGGCAACGGGGATCTCTTCCGTACGCACCTGACGGAAGCCGACATTCCGCAAGGTTTGTTCAAATTCCAGGGACGGCTGCGCCGACCACACCGCGAGCACCCCACCGGGCGTCAACACCCTTGCGCAGCTTGCCAGTCCGCGCAGGTCGTAGAGGCCGCCGTTGTCCTCGGTGACGGTCCAGTCGGGGCCGTTGTCGATGTCCAGGCACAGCGCGTCGTACGTGTCGCATGTCTCATGCACGTACTCCACGAGGTCGGCCTCCAGGATCTCGGTGCGCGGGTCGGTGAGCGCCTCGCCGGTCAGTTCGGAGAGAGGGCCGGTGTGATGCCAGTCGATGACGGCGGGCTCCCGCTCCACCACGGTGATGCGGCCCCAGCGTGAATTCGCGGCTGCATGCGCCAGCGAGAACCCGACCCCCAGTCCGCCGATCAGTACGCGGGGTGCCGGGCGGTCGTCGAGCGCCTCCAGAGCCGCGTCGACCAGGCGTCTTTCGGAACGGCCGTCGGAGGTGTCCATCAGGAAACAGCCATTGGCGATGATCTGCAGCAGCGTGCCGTGACGCCGCAGCACGACCTCCCCCCACGGGCCCTCACGACGGTCCAGGACTACGGGAATGTCGTACGAGGTGGACATGGCGCCATCCTGACACCCGGCCGACGGCCGGCCGACGGAATTAAACGTGCGGGGCGTCGAGCGGGGGACGGGCGGGAGCCGTATGGGAGGTTCCTGAGAATCCCCGGCCATGTGGCGCAGGTCACAGACAGTGGGGCCGGTGGGGTCGTTGGGTGGGACGGGACGGAAGGAGCGGCTCACCGTGGACCGCACAGCTCCGGGCGGTACGGCCGCCCCGGCGACGGAGCCGGCTTCGACACCGGCCGGCCCGGCACCGGAGACCGCGCCGGGCCTGCTGGACGGCATCCCCCGGCAACGGGGGCCGGTGCGGGCCGCCCCCGCGCCCCCGGCGTGTCCGGCACCGCCGGCGACCGGGGTGCCCACCCGGGCCCGGACCGGCATCCCCTTCACCCTCGCCTACGGCGCCGTCCTCGCCGTGACCTCGCTGGTCGAGCGGTACGCCGATCCCGGTCTCGTGGACGCCCTCCACCGGGCCTCCAGCACCGATGTGGCCCACCTGATGGTGACGCCCGTGACGGTGCTGTTCGCGAGCGCGCTGTGGGTGGCGGGCGGCGTCCTGTCGCCGTACGCGCTGCTCTTCGTGATCGTCCTCGGCGCGCTGGAACGCAAGGCGGGCACACTGCGGGCCGCCGGCGTCTTCCTCACCGGGCATGTGCTGGCCACGCTCGCCACCGAGGTGCCGGTCGGGCTCGCCGTCCTCGCCGGGCAGCTGCCCGACAGCTCCCTGCACCGGCTGGACTACGGCATCAGCTTCGGCGTGGCCGCGGCGGCGGGGGCGCTGGCGGGACTGCTCACGCCGTGGCCGCGGCGGGCGCTGCTGCTGTTCTTCGCAGGCGTGACGGGCGAGGGTCTGCTGTCCTACACGGACCCCCTGACCAGCTGGGGCCACGCCATCGCCCTGGCCATCGGCATCACCCTCTGGCCCCACCTCCGCCGCCCACGCCCCGCCCCGTAACC
>NZ_JALLGL010000670.1 GCF_023072675.1 Streptomyces sp. XM83C
GGGTGGGGTGGGCGGCGAGCCAGCGCTGGATGGCGATGCGGGCGGCGGGCGTGTGGGCGTGGTCGAGCCATTCGCGGGACGGCTCGGCGGCGGGGTCCTGGCCCATGAGCAGTTCGACGGTGTCGCCGTCGCGGAGCACGGTGCTGAGGGTGGCGAGCCGGCCGTTGACGCGGGCGCCGAGGCAGGCGTGCGCGTCCTCGCCGTACTGCGCGTACGCGGCGTCGACGCAGGTGGCGCCCTCGGGCAGGCCGAGTGTGCCGCCGTCGGGCCGGAAGACGGTGATCTCCCGGTCCTGGGCGAGGTCCTCGCGGAGGGTGGACCAGAAGGTGTCGGGGTCGGGTGCGGCCTGCTGCCATTGGAGGAGGCGGGAGAGCCAGCCGGGGCGGGTGGGGTCGGCGCGCTCGCCGTC
>NZ_JALLGL010000671.1 GCF_023072675.1 Streptomyces sp. XM83C
GGCCCGAAGGAGGGGGCGGTGAAGGTGGCGAAGACGCGGGGGTGGGAGGCAACCGTGTCGGGGACGGTCTTGCCGCCGCGCAGGCCGGCGGAGATGAGCTGGTAGGTGTCGCGGCGGTAGATCTCGGCGCAGGCGGGGCAGCGGGTGGTGCGGCGGTTGCCGCAGCGCATGAGCAGGTGTCCTGCGGGGAGGTCGGCGGAGTCGAGGTGGCGGAGGATCTCGCCGGTGGCGGGGTGGACTTCGGTGCGGTGGCCGTCGAGGCGGACGGGCTGTGCGCATCCGCGCAGGGAGGCGAGCTGGCGGACGAGGGCGGGGAGTTTCCCGGCGGCGGCGAGCCGGGTGAACGGGGCCAGTGCGGTACCGGACGCCGCGTCGGTGGCGGGTGTGGGGGTGGGGCGGGGG
>NZ_JALLGL010000072.1 GCF_023072675.1 Streptomyces sp. XM83C
GTCTCCGACGAACACCCCCGGACCCGGTGACACCACCCCCCAGGTCATGCCTTCGACAGGGGGCAACAGTCATGCCGGGCCCGGAGGCCAGCGGCCCCATTGCGGAGCCGCGGAAAACATAACGGGGGTGGTGCGGTGGGCCGTTGCGGGTGAGTACGGCGGTGCCGGTGCGGGACGGTGCCGGTGCGGGACGGTGCCTGTACGGGACGGTGCCTGTACGGGACGGTGCCTGTACGGGACGGTGCCGGTGCGGGACGGTGCCGGTGTGCGGGTTCGGGGTTACGCGGGTGAGAACAGGTGGTCGCTGATGAGGCGGGCCGCGCCGATGACGCCGGCGGTGCGGCCCAGCTCCCCGAGGACGATGGGCAGGTTGCCGGTCGCCAGGGGCAGCGACTGGCGGTAGACCTGGGTGCGGATCGCGGCGAGCAGGGTGTGGCCGAGGCCGGTGACGCCGCCGCCGATCACCACCAGGCCGGGGTTGAAGAAGCTGACGAGGCCGGCGATGACCTGGCCGGTGCGGGTGCCGCCCTCGCGGATCAGTTCGAGGGAGGTGGCGTCACCGGCGGCGGCTGCGGCGGCCACGTCGACGGCGGTGAGGGTGCCGTGGGTCTCCAGCCGTGCGGCCAGTTCCGCGGAGACCTGCTGGCGGGCGGCTTCGGTGGCGTCGCGGGCGAGGGCGGCGCCGCTGAAGTGGGCTTCCAGGCAGCCGCGGTTGCCGCAGGCGCAGGGGCGGCCGTCGGGTACGGCCTGGATGTGCCCGATGTCTCCGGCGCTGCCGGTGACGCCTCGGTGGACGGCGCCGCCCGCGACGATGCCGCAGCCGATGCCGGTGCCGATCTTGACGCAGAGGAAGTCGCGCACGGAGCGGGCGACGCCCGCGTGCATCTCCCCCATCGCCATCAGGTTCACGTCGTTGTCGACCATGACGGGGCAGCCGAGTTCCTGGCTGAGGGCCTCTCGTACGGGGAAGCCGTCCCAGCCGGGCATGATCGGCGGCGCGACCGGTACGCCGTCGGGAAAGCGGACCGGTCCGGGTACGCCGATGCCGGCTCCGTCGAACCCCTCCGCCAGCCCGGCGTCCTTCAACTTCCCGGCCATGGCGAGGACTTGCTCGAACACGGCGACCGGTCCGTCACGGACGTCGAGGGGTTCGTCGAGGTGGCCGAGTATCTCCAGTTCAGCGTTGGTGACGGCGACGTCGACCGAGGTCGCGCCGATGTCGACACCGAGGAAGCGCAGGCCGGGGGCGAGCCGGACGTTGTGGGAGCGGCGCCCGCCGCGGGACGCGGCGAGTCCGTCGGCCACGACCAGTCCCGTCTCCAGCAGCCGGTCGATCTCGACGGCGAGCTTGGAGCGGGACAGTTCGATCTGGTCGCCCAGTTGTGCGCGGGAGTTGGGTCCCTGGTCGCGCAGCAGCTTGAGCAGGCGGGCCTGGTGGGCGTTGGCGGGTCGTGCCGTCATGCGTCTCACGTGCCCCTCCCTGCCTCGGTGCGTGCCGCTGCCGTCGGGCTTTCGAGGGGAACGTAGCAGCGGCGGCCGTACGTGGGAAGAAGTCGTGCGTGGATTGCCGTAGACTTTCTCCACCGACAGGACAAAGAGGGGGCGAGAGATGTCCGGCGCCCGGGCTCTGACGAATCGTCAGTCGGCGTGTCGGGTTCGGTGTCAGGTGCCGGTGCGGGCGTGGTACGAGCGCCTGGTCTGTTCCGTGTGGTCGCGCATCAGCCGGGCGGCGAGGTCGGCGTCCCGGGTGACGATGGCGCCCATCAACGCCTGGTGTTCGAGCCAGGACTTGTGGCCGCGCTGCCGGGCGACCGGCGTGTAGTACCAGCGGACGCGGCGCTCGACGCGGGCGGCCAGCTCGGCGAGGACGGTGTTGCCCGCCAGCTCCATGATCGTGGAGTGGAAGCGGGCGTTGAGCGCGACGGCCGCGCCGATGTCGTCGGCCTGGACGGCTCTGATGCCGTCGGTGACGATCTCCTCCAGCACCTCGATGCCCGCGCTGTGCGCGGCGAGCCGGGCGGCCTCGGCCTCCAGCAGCGTACGGACCGTCAGCAGCTGGTCGGCCTCCTCCTCGCTGGGCTCGTGGACGTAGGCGCCCTGGGCGGGCCGCAGGTCCACCCAGCCTTCGGTGTTGAGCCGCTGGAGGGCCTCGCGCACGGGTTGGCGGGAGACCCCCAGATGTTCGGCGAGGTCGCTCTCGATCAGGTGGCGGCCGGGCTCCAGGGCGCGGGTGGTGATGAGGTCGAGGAGCGCTTCGTATACACGTTCGCGCAAGGGGCCGGGCCGGTCCAGCCTGGGCATGGCGGTCTGCGGCAGTCCTGGTGACATCATCGGTTTCCCCCCGTCCCGGCGTGGTCGCCCCGGTCGGTCGTCGTCGTCCGTGTGCAGCCTACGGTGTGCGGGATCCACGGAACGGGGGTGCTGAGCCGGCGGTCGGCGGGTGCGGGACCGGGGTCAGGGGCAGCGCACGACCTGTCCGGCGTAGGAGAGGTTGCCGCCGAAGCCGAACAGCAGCACCGGGTCGCCGGTGGAGATGCTGCCCTGTTCGACCAGCTTGGACAGGGCGAGGGGAATGCTGGCCGCGGAAGTGTTGCCCGATTCGGTGACATCGCGGGCGACCACGGCGTTGACGGCGCCCATACGCGCGGCGAGCGGTTCGATGATGCGCAGGTTGGCCTGGTGCAGGACGACGGCGGCGAGGTCCTCGGGGGCGATGCCGGCGCGTTCGCAGGTCTGCCGGGCGAGCGGCGGCAGCCGGGTGGTGGCCCAGCGGTACACCGTCTGGCCTTCCTGCGCGAAGCGGGCGGGCTCGCCCTCGATGCGTACGGCGTGCCCCATCTCGGGCACGGACCCCCACAGCACGGGCCCGATGCCGGGTTCGGTGCCGTCGGGGCAGGCCTCGACGACGGCGGCGCCCGCGCCGTCGCCGACGAGGACGCAGGTGGTGCGGTCGGTCCAGTCGGTGACGGCGGTCATCTTGTCGGCGCCGATGACGAGGGCGCGGCGGGCGGCGCCGGCGCGGACGGTGTGGTCGGCGGTGGCGAGGGCGTGGGTGAAGCCGGCGCACACCACGTTGACGTCCATGGCGGCGGGGCTCGGCACGCCGAGCCGGGCGGCGACGCGGGCGGCGGTGTTCGGGGAGCGGTCGACGGCGGTGGAGGTGGCCACCAGGACCAGGTCGATGTCGTCGGGGGTGAGTCCGGCCGCTGCGAGGGCCTTGGCGGCGGCGTGCGCGGCGAGTTCGTCGACGGGCTCGTCGGGGCCGGCGATGTGCCGGGTCCGGATGCCCACCCGGGTCCTGATCCACTCGTCGCTGGTGTCGACCATGCCGGCCAGGTCCTCGTTGGTGAGCACCTTGGCGGGCTGGTAGTGGCCGACAGCGGCGATGCGTGTGCCGTTCATCGGTGGCGTTCCCCCTCGTGGCCTCGGGTAGCGGGATCCACCAGTCTGATCAGTGACCCACGGGTACGAGGTCAGGTGAAGTGACAGGAATCGGGCGTGGGGATTGTCGGCTTCCCTCAGCACCGCCCGGCTGCCCCGCGCCGTCTTCGGCGGCCTTCCCCTGGCGTACGGTCCTGTCGCTCACGTGCAGGACAATGGGACGGTGAGGGTCGCCTCCGCGTACGGCGGGGCGGCGGCCCCGCAGACAACGGACTGCACGCGAGTCGGCCACGAGCCGGCCGGCGGTGCGGTACGGCGACCGCGACGGACGGGACTGGGACGGGCGATGGGGCGAGTCACGGAACGACGCAGGGTGATCCGCGTCCGCGGCGGCGCGGTGTCGTCCCGCGCGGACACTCTCGTCGCCGAGGAACCGCTGGAGATCCGGCTCAACGGCAAGTCCCTCGCGGTCACCATGCGCACACCGGGCGACGACTTCGCGCTCGCCGCGGGATTCCTCGTCAGCGAGGGTGTCCTGGCGGGTGCAGACGATGTGCAGAACATCGTGTACTGCGCCGGGGCGACGGTCGACGGCTCCAACACGTACAACGTCGTCGATGTCCGTACGGCACCCGGTGTGTCCCTGCCCGACTTCACGCTCGAACGCAATGTGTACACGACGTCGTCGTGCGGGCTGTGCGGCAAGGCCAGTCTCGACGCGGTGCGCACGACCGCCCGCTGGCCGATAGCCGACACGCCGCCGGTGCGTGTCACGCCGGAGTTCCTGACCGGGTTGCCCGACCAGCTGCGGGCGGCGCAGCGGGTGTTCGAGCGGACCGGGGGGCTGCATGCCGCCGCGCTCTTCGCCGAGGACGGCGAGCTCCTCGACGTACGGGAGGACGTGGGGCGGCACAACGCCGTCGACAAGCTGATCGGCCGCGCTCTGCGCGAGGGGCGTCTCCCGCTGAGCAGGGCGATCCTGCTGGTGTCCGGGCGGGCCTCCTTCGAACTCGCGCAGAAGGCGGTCATGGCGGGCATTCCGGTGCTCGCGGCGGTGTCGGCGCCGTCGTCGCTCGCGGTGGAGCTGGCGGCGGAGACCGGGCTGACGCTGGTGGGGTTCCTGCGGGGGCCCGACATGAACGTGTACGCGGGCGAGGAGCGCATCGCCCTGCCGAGCCCGGCCCACCCGGGCTGACCCGGACGCCGGGCGGGTCGTTCGAGCGGGGTGCCGTCCGGCCGGTCGTGCACGGGGTGTTCGCGCTGGAGGACGCCGCAGCGGTGCACGCCGTGATCGAGCGGCGCGGGAACCGGGGGAAGGTCGTCCTCCGCCCCTGACCAGCCGCTCCCGCTCCGTCGTACGACGAGGTCAGCGGGGGCGGGCGGCGGGTGACGCGGTGCCGGCTTCGGGTGCGGCGGCGGCCGGCTCGGACGCGTCCGCCGCGAGGGCCTCGGGATCGTGGGAGCGGCGCTTGGCGATCACCGCGCAGACCATGAGCTGCATCTGGTGGAACAGCATCAGCGGCAGTACGGCGAGGGAGGCGTGCGCGCCGAAGATGACGCTCGCCATCGGCAGTCCGGAGGCGAGGGACTTCTTCGAGCCGGCGAACTGGATGGCGATGCGGTCCTCGCGGGAGAAACGCAGCGCCTTCGCGCCGTACCAGGTGAGTGTCAGCAGTACGGCGAGCAGCACGGCCTCCACGCCGAGCAGCGCGGCCAGGCGGGCGGGGCTGACCCGGTGCCAGATGCCCTGGACCATGCCCTCGCTGAACGCGGTGTAGACGACGAGGAGGATCGAGCCGCGGTCGACGTAGCCGAGGATCTTCTTGTGCCGGGTGATGAAGCCGCCGATCCAGGGCCGCAGCAGCTGCCCGGCGAGGAACGGCACCAGCAGTTGCAGCACGATCTTCAGCAGGGAGCCGCCGGAGAAACCGCCGCCGCCGTTGCCGAGGAGGGCGGCGGCGAGCAGCGGGGTGACGACGATGCCGACGAGGGAGGAGAAGCTTCCGGCGCAGATGGCGGCGGGCACGTTGCCGCGGGCGATGGACGTGAACGCGATCGACGACTGGATGGTGGACGGCACCAGCGTCAGGAAGAGCAGGCCCTGGTAGAGGGGCTGGGTCAGCACGGCCGGGACCAGGGCGCGGCAGGCCAGGCCGAGCACGGGGAAGACGAGGAAGGTGCAGGCGAGGACGGTGGTGTGCAGGCGCCAATGGCGCAGTCCGTCCAGGGCCTCGCGGGTGGACAGGCGGGCGCCGTAGAGGAAGAACAGGAAGGCGATCGCCGCGGTGGAGGCGCCGGAGGCGACATCGGCGGCCGTGCCGCGGGCGGGCAGCAGGGCGGCGAAGCCGACCGTCCCGAGCAGCAGCAGGATGTACGGGTCGATCGGCATCCGGCGTGGCCAGTGCCAGTGCGGGCGGTTCACGGTGCTCCACGTGCTGTCTACGGTGTCCGCGCGGATACGGAAGACGAAAAACGGAAGACCGTATGCGCGCCACAGGATCTTCTCAGGGGCCGGTGGGGCCTGTGCCCCCATCCTGCTCCCCGTGACTCTGATCGGTCATCCGGTATACCGCTCTGACTGTCATCACGGTTCGCGATGAGCGGGGGTACGGTGGCGGGATGTACGACCCCTCACAGCTGCGGACGTTCCTCGCGGTGGCGCAGACGTTGAGCTTCACCCAGGCGGCGCGGCGGCTCGGGCTGCGCCAGTCCACGGTCAGCCAGCAGGTGCGCAGGCTGGAGGAGGCGACGGGGCGCACACTGTTCGACCGGGACACCCACTCGGTGGAGCTGACCGAGGACGGCGAGGCGATGCTGGTCTTCGCGCGGCGGATCCTCGAGGTGCACGAGCAGGCGGCGGCGTACTTCACCGGGACCCGGCTGCGCGGCCGGCTGCGGTTCGGGGCGTCGGAGGACTTCGTGCTGACCCGGCTGCCGGAGATCCTGGAGGGCTTCCGGCACGACCACCCGGAGGTCGATCTGGAGCTGACGGTGGAGTTGTCCGGCACTCTGCACGAGCGGCTCGCGGCGGGCCGGCTCGACCTGGTGCTGGCCAAGCGGCGGCCGGAGGACCGCAGCGGTGAGCTGGTGTGGCAGGACGAACTGGTGTGGATCGGCGCGGAGCGGCTGCGTCTGGAGCCGGACCGTCCGGTGCCGTTGATCGTGTACCCGCCGCCGGGCATCACGCGGGCGCTGGCGCTGGAGGCGTTGCAGCGGCAGGGGCGTGCGTGGCGGATCGTCTGCACGAGCGGCAGCCTGAACGGGCTGGTGGCCGCCGCACGGGCGGGCCTCGGTGTGATGGCGCACTCGCGCGGGCTGATCCCGCCCGGCCTGGTGCGGGTGCCGGACCGGTTCGGGCTGCCGGAACTGGGCGGGGTCGACTTCGTGCTGGTGCACGGGCGGCCCGGCGGTGCCGCCCAGGAGGCGGCCGACGCGCTGGCGGCGGCGATCCTCGGCGGCGGTGACCGGCTGCACCGGCATCGGCGGACCGGTGACGGGTGAGCGGCGCCGGGCATCCACGGCGGGCGGCCGACGCCGCTCGACCGGAGACGGGCGGCCGGAGACGGGCGGCCGACGACGCTTTCGGCGGCCTCGCGTGACCGGCCACGGCGGGCCCGGCGCCGTATGCGACATGCGGTATCCCGTATCAGGCATCCGGTGTGCGCCGTATGTCCCGTGCCGTGCGCGCGGGCCGGCGGATGTCCTGGACGCGGGGTCGACCGCGACGAGGCTGGTGCCGGGGCTGCTGCTGGTGGGTGTCGGTACGGGGCTGGTGTCGCTCTCGGGGCGGTGAGGTGAGGCGGGGTGCGGCCTCGGGGCGTGTGTGCTCCGGGGCCGCGCCTCGGGTGCTGGGGGGCGGCTCTCGGGCCGCCCCACAGGGTCGTACAAAGTCGTACAGATTCAGTGGAGATTGCGGCCCCGAAACTTACGGAACCGTCGGTTTTATGTCCGACCCTTCCCCTTGTGAGCCCATTTTCCCTGCCCGGCCGACCTGGTCATGAGCGTTGCTCACTTCTGCGGCCCCTCCCGGCGCTCTGCCGCGTGGGGTAGCTTTCACGGCGC
The DNA here is from genome assembly GCF_023072675.1 of Streptomyces sp. XM83C. GTDB lineage: Bacteria > Actinomycetota > Actinomycetes > Streptomycetales > Streptomycetaceae > Streptomyces > Streptomyces thermocoprophilus. The sequence continues at coordinate 7,444 of NZ_JALLGL010000072.1, forward strand.
CGTGCGGGGCGCCACAAGTGAGCCGCACTGCCGTACACCAAGAAGCCGGGGAGCGGGTTTGCGCGAGTACACCAATCCTCCGTTGATGTCGGCACCGCCGGTGGGCGGTCTGGCCGACGTCGTCTTCCGGCGTGCCGAGACCGATCCGCGGCATGTGGCCCTGGGGCGCAAGGACGCGCAGGGCGTGTGGCGGGACGTGACCTCCGCCGAGTTCCGCGACGAGGTGCTCGCACTGGCGAAGGGGCTGCTGGCGAACGGCATCCGGTTCGGCGACCGGGTCGCGATCATGTCCCGCACCCGGTACGAGTGGACGCTGTTCGATTTCGCGCTGTGGACGATCGGCGCGCAGGTCGTGCCGGTGTATCCGACGTCGTCGGCGGAGCAGTGTTTCTGGATGCTGTACGACGCGGAGTGCACGGCAGCGGTCGTGGAGCACGAGGACCACGCAATGACGATCGCGACGGTCATCGACCGGCTGCCGAGGCTGCGCCGGCTGTGGCAGCTGGACTCCGGGGCGGTGCGTGAGTTGTACGACGCGGGCGCCCCCGTCGAGGACGAGGTGGTGCACCGGCACCGCGAGGCGGTCACCCCGGACACCGTGGCGACGATCATCTACACGTCGGGCACCACGGGACGCCCCAAGGGCTGCGTGCTGTCGCACGGCAACTTCATGGCGGAGGCGGACAACGTCATCGAGCGCTGGGAGCCGGTGTTCCACTCCAAGAAGGGCGACGAGGCCGCCACGCTGCTGTTCCTGCCGCTCGCACATGTCTTCGGGCGGATGGTGCAGGTCGCGGCGATCCGCGGCGGGGTCCGGTTCGGGCATCAGCCGCAGCTGAACGCGGCGGCGCTGCTGCCGGATCTCCAGGCGTTCAGGCCGACGTTCATCCTGGCCGTGCCGTACATCTTCGAGAAGGTGTTCAGCGCGGCGCGCCGCAAGGCGGAGAAGGAAGGCCGCTCGGGGCCGTTCGAGAAGGCCGTGGACGTGGCGGTGAAATACGCCGACGCGGTGGAGGCGAAGGCGTGGGGCATCGGGCCGGGGCCGTCGGCGGGGCTGCGGATGCAGCACCAGTTCTTCGACACAATGGTGTATTCAAAAGTCCGCGCGGCGATGGGCGGCCGTATACGGAATGCGATGTCGGGCGGGTCGGCGATGGACCGCCGTCTGGGGCTGTTCTTCGCGGGCGCGGGTGTGCAGATCTACGAGGGGTACGGGCTGACCGAGTCGACGGCGGCGGCCACGGCGAATCCGCCGGAGCGCACCCGGTACGGCACCGTCGGGCAGCCGATCCCCGGCGTGACCGTGCACATCGCCGACGACGGGGAGGTCTGGCTGCGCGGCGACACGGTCTTCCAGGGCTATCTGAACAACCCGAAGGCCACCGACGAGGCCCTGCACGACGGCTGGCTCGCCACCGGTGACCTGGGCTCCCTCGACGAGGACGGCTACCTCACCATCACCGGCCGCAAGAAGGAGATCCTCGTCACCTCCGGCGGGAAGAGCGTTTCTCCCGCGCTGTTGGAGGAGCGGGTCCGTGACCATCCGCTGGTCAATCAGTGCATCGTCGTCGGCAACGACCGCCCGTTCGTCGCCGCGCTGGTCACGCTCGACCCGGAGGCGGTCGAGCACTGGCTGCAGATGCGCGGCAAGCCGCCGATGAGCCCGGCCGAACTGGTCGCCGACGCCGACCTGGAGACCGAGGTGCGGCGCGCGGTCGTCGCCGCGAACACCCTGGTGTCGCAGGCCGAGTCCATCCGCACCTTCCGCATCCTCGCGCAGCCGTTCACCGAGGAGCACGGACTGCTCACGCCCTCGCTGAAACTGAAGCGGAAGGCGATCGAGAAGGCGTACCAGGCCGAGGTGGAGGCGCTGTACAGGGTGTAGCGCTCCTCACGGATTTCCCGGTCAGGAATGCATCACGGCCCGTGATCGTTGACGATGGGCGTACCACCTGACGGACAACCGAAGGATCGAGAGCGCGTGAGCAGCAAGGTCCCTGCGATCACCCTGAACAACGGCGTCGAGATGCCCCAGCTGGGCTTCGGCGTGTGGCAGGTGCCGGACGACGAGGCGGAGCGGGCGGTCGCCACCGCGCTTCAGGCCGGGTACCGAAGCATCGACACGGCGGCGATCTACGGCAACGAGGAGGGCACCGGCCGGGCCATCGCCGCCTCGGGCCTGCCCCGTGAGGACATCTTCGTCACCACCAAGCTGTGGAACAGCGACCAGGGGTACGACTCCACCCTGCGGGCCTTCGACACCTCGCTGGCCAAGCTGGGCCTGGAGTACGTCGACCTGTACCTGATCCACTGGCCGCGGCCCGACCGCGACCGTTACGTCGACACCTACCGGGCGTTCGAGAAGCTGCACGCCGACGGCCGGATCCGGGCCATCGGCGTCTCCAACTTCCTGCCGGAGCATCTGGACCGGCTCCTCGCCGAGACGTCGGTCGTGCCGGCCGTCAACCAGATCGAACTGCACCCCTACCTGCAACAGCAGGCATCCCGCGACTACCACGCCGAGAAGGGCATCGCCACCGAGGCGTGGTCGCCGCTCGGCTCCGGCAAGGGCCTGCTGGAGGTCCCGGCGATCGTGGCGATCGCCCGCAAGCACGACCGCTCCCCCGCCCAGGTGGTGCTGCGCTGGCATCTGCAGACCGGCAACATCGTGATCCCGAAGTCGGTCACGCCGTCCCGTATCCAGGAGAACATCGACGTGTTCGACTTCTCCCTGGACGAGGAGGACCTGGCTGCGATCAGCGCCCTCAACGAGGACCGGCGGCTGGGCCCGGACCCGGCGAAGTTCACCGTCGACTGAACACCGTCGACCGAGCACGACCGTCTGAGCGCGGTGGACCGCCGTCCGACGGGCGGCGCCCCTGCCGCCCGGAGCCGACGGTCGACCGTCTACTGTCGACAAGCGATCGTCGACCGAAAACCAGCGACCGGCGTTCCGTGACCCGCGTGGCTGCCGGGCGTCGCCGGCACCCCGTGCCCCGGCCCTGTTCTCGGGCCGGGGCACGGCCGTCCCGGAAGGGAGGTGTGCGCATGGCCGCTCCGAGTGATGCGGGTGGTACGGCCGTCCCGGGGCGTGAGGGGCGCCTGGGGCGCGCGGTGCCCGGTCCGGCGCGCGCGGCAGGGGCGCCCGGTGGGCCGTGCACGCCCCACGGGGAACCTGTCACCCAGCCGGTTCGTCCCTTCACCGTGCGTACTCGACGAATGATCTCGGCCGCGGCCGGCACCGCCGCGGTGCTCCTGGCCGCCACGACGACCGGCTGCGGCGGTGAATCGGCCGCCGCCGCGCAGGAGGGCAGCGTGAGCGCCGCCCAGCTCCTGGCGAAGACCCGCTCCTGCGACCGCATATCGCAGGGCACCTACCGCACCGACGAGGAGAAGAAGCCCTCGGTGCCGGTGTGCGGGACGCGGGGGGCGGTGTACTTCACGGCCGACATGGACGTCGACTGCGACGGGCAGCGCACGAGCAAGTGCAACGAGCAGACGGACCCCTGGTACCAGCCGGACACCGCGTACCACGACTCGGCCGACCGGCCGCTGCGCGCGGACCGGCTGCCGTACGTGGTGATCCCGGGCCCGAGCAGGATCTGGGACCACCGCAGGGCGGGCGTCCAGGGCGGCGACGTGGTCGCGGTGGTCCACGGCGGCCGGGTGCGGTACGCGGTGGTGGGCGACCTGGGCCCGAAGGAGATCATCGGTGAGGCGTCCCATGCCGCCGCCCGCGCTCTCGGCGTCGACCCGGATCCGGCGCGGGGCGGCACGGACGGGCCCGTGACGTATGTGGTGTTCCCGGGGTCCCGGGTGTCGCCGCTGGAGAGCCACGCGGCGGCGGTCCGGCTCGGCGACCGGCTGGCCCGCAAGTTCGTCGGGGCCGACTGACCCGGACCGGCGAACGGCTCCCCCCGCCCCGGCGGCGGGCCGGTCCCGGCGCCCGGGAGCGCTCCCGACGGCCGACGGGCCGATCCCGCCCCCCCCGGCGGGACCGGCCGCTTCGTGCCGTGGTGCCGCCGCTGCCGTCGGAGCGGGCTCAGTGCGGCTTGACCGCCGTGTGCACGGTGTGCGCGGTGAGGACGAACAGGTCGGGGCGGCGGTGGACGCTCGCCGGGTCCTGCGGGTCCAGCAGGCGGTCGACGGTGGCCCGGTCCTCCGCGTCGAGGCCGTCGCCGACGATCTCCCGCAGCCGGCCCAGCCGCGCGGCGACGACGGCTCGGGCCCGGTCGGGGGCCGGGGCGGGCAGGTCGAGCAGGAAGCTGCGGGTGCGGGTGTGCTTCAGGCCGGCGGCGGTCAGCAGCGCGGGCCAGTCCTCCGTCACATCGACGCTGCCGGGCAGCTCGGTCCGCATCCGCGTGAACCACTCCTCCTCCAGCACGTCCAGACGTGCCTGGAGGCCCGGTCGGCCGATGCCGATGTCGCGGGGCAGCCAGCGCATCGGCAGCCCGCCCTCCATCAGTGCGAGCGTGCCGTCGGGTGCGAGGCGGTCCGCGAACGCGGAGAGCGCGGCCTGCTGGTCGCCCAGGTGGTGCAGGCTGCGGCTGGCCCACAGCAGGTCGGCGGGGTACTCCAGGTCGTCCAGCGCCTGCGGCAGCTCGCCGGTCAGCGTGCCGAAGCGGTCGGCGACACCGAGGCGCTCCGCGCGGGACCGGGCTCGTTCCAGAAGTTCGCCGGAACCGTCCACGGCGACGACCCGGGCGCCCGGGAAGGCGTCCGCGAACAGGCAGGAGATCACGCCGGGCCCGCTGCCCGCGTCCACGATCAGCCCGGGCTCGGTCACCTCCTTGCCGATCCATGCGAGCGCCCGCTCGTACAGGGGGGTGTACAGCTCGGCCTGGGTCTCCAGCTGCTCGGCCATCGCCGCCCAGTCCACGTCGGTGCCGTGCGGGTGACGGGCGTGCCCGTGCCCGTCGTGCGGCGAGCCGTGCCCGGCCTCCGCGGTGCCCGGGCCCGGCCCTCCGTGCCCGGCCCCGGAACCCGGCTCCCCCTGCCGGGCGTGCGGGGCCCCGGTGCCGGGTGCCGCGGGGCCCCCGCCGGGGCCGGGTTCGGTGTGCGGGGTGTGGTGGTCGTACGCCATGGGGTCAGCCCTCTCGTCCGGTTGCCGCCAGCGTGCGCCGCCGCACCCGCTGTCGGCCACCTTTGTTGCCGGGACGGCAAAAGGCGACCGTACGAGGGACCGGCCCCGAAGCCGGTGGGCTCCCGGGACCGCGGGCTCGGACAGCTCGCGGTCCCAGGGCCGCAGCGCCCGGCCCGAATGGTGCGGGGCCGGACACTCCCGGGCTCGTGACCTGCCGGAACCGTCCCCGGCTGGGGCCGGCCCGGCAAGGCCGTCAGGGTGTCACAGTGCCGGATAGGCGTTCTTCAGCAGCTCCTGGAACTCCGCCGAGAACCAGTGCCCGGCGACCGGCGCGTCGGGCAGAGCGTTGGTCGGGTTGTTGCCGTTGCGGGGGTTGCCGCCGTAGGTCGGATCGCACATGCGGTCGAAGCCCTTGCCCTCGTCGTTGTCGATGGCGGAGCTCGATCCGTCCGACTCCCCCGGCGGCTTGGCCCACACGTAGGCGTCTATCCCGGTCGCGGGTGCCGCGGTGGGACGTTCGCCGAGGCCGGCGCCGCTCTGGTTGCACCAGTTGCCGACGTGGATACGGCGGTCGATGCGGCCTCCGTCGACGTAGGCGTCGACGCTGGTCTGCGGGCCCGGGCCGGACGGCCGTTCGGTTCCGCCCCAGCCGTTGCGGGAGGTGTCGATCAGCATGCCGAGGTTGGAGTTGAACCCGGCCGCGATCAGCTTGCTGCGCAGGCCCTGCGCGAAGGACTGCTCGTCGACGTACTGGTTCCAGTCGACCCACTTGGACTGGCGGACGGTCTGCCCGTTCACCGTGTCCGAGACCTTGAAGTACGGCTCGACGGTGGGGCTGTAGTTGGCGGTGTTGACGATGAATCCGGCGACGTCGTTGACGCTGGCGCCGTTGGACGTGGCGACCTTGTAAAACTCCTGCACCGACGGGTCGAGGTTGGTGTCCCAGCCGAGCCAGCCGTGGTGGCCGGCGTCGATGTAGTTGTAGACGTTGCCGAGGTCGCCCAGCTTGTCGAGGGCGTAGCTGACGCCCTTCTCGTAGTTGCCGTTGCTCTTCATGGTCACGCACGCGTCGGTGGTGGTGTCGGTGCCGCCGGCGTTGGTGACCAGGTTGGGCAGGGAGTCGGGTTCGATGAGGGTGACGATGCGCAGACCCGCGTACTTGGAGTCGGACAGGATCGACACGATCGGGTCGATGTACTCGCTCTTGTACCGGTCGATCTCGGTGGGCCCGAACTCGCCGTTGGAGGCGAGGGCGGCGCAGTCACGGCCGGGAAGGTCGTAGATGACGACCTGGAAGACCAGCTCGCCGGAGCCCTTCTGACGCAGGGCCTCGTCGAGGTGGTCGCGCAGGCCCATGCCGCCGTTGACGCCCTCGATGGCGGCCTTGCGGTCCATCCACACGAAGGTGGGCTGGTCGGACACCTTGCTGCCGCCGGGCTCGGCAGCCGCGTGCGCCGACCACTCGGGGTTCACGTACACCTTGGCCCCGACGTAGGGGTTGTCGACGCGGCCGGTCGGATCACCGGGATCGGTCGGGTCCGTGGGGTCGGTCGGATCGGTCGGATCGGTGGGGTCGGTGGGGTCGGTCGGGCCGCCGGAGTCGGTGTTGCAGGTGACGCCGTCGAGGGTGAAGGCGGCGGGGACGGAGTTGCTGCCGCTGTAGGTGCCCTGGAAGCCGAAGCTGACCGAGGCGCCGGTGGCGAGGTTGCCGTTGTAGGACTCGTTGCTCGCGGTGACGTTCGCGCCGGACTGGGTGACTCTGGCGTTCCAGGCGTTGGTCACCTTCTCCGAACCGCCGTAGGTCCACTCCAGCGTCCAACTGCTCTTGGAGGCGCTGTTGTTGGTGATGGTGACGTTGGTGGTGAAGCCACTGCCCCAGTCGTTCTGGATCTGGTAGTCCACCGTGCAGGCGGGTGCCGCGGCGCCGGCCGGGGCGGCGGTGAGCGCCGCTCCGGCCGAGCCGGCGGTGAGCGCCAGCGCGGCGATCATGGCAAGTCTCGTACGACTCATAGGTGCGGGTTTCCTTCTGAGTGACGGGAGTTCACTGGGAGGTGCGTCCGGGAGCCGTGGCTCCCCAGGGGGTGGTCACGCGGTGCGGGCGCGGCGGCCGGACGGCGCCCGGCCGCCTCGGTGCGCACGTGTCGCCCGCACACCGGCCCGGGGCGCGGTGCGGTGCGGGCGTGGACGTGCGGTTGCGCGCGCCGGCCGCGGGGTCGCCGGCCGGGCGGGGCTGACACCGTCGCCGGGCGGCCGGGGGAACGCTCCGAGGAGGTGCCCCGGGCCGGCGATGGCTGGAAGTGTTGAACGCGGGGGGTGACGCATGAGCGAGTCCTCGCAGTTCGGCGCCCTGTGCCGGACGCGGCGACTGAGTGGAACCGCTCCCACTGGTGCGAAGGAAGGTAGCGCCAAGTGACGGAGAAGAACAGGGAGTTGTCGAAGTTTTTTTCGTGACCTGCGGTCGAACTTTTTCGACTCTTCAAGCCTCTTGACCGCTGTCATGCTCATACCCACCATGGGAGCGCTCCCACTGGTTCAAGCCTTGACTTCTCCGAGCCGCAAGGAGGAACCAGCACCATGCATCCCCCACCCAGGAGACGCGGAGCGAGGAGGCGGCTGTGGACGGCCGCCGCCGCAGCTCTGACGCTTCCGCTGTCGATGCTCGCCGCCGGTGCGACGACCGCGCACGCGGCGGCACTCCAGTGCAGCGTCGACTACAAGACCAATGACTGGGGGTCGGGTTTCACCGCGGACCTGACGCTCACCAACCGTGGCACCGACGCCATCAACGGCTGGACCCTGACGTACTCGTACTCGGGCGACCAGAAGCTCTCCAACGGCTGGAACGGCAACTGGAGCCAGTCCGGCCGGCAGATCACGGTGACGAACGCCTCCTGGAACGGGACGGTGGCCGCGGGCGCCGCGGTGACCACCGGGGCGCAGTTCACCTACAGCGGCACCAACACCGCTCCCACCGACTTCGCGGTCAACGGCACCACCTGCGCCGGCGCGCACCAGCCGCCGGCCGCCGTGCTGACCAGCCCCACCGCGGGCGCGGTCTACACGCAGGGCGATCCGGTGCCGCTCGCGGCGACCGCGGCGGCGGCCGACGACGCCACGATCACCAAGGTGGAGTTCTACGACGACACCACGCTGCTGGGGACGGACACGACCGCGCCGTACACGCTGTCGGCGACGAATCTGTCGACCGGCAGCCACTCGCTGCTGGCGAAGGCGTACGACAGCCTGGGCGCGTCGGCGGAGTCGACGCCGGTCGGCATCACGGTCGCCTCGGGACCGGCCGTGGTCGCCTCGACCAACCAGCTCGCCGTGCAGCAGGGCGGGACCGGCAGCTACGAGCTGAAGCTGTCGACGCAGCCCACGTCGGACGTGACCGTGACCACCGCCCGCACCGGCGGCAACACCGGGCTGAGCGTGACGGACGGGGCCACTCTGACCTTCACGCCGTCGAACTGGGACACCCCGCAGAAGGTGACCATCGGCGCCGACGACTCGGGTACGGGCGCGGCCACCTTCGAGTCGACGGCGCCGGGCCTGGCGAAGGCGTCGGTGACGGTGACCCAGATCGCGGCGGCGAAGACGTACGACGCGCGGTTCCTGGAGCTGTACGGCAAGATCACCAACCCGGCGAACGGCTACTTCTCCCCCGAGGGCATCCCCTACCACTCGGTGGAGACGCTGATCGTGGAGGCGCCGGACCACGGCCACGAGACGACGTCCGAGGCGTACAGCTATCTGCTGTGGTTGCAGGCGATGTACGGCAAGGTCACGGGTGACTGGTCGAAGTTCAACGAGGCATGGACGATCATGGAGAACTACATGATCCCCACGCACGCGGACCAGCCGACCAACTCCTTCTACAACGCCTCGAAGCCGGCCACGTACGCGCCGGAGCACGACACCCCGGACGAGTACCCGGCGAAGCTGGACACCGGTGCGTCGGTCGGTACGGACCCGATCGCCGGTGAGCTGAAGTCGGCGTACGGCACCGACGACGTCTACGGTATGCACTGGATCCAGGACGTCGACAACGTGTACGGGTACGGCAACGAGCCCGGCAAGTGCGAGGCCGGTCCGACGGCCACGGGTCCGTCGTACATCAACACGTTCCAGCGGGGTCCGCAGGAGTCGGTGTGGGAGACGGTTCCGCAGCCGACCTGTGACGCCTTCAAGTACGGCGGCACCAACGGCTATCTGGACCTGTTCACGGGCGACTCGTCGTACGCCAAGCAGTGGAAGTTCACCAACGCCCCCGACGCCGACGCGCGGGCGGTGCAGGCCGCGTACTGGGCGGACCTGTGGGCCAAGGAGCAGGGCAAGGGCTCCGAGGTGTCCGGGACCGTGGCGAAGGCCGCGAAGATGGGCGACTACCTGCGGTACGCGATGTACGACAAGTACTTCAAGAAGATCGGCAACTGTGTCGGTCCTACGTCGTGCGCCGCGGGCACCGGCAAGGACGCCTCGCACTATCTGCTGTCCTGGTACTACGCCTGGGGCGGTGCCACCGACACGTCCGCGGGCTGGGCGTGGCGCATCGGCTCCAGCCATGTCCACGGCGGCTACCAGAACCCGCTCGCCGCGTACGCGCTCAGCTCGTACGCCGATCTGAAGCCGAAGTCGGCGACGGGCCAGCAGGACTGGGCGAAGTCGCTGCAACGGCAGCTGGAGTTCTACCGGTGGCTCCAGTCCAGCGAGGGCGCGATCGCGGGCGGCGCGACGAACAGCTGGGCGGGCCGCTACGCCACTCCGCCGTCGGGCACGTCCACCTTCTACGGCATGTACTACGACCCCGCGCCGGTGTACCACGACCCGCCGTCGAACCAGTGGTTCGGCTTCCAGGCGTGGTCGATGGAGCGGGTGGCGGAGTACTACCAGCAGACGGGTGACCCGGCCGCCGGGACCGTGCTGGACAAGTGGGTGCAGTGGGCGCTGTCCGAGACCACGATCAACCCGGACGGCACGTTCCGGTTCCCCTCGACGTTGCAGTGGACGGGCCAGCCGGACAACTGGAACGCGTCCAGCCCGGGCTCCAACTCGGGTCTGCATGTGACGGTCGTGGACTACACCAACGACGTCGGTGTGGCCGGCTCGTACGCCAAGACGCTCACGTACTACGCCGCCCGTTCCGGTGACACGGAGGCGAAGGCGACGGCGAAGGCGCTGCTGGACGGCATGTGGGACAACTACCAGGACGCGCTCGGTGTGGCCGTCCCGGAGACCCGCGCCGACTACAACCGCTTCGACGACCCGGTGTACGTGCCGAGCGGCTGGAGCGGCAAGATGCCGAACGGCGACACGATCGACTCGTCGTCGACCTTCACCTCGCTGCGGTCCTTCTACAAGAACGACCCGGCCTGGTCGAAGATCGAGGCGTATCTCGCCGGCGGTGCCGCGCCGGAGTTCACCTACCACCGGTTCTGGGCGCAGGCGGACATCGCCCTCGCCATGGGCGCGTACGCGGAGCTTCTCGAATAGTCCCCGCCGGGCGCTCCGCGGGCCGGGTGGATGCCCGGCGGCGGGCCGGCCGGTGCCGGCCCGCCGTGCCCCTCCGCGCCGCGTGCGGCACGGCGTGCACCGCCCCCACCGTGGAACCGCTCGATGCTCGCGCGTACGTGGTCCCGTCACCTGACGGCGGGACCGGCCGCCGGGCGGCCCCTCCCGCACAGGGGCCGCCCGGCATCTCTCGCACCGTTCAGCAAGCGCTTACTGCGTCGCGTTCCGTTTCCGCACCGGCAACGCCGAAAGGATCCCTCCGTGCGAAGAATCTCCGTCCTCGCGGCTGTCCTGGCGCTCGGCGCCGGGCCGGCCGCGGGCGCGCCACCCGTGCCGGCCGCCGGCGAGTCCGCCCCCCGGGCGGCCGTCGCGGCCGAGTCGTACACCTGGAAGAACGCCCGTATCGACGGCGGCGGTTTCGTCCCCGGCATCGTCTTCAACCGCAAGGAGAAGAACCTCGCCTACGCCCGGACCGACATCGGCGGCGCCTACCGCTGGCAGCAGTCGACGAAGACGTGGACGCCACTGCTGGACTCGGTCGGCTGGGACGAGTGGGGGCACACCGGGGTGGTGAGCATCGCCACCGACTCGGTCGACCCGTACCGGGTGTACGCGGCCGTCGGCACGTACACCAACAGCTGGGACCCGGGCAACGGGGCGGTGCTGCGCTCCACGGACCGGGGCGGCACCTGGCGGAAGGCGGATCTGCCGTTCAAGCTGGGCGGGAACATGCCGGGCCGCGGCATGGGCGAGCGGCTGGCCGTCGACCCGAACCGCAACAGCGTGCTGTATCTGGGCGCGCCCAGCGGCAAGGGGCTGTGGCGGTCCACGGACTCGGGGGCGACCTGGTCGCAGGTGACGGACTTCCCCGACCCCGGGAACTATGTGGCCGACCCGGCGGACACCTCCGGCTACGGCAGCGACAACCAGGGCATCGTCTGGGTCACGTTCGACGAGTCGACCGGCAGCGCGGGCAGCGCCACGAGGACGATCTATGTGGGCGTCGCCGACAAGGACAACGCGGTGTACCGGTCGACGGACGCGGGCGCCACCTGGCAGCGGATCCCCGGCCAGCCGACGGGCTACCTCCCGCACAAGGGGGTGTTGGATGCGGTCAACGGTTATCTGTACATCGCATACAGCGATACGGGCGGCCCGTACGACGGCGGCAAGGGCCGGCTGATGCGGTATGCGACGGCGACAGGCACCTGGACGGACATCAGCCCGGTCGCGGAGGCCGACACGTATTTCGGATACAGCGGGCTGACGGTGGACCGGCAGCATCCGGGCACGGTGATGGCGACGGGCTACAGCTCCTGGTGGCCGGACACGCAGATCTTCCGTTCCACGGACAGCGGGGCGACCTGGTCGAAGGCGTGGGACTACACGTCGTACCCGGACCGGGAGAACCGCTACACGATGGATGTGTCCTCCTCGCCGTGGCTGACGTGGGGGGCGGATCCGTCGCCGCCGGAGCAGACGCCGAAGCTGGGCTGGATGACGGAGGCGCTGGAGATCGACCCGTTCGACTCGGACCGGATGATGTACGGCACGGGCGCGACGATCTACGGCACCGAGGATCTGACGAAGTGGGACAGCGGCGCGAAGTTCACCGTGCAGCCGATGGTGCAGGGCCTGGAGGAGACCGCGGTCAACGACCTGGCCGCTCCCCCGTCGGGCGGGGCCGTGCTGTTCAGCGCGCTCGGTGACGTGGGCGGCTTCCGGCACACGGACCTGACGAAGGTCCCGTCGATGATGTACACGTCGCCGAACTTCACCACGACGACCAGTGTGGACTTCGCGGAGTCGAACCCGGCGACGGTGGTGCGGGCCGGCAACCTCGACTCGGGGCCGCACATCGCGTTCTCCACGGACAACGGCGCCAACTGGTCCGGCGGCAGCGACCCTTCGGGGGTCAGCGGCGGCGGCACGGTCGCCGCGGCGGCCGACGGCAGCCGGTTCGTGTGGAGCCCGGAGGGCACCGGTGTGCAGTACACGACCGGGTTCGGTACGTCCTGGTCGGCGTCGTCCGGTATCCCGGCGGGCGCGATCGTCGAGTCCGACCGGGTCGATCCGAAGACGTTCTACGGCTTCAAGTCGGGGCGGTTCTACGTCAGCACGGACGGCGGCGCCACGTTCACCGCGTCCGCGGCGACCGGGCTGCCCACTGGGGACAGTGTGCGGTTCAAGGCGCTGCCCGGCGGCAAGGGCGACATCTGGCTGGCGGGCGGTGCGAGCGACGGTCCGTACGGCCTGTGGCACTCCACCGACGGCGGCGCCACGTTCACGAAGCTGGCGAACGTCGAGCAGGCCGACACGGTCGGCTTCGGCAGGGCGGCGCCCGGGGCGTCGTACCAGACGCTGTACACCAGTGCGAAGATCGGCGGGGTGCGGGGCATCTTCCGCTCCACGGACCAGGGCGCGACCTGGACGCGGATCAACGACGACGCCCACCAGTGGGGCTGGACGGGCGCGGCGATCACCGGGGACCCGCGGGTGTACGGGCGGGTGTACGTCTCCACGAACGGGCGGGGCGTGATCTACGGCGACACCTCCGACGCGGGCGGCGGTGACGACGGGGGCGGTGACGACGGGGGCGGCACCGATCCGACGCCGTCCGGGGCGTGCGCGGTGACGTACCGGGTCACCGATGAGTGGCCGGGCGGTTTCCAGGCCGACGTGCAGCTCGCCAACACCGGAACGGCCGCGTGGAACGGCTGGTCGCTGGCCTGGTCCTTCGCCGACGGGCAGAAGGTCACCTCGATGTGGAACGCCGGCTACAGCCAGTCCGGCGCGGCGGTGACGGTGACGAACGCCGGCTGGAACGGGACGGTCGCGGCGGGGTCGTCGGTGGGGTTCGGCTTCACCGGCAGCCTGTCCGGCGGGAACACGCAACCGGCGTCGTTCAAGGTCGGGGACCGGCTCTGCTCGGTCGGCTGACCGGGTGGTGGGGCGTGCCGTGCCCGGCACGCCCCACCACGGGCGACACGCGGCCCGGGTTCACCCCGCCCCGGCCGTCTCACCCGCCCCGGCGGAAGGCGCGCAGGCTGAACACCGGCTCGGGGCGGGGCCGGTCCTGGTCGGGCAGGGCGGCCAGACGGGCCGCGTACCGCTCGGCGAGCGGTCCACCCGGGGGCAGCGTGACGAACCAGCCGCGGCGCAGGTCGGCGATGGTGCGGCGGGGGCTGCGTCCCTGCCCGTGCCCGGTGAAGCGGCCCTGCCCGGCCGGGACGAGGCCGCACTCGGCGGCGTACGCCTCGACGTCCGAGGCCGCGTCGGTCGGGGGGATGCGGGGGCGGTCGGCGAGGACGGCGTCGATGTCACTGCCGACGTTGTGGGCTGCGGCCTTGTCGACGGTCGTGACGTACACCCCGCCGGGGCGCAGCACGCGGGCGCACTCGGCGACGACGGTGCGGGTGTCGGCGGGGTGTCGCATGAGGTGGAGCAGCCAGACGCTTGTCACCGCGTCGAACACGCCGTCGGGGAAGGGCAGTCGGCGGCTGTCGGCGCGTACGACGGCGCCGGGCAGCCGGGCGGCGGCGTGGCGGACCATGGCCTCGGCGAGGTCGGCGCCGGTGACGTGGAGGCCGCGGGCGGCGAGGCGGCGCGTGACGATGCCGGTGCCGCAGGCGAGGTCGAGGACGCGGCGGGTGCCGTCCGGCAGCAGGTTCAGGACGGCTTCGGCGGCAGCGGCGGCCCTGGGTTCGCCGCCGCGCAGGGTGTCGTACCGCTCGGCTTCCTTGTCGTAATCCAGCATCGGCGTCCCCCCGCCGGCCCGGTCACCGGGCGCCGTGGACGGGTGCGAGGGCGGTGATGCGGCGGGCCAGCTCGATGTCGAGGCGGGTCACCTTGCCGCCGGCGCTGTGCGTGGAGACGGCGACGGAGACGGTGTTGTAGCCGAGGGTGAGGTCGGAGTGGTGGTTCAGTTCTTCCTGCACCTGGGCGATGTGGACGACCATCGCGGTCGCCGCGAAGTGGTGGGCGAGCCGGTAGGAGCAGACGAGACGGTCCCCGTCGAGGGACCAGCCGGGCAGCTCGGACAGCTGGTCCTCGATCTCCTTCCGCGCCAGCGGTTCCACGGCCATGGCCAGGCTCCCTTCGTCGGCTCCTGCCGTCCCAGCCTGCCACAGCGAGGGCCGAAGGGCCCTGGCGTGCGGGGTGCGCGGGGGTGTACGCGGG
>NZ_JALLGL010000672.1 GCF_023072675.1 Streptomyces sp. XM83C
GGTGGGTGGCTGGTGTAGCGCCGGCTGTCCGGTGGTGGGGTCGGGGCCGCGCCGGGGGGTGTCCGTCCTCGGTGCGACGCCCTGTCCCTCAGATCCTTGCCCTGCGTTTTCGCCGCACGCTGCGGGCGGGCACCCCCCGACACGTCCCCTTCCCGCCGTACGCGACTGCGGCCCGCCACCGGCCGACCCAGGCCGAATTCGGTCCACCGCGTGTGCGTGTGCGGGTGCGGGTGCGGGCCGCCACCGGCCGACCCAGGCCGGCAACGGTCCGCCGCGTGTGCGGGTGCGGGTGCGGGCCGCCACCGGCCCCGGGCCGGGCTCGGGTCCCTGGTGTGGGGCGGCTCTGTGTCTCTCCACCCACGGGGCGGACGCCGAATGGCGCGCCCGTGGCGGGGG
>NZ_JALLGL010000673.1 GCF_023072675.1 Streptomyces sp. XM83C
GGTCAGGTGGTGGTGTCGGTGGGGGTGGGGGTGGTGCCGTTGGTGGCTTCGGCGATGCGTTCGTGGTGGCGGATGACTTCGGCGACGATGAAGTTGAGGAATTTCTCGGCGAAGGCGGGGTCGAGGTGGGCGCTTTCGGCGAGGGCGCGCAGGCGGGCGATCTGGCGGGCCTCGCGTTCGGGGTCGGCGGGTGGGAGCCGGTGGGCGGCTTTGAGGTGGCCGACTTGCTGGGTGCATTTGAAGCGTTCGGCGAGCATGTGGACGACGGCGGCGTCGATGTTGTCGATGCTCTGGCGGAGGCGTGCCAGCTCGGCGCGGACGGCCGGGTCGATGTCGCCGGTTCCGGTGTTGCTGGTGGTCATGGCGGTTCACCCTAGTGTGCGGGCGGGTGCGGGG
>NZ_JALLGL010000674.1 GCF_023072675.1 Streptomyces sp. XM83C
AGTACGGGAAGCGGGAGGAGCAGCCGATGCCGGAGACGAAGACGATGTTCTCCTTCGCCAGCCCCAGCTCCGGCATGAAGCCCTGCACGGCGGCGAGGATCGCGTAGTCACCGCAGCCGGGGCACCAGCGGACCTCCTGGTCGGACTTGAAGTCCTTCATGGACTGCCGGGCCTCGGCCTTGGGGACGAGCGACAGCGCTTCGATCGTGCCCGTGCCTTCCCCCGACGAACGGGTCGTCTCAGCCATCGATGGCCTCCTTGAGAGCCGCGGCGAGCTGTTCCGCCTTGAACGGCATGCCGTTGACCTGGTTGTACGAGCGGGCGTCGACCAGGTATTTCGCCCGGATCAGCGTGGCGAGCTGGCCGAGGTTCATCTCCGGGATCACGACCTTGTC
>NZ_JALLGL010000073.1 GCF_023072675.1 Streptomyces sp. XM83C
CTCGACACCCCCGTCAGCGCCACGCGCCCCGGCGTGGCTCCCCGACGCCCGTGACAGCCGTCACGGCAGAGACATGCCCGAACCCCTTCAACTTAGGTTAGGCTCACCTAAGTTGATCACCCCGCTCGGATCGGACCGTCCCCACCGGAGGACCCCCACATGCGCTCGCACCTGCTCAATGACCTCACGGCGGAGCACTACCGCCGCTCCGTCACCGAAGGAGTAGAGCGGGTGGCGGCCAGACTCGCCACCACCGACCGTCCGTTCACCGGGGTCACCGTCGACGCGCTCGCCCCCCGCATCGACGGCATCGACCTCGACCGGCCGCTGCACGACACCACCGCCGTCCTCGACGAGCTGGAGGAGGTCTACCTCCGCGACGCGATCTGGTTCCATCACCCCCGCTACCTCGCCCACCTCAACTGCCCGGTCGTCATCCCGGCCGTGCTCGGCGAGGCGGTCCTGTCCGCCGTCAACTCCTCCCTCGACACCTGGGACCAGTCCGCCGGCGGCACCCTCATCGAGCGGAAACTGATCGACTGGACCGCCGCCCGTATCGGTCTCGGCCCCAGCGCCGACGGCGTCTTCACCTCCGGCGGCAGCCAGTCCAACCTCCAGGCGCTGCTGCTCGCCCGCGAGGAGGCCAAGACAGAGGACCCCGGCAAGCTCCGTGTCCTCGCCTCCGAAGTCAGCCACTTCAGCGTGAAGAAGTCCGCGAAACTCCTCGGCCTCGGCCCCGACGCGGTGATCTCCGTCCCCGTCGACCACGACAAGCGCATGCAGACCCTCGCCCTCGCCCGCGAACTCCAGCGCCTCACCGAGGACGGCCTCGTCCCCATGGCCGTCGTCGCCACCGCCGGCACCACCGACTTCGGCTCCATCGACCCGCTGCCCGAGATCGCCGAGCTGTGCGCCCAGTACGGCACCTGGATGCACGTGGACGCCGCGTACGGCTGCGGACTGCTGGTCTCCCCCACCCGCCGGCACCTCCTCGACGGCATCGAACGCGCCGACTCCGTCACCGTCGACTACCACAAGTCCTTCTTCCAGCCGGTGAGCTGCTCCGCCGTCCTGGTGCGCGACGCGGCCACCCTGCGCCACGCCACCTACCACGCCGACTACCTCAACCCGCGCCGCATGGTGCAGGAGCGCATCCCCAACCAGGTGGACAAGTCCCTCCAGACCACCCGCCGCTTCGACGCCCTGAAGCTGTGGATGACGCTGCGCGTGATGGGCGCCGACGGCATCGGCCGGCTCTTCGACGAGGTGTGCGACCTGGCCGAGGAGGGCTGGCGCCTGCTGGCCGCCGACCCCCGCTACGACGTCGTCGTCGAGCCCGCCCTGTCCACCCTCGTCTTCCGATACATCCCGCAGGCCGTCACCGACCCCGCGGAGATCGACCGCGCCAACCTGTACGCCCGCAAGGCCCTGTTCGCCTCCGGTGACGCCGTCGTCGCGGGCACCAAGGTGGCCGGCCGCCACTACCTGAAGTTCACCCTGCTCAACCCCGAGACCAAGGCGTCCGACATCGCCGCCGTCCTCGACCTGATCGCCGGCCACGCCGAGCAGTACCTGGGAGACTCCCTTGACCGCGCTTGCTGACACCCGAGAACACACCTACGACCTGGTGGGCATCGGCCTCGGCCCCTTCAACCTCGGACTGGCCTGCCTCACCGAACCCATCGAGGAACTGGACGCCGTCTTCCTGGAGTCCAAGCCGGACTTCGCATGGCACGCGGGCATGTTCCTCGACGGCGCCCACCTCCAGACGCCGTTCATGTCGGACCTGGTCACACTGGCCGACCCCACCTCGCCGTACACCTTCCTCAACTACCTGAAGGAGAAGGGCCGGCTCTACTCCTTCTACATCCGGGAGAACTTCTACCCGCTGCGCGTCGAGTACGACGACTACTGCCGCTGGGCCGCGAGCAAACTGTCCACCCTGCGCTTCGGCACGACGGTCACCGAGGTGACGTACGACGAGACCGACGAGGTGTACGTCGTGCGCACCGAGCGCGGCGAGACGTACCGCGCCCGCCACCTCGTCCTCGGCACCGGCACCTCCCCGCACCACCCGGAGGCGGTGCGCGGCCTGGACGGCGACTTCTTCCACAACTCCCGCTACATGCAGAACAAAGCCGCCCTGCAACGCAAGCGGTCCATCACGATCGTCGGCTCCGGGCAGTCCGCCGCCGAGATCTACTACGACCTGCTCTCCGAGATCGACGTCCACGGCTACCGGCTGAACTGGGTGACCCGCTCCCCGCGGTTCTTCCCGCTCGAATACACCAAGCTCACGCTGGAGATGACGTCCCCGGAGTACGTCGACTACTTCCGCGCCCTGCCCGAGGACACCCGCTACCGCCTCGCCCAGCAGCAGAAGGGCCTGTTCAAGGGCATCGACGGCGCCCTGATCAACGACATCTTCGACCTGCTCTACCAGAAGAACCTCGGCGGTCCCGTCCCCACCCGGCTGCTCACCAACTCCAGCCTGAACGCGGCCCGCCACGACAACGGCACCTACACGCTCACCTTCCGCCAGGAGGAGCAGGGCAAGGACTTCGAGATCGAGACCGAGGGCCTCGTCCTCGCCACCGGCTACGCCTTCGCCGAGCCTGAGTTCCTCGAACCGGTCCGGGACCGGCTGGTGCGCGACTCCCGCGGCAACCTCGACATCTCCCGCAACTACGCCGTCGACGTCACCGGCCGCGGCATCTTCCTGCAGAACGGCGGCGTGCACACCCACAGCGTCACCAGCCCCGACCTGGGCATGGGCCCCTACCGCAACAGCTGCATCATCCGTGAGCTGCTGGGCACCGAGTACTACCCGGTCGAGAAGACCATCGCGTTCCAGGAGTTCGCCGTATGAGCACCGTCAAGCCCAGCGACTTCACCTTCCGCCCGCTCGACCCGCTGAAGGACGCCGAGCTGCTGCACGGCTGGGTCACGCACCCCAAGGCCGCGTTCTGGATGATGCAGGACGCCAGACTGGAGGACGTCGAGCGGGCCTACATGGACATCGCCGCCGACCCCCTCCACCACGCCCTGCTCGGCCTGCGCGGCGGCGAGCCGGCGTTCCTGATGGAGAAGTACGACCCCGCCCAGCGCGAACTGGTCGGCCTGTACGACCCTCGGCCCGGCGACATCGGCATGCACTTCCTCACCCCGCCCACCGCGCTCCCCGAGCACGGCTTCACCCGCGCCGTCATCACCGCCGTCATGGCACACCTCTTCGAGGACCCGGCCGTGCGCCGCGTCGTCGTCGAACCGGACGTGCGCAACACCGCCGTGCACGCGCTGAACGCGGCCGTCGGCTTCGTACCGGAGCGGGAGATCCAGAAGCCGGAGAAGACGGCCCTGCTGAGCTTCTGCACCCGCGAGCAGTTCGAGAAGGCGGTCACCATATGAGCCTCGCCGACGCCGTCGCCCACCTCACCCCCGAGCTGTGGGACCGCGCCAACCGCCACCTCGTCCGCAAGGCCCTCGCCGAGTTCGCGCACGAACGGCTGATCACCCCCGAGCCCGACGGGGACGGCTATGTCGTCCGCAGCGACGACGGGCTCACCGCGTACCGCTTCACCGCCGTACGCCGGGCCCTCGACCACTGGGAGATAGACGCCGGTTCCATGTCCCGGCGGCGAAACGGCACCGAACTGCCGCTCGCCGCGCTCGACTTCGTGATCGAACTGAAGGGCTCGCTCGGACTGAGCGACGAGGTCCTCCCCGTCTACCTGGAGGAGATCTCCTCCACCCTCTCCGGCACCTGCTACAAACTCACCAAACCGCCGGTGACCTCCGCGGAGCTGGTCCGCGGCGGCTTCCAGGACATCGAGACGTCGATGACCGAGGGCCACCCCTGCTTCGTCGCCAACAACGGCCGGCTCGGCTTCGGCATCCACGAATATCTGTCGTACGCCCCCGAGACCGCGTCCCCGGTCCGGCTGGTGTGGCTGGCCGCGCACCGCTCACGGGCCGCGTTCACCGCGGGCGCCGGCATCGAGTACGAGTCGTTCCTCCGCGCCGAACTGGGCGAGGAGACCCTCGCCCGCTTCCACGGCGTGCTCGCCGAACAGGGCCTGGACCCGGCCGACTACCTCCTCATGCCGGTCCACCCCTGGCAGTGGTGGAACAAACTGAGCGTCACCTTCGCCGCCGAGGTCGCCCGCCGTCATCTGGTGGTCCTCGGCGAGGGCGACGACGAGTATCTGGCCCAGCAGTCCATCCGGACCTTCTTCAACACCAGCAGCCCCCGCAAGCACTATGTGAAGACGGCCCTGTCCGTCCTCAACATGGGCTTCATGCGAGGCCTGTCCGCCGCCTACATGGAGGCCACCCCGGCGATCAACGACTGGCTCGCCCAGCTGATCCAAAACGACCCGGTGCTGAAGGCGACAGGCCTGACGATCATCCGGGAGCGGGCCGCCGTCGGCTACCGGCACCTGGAGTACGAGCAGGCCACCGACCGCACTTCGCCGTACCGGAAGATGCTCGCCGCACTGTGGCGGGAGTCCCCGGTGCCGTCCCTCCAGGACGGCGAGCAGCTCGCCACCATGGCCTCCCTGCTCCACGTCGACCACGAGGGCCACGGCTTCGCCGCCGCGCTGATCGAACGCTCCGGTGTGCCTGCGACGGAGTGGCTGCGCCGCTATCTGCGCGCCTACTACACGCCGCTGCTGCACAGTTTCTACGCCTACGACCTGGTGTACATGCCGCACGGCGAGAACGTGATCCTCGTCCTGAGGGACGGCGTGGTGCAGCGGGCCGTCTACAAGGACATCGCCGAGGAGATCGTGGTCATGGACCCCGACGCGGTGCTCCCACCGGAGGTCCGGCGGATCCGCGCCGAGGTCCCCGACGACAAGAAATTGCTGTCGATCTTCACGGACGTCTTCGACTGCTTCTTCCGCTTCCTCGCCGCGCAGCTCGCCGCCGAGGGCGTGCTCGGCGAGGACGCGTTCTGGGACACGGTCGCCGAGGTGACCCGCGAGTACCAGCAGGCGACGCCCGAACTCGCCGAGAAGTTCCGGCAGTACGACATGTTCGCCCCCGAGTTCGCGCTGAGCTGCCTCAACCGGCTCCAGCTGCGCAACAACAAGCAGATGGTCGACCTTGCCGACCCGTCCGGCGCGCTGCAACTCGTCGGCACCCTGCCCAACCCGCTCGCGGGGCGCTGACATCGCAGACAGGCGGGCGCCCCGGTGTACGGTCCACCGGGGCGCCCGCCCGCGTGTGCGGGCCGGTCAGAGGGCCGGCCAGGGCACCTGCGGGGAGCGGTGGTAGGTGATGCCGAGGGCGTCCCAGCGGGGGGCCTGCGCGGCGAGCCGCACCTTGTAGGTGTCCCAGTCGTGGGTGCTCGCCGGCGACCAGCCCAGCTCGGCCGCGCCGGGCAGCCGCGGGAAGGCCATGTACTCCAGGTCGGCCGAGGCCTGGAGCGTCTCGGTCCACATCGGGGCCTCCACGCCCTTGATCGCGGACGCGGGGGCGCCGGGCAGATAGGTGCCGGGGTCCCAGTCGTAGGACCGCTGCACCTCGACGTATCCCGCCCAGGCCAGGCCGAGCCGGGTGTTCTTGTCGTACTTCATGTCGAGGTAGATCCGGTCGGCGGGCGACAGGATCAGCCCGGTGCCGTTCTTCGCGGCCCGCACGACCTGCTCCTTCTCGGCGGGCGCGGTGGTGTCCAGGCCCCAGTACTGGGCGAGCGCGCCCGGCGCGGGCGTGGCGCCGGTGAGCTGGTGCCAGCCGATGACGGTCTTGCCGTGGCGGGCGACGAGCGGCTGGACCCGGTCCATGAAGGCGACGTAGTCCTCGTGGCTGGTGGAGTGCGCCTCGTCGCCGCCGATGTGCAGGTACGGCCCCGGAGTCAGCTCGGCGATCTCGCGGATCACGTCGTCGACGAAGTCGTACGTGATGTCCTTCGGCACGCACAGGGAGCTGAAGCCGACCTTGGTGCCGGTGTACAGCGGGGGTGCGACGCCGTCGCAGTTCAGCTCGGCGTAGGAGGCGAGGGCGGCGTTGGTGTGGCCCGGCATGTCGATCTCGGGGACGACCTGGAGGAAGCGGGAGGAGGCGTAGCGGACGATCTCCCGGTAGTCGTCCTTGGTGTAGTGGCCGCCGGGGCCGCCGCCGACCTGGGTGGAGCCGCCGTAGGTGGCCAGGCGCGGCCAGGAGCCGACGGCGATGCGCCAGCCCTGGTCGTCGCTGAGGTGCAGATGCAGGGTGTTGATCTTGTAGAGGGCGAGTTGGTCGATGTACCGCTTGACCTGGTCGACGGTGAGGAAGTGCCGGGCCACGTCGAGCATGGCGCCGCGGTAGCCGTAGCGGGGCCGGTCGGTGATCGTGCCGCCGGCGACCTCCCAGGGGCCGGGCTGCACGGTGTCCTTCTCGACGGCCGGGGGCAGCAGTTGGCGCAGGGTCTGCACGGCGTGGAACAGGCCGGCGGGGGTGGCGGCGGTGAGGGTGACGCGGGAGGCGTCGCTGTCCAGGCGGTAGCCCTCGGTGCCGTAGGGGCCGGGGGCGAGGCGCAGCAGGATGCCGGCGGCGCCCGTGGTGGTGACGGGCAGCGGGTAGCCGGTGGAGGGCCGCAGGATGCCGGCGAGGTACTCGCCGACGCGCCGCACCTCGGGGTCGTCGTCGACGCGGATGCGGGTGCCGGCGGTGATGCGGTACGGCGTCGCGCCCGGGGTGACCTCGGCGGGCGCCGGGATGATCCGGTCCAGCGGGACGGGGGCGGCGGACGCGGCCGGGGCCGAGCCGGCGGTGAGGACTCCGGCGGAGGCCACGAGCAGGAGG
Organism: Streptomyces sp. XM83C; assembly: GCF_023072675.1. GTDB lineage: Bacteria > Actinomycetota > Actinomycetes > Streptomycetales > Streptomycetaceae > Streptomyces > Streptomyces thermocoprophilus. The sequence goes on from NZ_JALLGL010000073.1 coordinate 6,790, forward strand.
GTGCCCAGCAGTCGGGGCAGGCGGGGCGTCCTGGGGCGGGGAGTCGTGCGGTGATGCCGTCTCACATGCGCTCCCTTCGGGGGTGGAGGGGACCTGAGGGGTACGGGCCACCCCTGCCCCCACTATCGCGCAGGGGTGCGGCCCGATCGAGGGGGGCCGGGCCGGTGGAAGAATCCCTCCATGGCGGAAATCATCCAGAAGGACGGCACGTGGGTCTTCGACGGCGACGCCCTGCGGCTGACGCCGGGACACGACAAGAGTGTGAGCCTGCTGCGCAGGACGTTGGGTGAACTGGTCGTCCCGCTGGGGGCGTTGGCGGGGGTCTCGTTCGAGCAGGGCCGGAAGAACGGGCGGTTGAGGCTGCGGCTGCGGGACGGCGCCGATCCGCTGACGCACGCCACGGCCGGCCGGCTGACCGAGCCGCACGACCCGTATCAGCTGGTGGTGGAGCCGGACCGGTACGGCGTCGCCGAGTACGTCGTGGACGAGGTGCGCAACGCGCTGCTGCTGGACCAGGTGCCGTCGGGCCCGGTGGACACGTATCTGCTGCCGGGGCCCGCGGTGCCGCTGTCGGTGTCGGCGGGGGACGGCACGGCGAGCTTCGACGGGGAGCAGGTGCGGCTGGAGTGGAACTGGAAGACGGAGGACGCGAAGGCGGCCGTCGGTGAGCGTGTCCTGCCGGTTGCGGACATCGAGGGCGTGGAGTGGCTGCCGGCGGCGGGGCTGGAGAACGGCTGTCTGCGGTTCGTGGTGCGGGGCGCGCCGACGACGGCGCCCGCGAAGTACGACCCGAACGCGGTGGAGCTGTGGGGGTTCAAGAAGGATCCGCTGATGGCGCTGGTCGCGGCGGCGGTCCAGGCCCGCCTCCCGCATCCGTCCGGGCGGTCCGCGGCGCGTCCGCCGGCCGGGAAGCCGGTCCTGGACGGTGCGGCGCCGGCCGCCGGCGGGGACGATCACGACGTGCTGTTGCGCCGGTTGCGGGAGCTGGGCGAGCTGCACCGCGACGGGGTGCTGACGGACGACGAGTTCGCGCTGGCCAAGCAGGCGGTGCTGAAGCGGCTGTGAGCCGGTCGGGGCGGGTCGTGCCGCTCCACGGAAGCTGGGGGTGCCTTGTGCGCGGGTGGGCCGGGCCGCCGCGCCGGGGTCTTGCGCTGCTGCGTCCCCGGGCACGCGTATGCCTCCCTGTGGCCGGCCGGGCTGTGCCCCTCCGCGCGGGCGGCGCTTGCCCGAAATCGGGCAGGCTTGTTGCGAAAGCGGCGGCGTTCCCCCAAGATCTAGCGGGTGCACGACGAACTGGTCGATCATCTGACGCGGACGACGCCCCTGAGCCGGGGCGAGGCGCTGCGGGTGATCCAGGACGTGCTCGCGTTTTTCGACGAGACGACGGAGGAGTTCGTCCGTCGCCGCCATCGTGAGCTCCAGGCGCAGGGCCTGGTGAACGCGACGATCTTCGAACGGATCGCGGCGGACCTGAGATATCGCGCCGTGGCGCCGCCGGAACTCTCGCTCCGGCAGCTGCGCCGCATCGTCTACGGCTGAGGAATACGTATATATGTGCGGAATCGTCGGATACATCGGGAAGCGTGATGTCGCGCCCCTGCTCCTGGAGGGCCTCCAGCGCCTGGAGTACCGCGGCTACGACTCCGCGGGCATCGTCGTCAGCTCCCCGAAGTCGGCCGGCCTGAAGATGGTCAAGGCCAAGGGCCGGGTCCGCGATCTGGAGGCCAAGGTCCCGGCGCGGTTCAAGGGCACCACCGGTATCGCCCACACCCGCTGGGCCACCCACGGCGCCCCGTCCGACGTGAACGCCCACCCGCACCTGGACGCCGAGGGCAAGGTCGCCGTCGTCCACAACGGCATCATCGACAACGCCGCCGACCTGCGCCGCAAGCTGGAGGCGGACGGCGTCGAGTTCCTCTCCGACACCGACACCGAGGTCCTCGTCCACCTGATCGCCCGCGCACAGGCCGACAAGCTGGAGGACAAGGTCCGCGAGGCGCTGCGCGTCGTCGAGGGCACCTACGGCATCGCCGTGATGCACGCCGACTTCAACGACCGGATCGTCGTGGCCCGCAACGGCTCCCCGGTCGTCCTCGGCATCGGCGAGAAGGAGATGTTCGTCGCCTCGGACATCGCCGCGCTGGTCGCCCACACGCGGCAGATAGTCACCCTCGACGACGGCGAGATGGCCACCCTCAAGGCCGACGACTTCCGCACCTACACGACGGAGGGCACGCGCACCACCGCCGAGCCCACCACCGTCGAGTGGGAGGCCGCCTCGTACGACATGGGCGGCCACGACACCTACATGCACAAGGAGATCTTCGAGCAGGCGGAGGCGGTCGACCGCGTCCTGCGCGGCCGTATCGACGACCGTTTCTCCACCGTGCACCTCGGCGGCCTCAACCTGGACGCCCGTGAGGCCCGGCAGATCCGCCGCGTGAAGATCCTCGGCTGCGGCACCTCGTACCACGCCGGGCAGATCGGCGCGCAGATGATCGAGGAGCTGGCCCGTATCCCCGCCGACGCCGAGCCGGCCTCCGAGTTCCGCTACCGCAACGCGGTCGTCGACCCGGACACCCTGTACATCGCGGTCTCGCAGTCCGGTGAGACGTACGACGTGCTGGCCGCCGTGCAGGAGCTGAAGCGCAAGGGCGCCCGCGTCCTCGGCGTGGTCAACGTCGTCGGCTCGGCGATCGCCCGCGAGGCCGACGGCGGCATCTACGTCCACGCCGGTCCCGAGGTGTGCGTGGTGTCGACCAAGTGCTTCACCAACACCTGCGTGGCGTTCGCCCTGCTCGCCCTGCACCTGGGCCGCACCCGTGACCTGTCGGTCCGGGACGGCAAGCGGATCATCGAGGGTCTGCGCAAGCTGCCCGCGCAGATCGCCGAGATCCTCCAGCAGGAGGAGGAGATCCGGAAGCTGTCGGAGCAGTTCACCGACGCCCGCTCGATGCTGTTCATCGGCCGTGTCCGGGGCTACCCGGTGGCGCGTGAGGCCTCCCTGAAGCTGAAGGAGGTCTCCTACATCCACGCCGAGGCCTACCCGGCCTCCGAGCTGAAGCACGGCCCGCTCGCGCTGATCGAGCCGGCGCTGCCGACGGTCGCGATCGTCCCGGACGACGACCTGCTGGAGAAGAACCGCGCAGCCATGGAGGAGATCAAGGCCCGCAGCGGCCAGATCGTGGCGGTCGCCCACCAGCCGCAGGCCAAGGCCGACCACACGATCGTCGTGCCGAAGAACGAGGACGAGCTGGACCCGATCCTCATGGGCATCCCGCTTCAGCTGCTCGCGTACCACACGGCGAAGGCGCTGGGCCGCGACATCGACAAGCCGCGCAACCTGGCCAAGTCGGTCACCGTCGAGTAAGTCCCGGCCCGGGGGCAGGGGTTGCCCCTCCCCCGGTTCCGGCCGGAGAAGCGAACGGACCCCGCGTGACGCCACCTGTCACGGGGGTCCGTTCTGTACGCCGGGGTCCGCCCGGTCACCCGGCGAGGCGGCGCGGTCAGCCGGTGGCCGTCACACCCCGGCCCGCCGCGCGCCGCGGCAGCGCCGTCGGCCAGTGGGCCGACACGGCGGTCGCGGCGTACCAGGCCACCGCCCCCGCGGCGACGGCGAACCAGCCGCCGGCCTTGCCCAGCGAGCCCGCGTCGGCGAACCGGGCGAGGGCGAGGAGCAGCAGCGAGACGAAGAGCAGCCCGTGGGTGAGCTGTCCGAGCCGGTCGCCTCCGGACAGGGTGAGGGACAGCGCCACGAGGGCGAACAGCAGCAGGAACAGCCCTGCCGCGTTGTCGGAGACCTGCGCGCCCGCGCCCGCGGCCCAGGTGAACCAGAAGGCGCCGAGGGCCGTGAAGGCCGTACCGGAGGCCGAGTCCTTGTCCCGGAAGGCCAGCACACCGGCTATGAACAGGGCTATGCCGCCCACGTACTGGGCGATGGATACGGCGTCCGCCGCTGTCACGCCGTCGACGACCTCGGTGGTGCCGAGTCCGAAGGCCAACAGCGTGACACCGAGGGCGAGTCGGCCGATCACGGTGGTGATTGCGCTTCCCGCAGAGACGTCGTTGTCCACGGCGGGCTCCCTTCGTGCATGTGCAGTTGTACGGTGACCCGTATATGCCCTTCACAAGGGCACAAGGAACCTCCGCGGGCGGGTGTTTTCCTCGCGTGAGGCGCCTCGGAAGGGAGTTGACGCCCTGTCGGGCGGCCCGGCGGACGCCGGGTCAGGGAATGACGATCACGGGCCGCTTGGCACGCTTGGCGAGCCGGCCGGCGACCGAGCCGAAGATACGGCCCACGATGCCGTGGGTGGAGCCGACGACGATCGCGTCCGCCTCGTACTCCTGGCCGACCTCCTCCAGCTCGTGGCAGATGTCGCCGCCGCGCTCGACGAGGATCCACGGCACCTCGGCGAGATGGTCCGCGCAGGCCAGCTCCAGGCCGAGGACCTCGGTGCGGTGGTCGGGGACGTCCACGAAGACGGGCGGCTCGCAGCCCGCCCACACCGTGGTCGGCAGCCGGTTGGCGACATGGACGATGATCAGGCCCGCGCGGGAGCGCTGCGCCATGCCGATCGCGTACGCCAGGGCACGCTCACTGGAGGTCGAGCCGTCGAAGCCGACGACGACTCCGTGCTTGAAGGCGGGATCGCACGCATGGCGTGGCTCTTCGGCCGCCAGGGGATCCGTCGCCGACGGTTCGGCGACCGGCCGTTTACGGTCCGCGGGTTCGAAGAATTCGTGACCGGCCATGACTGTCTCGGCGTTGTGATCCTTGTGTGAGGGCGGGGACGACGTGTGCGGCGGAGGGAGCTGTGTCCGGGAAACGTCTTCCCAACCCCATACCCCCAAGGGTACGGCGGCACGCCTCCTTCGCCCAGATCCCGGGATCCCCGCCGCGGGGGTTCCCCGGAGCATGCACGAGCAGGCGCCCGTGACGCAACGGTTGCTGCCCCGTACAGGCGGTTTGGCCGCAAATCACGCACGGTCCACGCCGGCGCCACGGACAGTGACCGGGTGATCGAACACGCGTTGAACCCGGCGGAGCACCACCGCAGTACTTCCAGGGAGGCCGCCGTGCCCGCACCCGTCCAGAACTCCTCGACCGAGATCGTCCGCTGGGCCGTCTTCAGCTGCGCCCTCGTCCCCGTCGTCCTGCTGTGGTACGGCACCTCGCTCGCCGGCGCCGGCGGAACCGCCCTGGGGCTCGCCGCCGTCACCGCCGTGTGCCGGGTGCTGCTGCGCCGCTCCGAGCGGCTGGCGTCGGCCCGTCCCGCCGCCGGGGAGCCCGGACCGCCCCGCGGCCGGCACCACCGGCCCGGCTCCGGAGCGCACCGCGGCGGCCCGCACCCCGCCGCGGGCCACGGCGCGGGCGACGGGCGTCGCTCACCGGTCGCATGACCGGTTTCTGTGCGTCGGGGCGATGGTTTTCAGCCAACTTCCGGCGACCGCGCATCACCCGGGGAAAACACCCCCTGCCCCCCGTTCCACCTGCAAGGAAAGGGTCTCAGGGCGGCTGCGCACCCTACGCGCTTTGGCCACTGCGACAAGGCGCACTTCCCTGCGCGCTCCACGAGTGCAACGCTTCGTGATCGAATGCTTTACGCCAAGTTGCCATGTCGACAATGTGCCGGGTGGCCAACCGGCCACTGCGGCAAGGCGTGGCGCAGTAGATTCGATCTTGACTGTCGTACGGCGGGGGACTCGTGCAGGACCGAGGGGAAACGTGCAGGAGCGACACAACCGAGGAGCCGCGACCACCGAGGGGGGCTTAGCAGTATGAGCCACGACTCCACTGCCGCGCCGGAATCCGCTGTCCGCAAGCTGTCCGGGCGGCGCCGCAAGGAGATCGTCGCGGTGCTGCTGTTCAGCGGCGGCCCCATCTTCGAGAGTTCCATTCCGCTGTCGGTGTTCGGGATCGACCGCCAGGACGCCGGCGTGCCGCGCTACCGACTGCTGGTGTGCGCAGGCGAGGAAGGCCCGCTGCGGACCACAGGGGGCCTGGAACTCACCGCACCGAACGGCCTGGAGGCGATCTCCCGGGCCGGCACCGTCGTGGTGCCCGCCTGGCGTTCGATCACCTCTCCGCCGCCGGAGGAGGCGCTCGACGCACTGCGCCGGGCGCACGAGGAAGGCGCCCGCATCGTCGGGCTGTGCACGGGCGCCTTCGTGCTGGCGGCGGCGGGCCTGCTGGACGGCCGCCCCGCGACCACACACTGGATGTACGCGCCGACGCTGGCCAAGCGCTATCCGTCGGTGCACGTCGATCCACGCGAACTCTTCGTCGACGACGGCGATGTGCTGACGTCGGCGGGCACCGCCGCCGGGATCGACCTCTGCCTCCACATCGTGCGCAGCGACCACGGCAACGAGGCGGCCGGCGCGCTCGCCCGCCGTCTGGTCGTGCCGCCGCGCCGCTCCGGAGGACAGGAACGCTATCTCGACAGGTCTTTACCCGAGGAGATCGGCGCCGACCCGCTCGCCGAGGTCGTCGCCTGGGCGCTGGAACACCTCCACGAGCAGTTCGACGTGGAGACGCTGGCGGCACGCGCCTACATGAGCCGCCGTACGTTCGACCGCCGCTTCCGTTCGCTGACGGGCAGCGCACCCCTCCAGTGGCTGATCACGCAGCGGGTGCTGCAAGCACAGCGGCTGCTGGAGACGTCCGACTACTCGGTGGACGAGGTGGCGGGCCGCTGCGGCTTCCGCTCGCCGGTCGCCCTGCGCGGCCACTTCCGCCGGCAGCTCGGCTCGTCGCCGGCCGCGTACCGCGCCGCCTACCGGGCGCGCCGCCCGCAGGGCGACGGGCCGGGCGGCAAGGGCACCGACGCGGCCGAGGCGGCACCGGCCGCGCCGGCCGCCGCCACGCCGACCGTGCCGGCGCAGGCGACCGGTCCGGGTGCGCCGGGACTGCTGCACCCCGACAGCGGCCCGCTGCCGATGCAGCCGCGCCGCACGGCGGCCCTGTCGGGCAGCGTGCCCGGACCGCGCACCGGCAGCTGATCCCGTGACACCGCCATCGCCCCCCGAGCCCGGCCCGGGGGGCGATGCGGCCTGCCCTGCGGCGGGGGCCGGGCCGTAAGGTGAAACGCATGAACGATCGCATGGTGTGGATCGACTGCGAGATGACCGGCCTCTCGCTGTCCGACGACGCGCTCATCGAGGTGGCCGCCCTCGTCACCGACTCCGAGCTGAACGTGCTCGGCGAGGGTGTGGACATCGTCATCCGCCCGCCGGAGCGGGCGCTGGAGACGATGCCGGAGGTGGTGCGTCAGATGCACACCGCGTCCGGGCTGCTCGCGGAGCTGCCGGGCGGCACGACACTCCAGGACGCCGAGGAACAGGTCCTGGCCTATGTGCGCGAACACGTGAAGGAACCCGGCAAGGCCCCCTTGTGCGGCAACAGCGTCAGCACCGACCGCGGCTTCCTGCTGCGCGACATGCCGACCCTGGAGAGTCACCTGCACTACCGCATCGTGGACGTCTCCTCCATCAAGGAGCTGGCCCGCCGCTGGTACCCGAGGGCCTACTTCAACAGCCCGGAGAAGAACGGCAACCACCGCGCCCTCGCCGACATCCGCGAGTCGATCGCCGAGCTGCGCTACTACCGGGAGGCGATCTTCGTCCCCCAGCCCGGCCCCGATTCCGAGACCGCGAAGGCCATCGCCGCGAAGCACGTCCTCCCAGCTCAGCAGGGCTGACAGGGCCCCCGGGAGGGGCGCCGCGAAACCCGTGCGCGAGCACCCCTCCGGACCCTGTACACTTTTTCTCGGCCGGTCAGGGAAACGAAAGAATCCCCGCGCCGGTCGTGGTGGGTGTAGCTCAGCTGGTAGAGCACCTGGTTGTGGTCCAGGATGTCGCGGGTTCGAGTCCCGTCACTCACCCTGATGGATCGAGGGCCGATCCGCTCACGCGGATCGGCCCTCGGTGTTTCTCTCCTCGCACGGAATCACGGCGGCAACCGACCACGAGGGCTCCCCGGACCGTCGCACCGCCCCGAGAGCGAAGCCACCGTCAAGGCGGTGCACCGCCGAGCGGTGAATTCTCCCGACAGGCCTCGCGCCGCATTCCCTCCACGCTACCTTCACGGTGTCATCACGTGATCGCGCGGTGACACTCTGCACCAGCGCACTTCCGGGGGGAACTGCCCATGACCGACACCCCGCCGCCCATGCCCACCGTCCCGCCCATGATTCCCCGGCCTCCGCACAGGAGCCGCACCAACGCGGTGATCGTCGCGGCAGCCGCGGCGGTCGTCGCCGCCGTCGTCATCACCGGGATCGTCGTGGTCCAGGCCACCGACAACGGCACGGACAGCGGCAAGCCGATGGCGACCACGCCCGCGATCGCCTCCGCGACGGCCACGACCGAAGCCCTCACCACGGAGGACCACTCCACCCCCGAGCCGAGCCACGCCGCCGTGGACGAGGACGACTTCAGCATCGAACTGCGCACGACCGAGCGGCACTGCTTCGGCTCGGCCGGCTGCAACGTCACCGTCGAGCCCGAGCTGACGTACCTCGGGCTCACCTCGGAGCTCGACCCGGACGCCACCTACGAGATCACGTACGAGATCCTCGGCGACGAGTCAGGACCCATCATCGAGACAGCGGAACTGACGGACCGCACGAGCCTGACGTACCACCAGACATCGGTCAGCACCGACTCGTCGAGCACGACGGTGTCCGTGGAGATCACCGAGGTGATGACGCGTTGACGTCCGACTACCCGCCTCACGCGCGTGCCGTACGCGCCTCACGCGCCTGAGCCGAGGGCGTCACGGGGCGCGGGTGACGAGGTGCCGCGGGCCGCGGAAGGCGCCGGCCGTGCCCCGTGCGGCCGGGGCCGACCACTCCCCCGGCCGGGGGCGTCGGCATCGCGGCTTCAGGACGAGGCCCGCTCCACCAGCTCCGTCGCCAGTACCACCTGCCGTCGGTCCAGGCCGCGGGTCGCCGCCGGGCGGCGGTCCGCTATCTCCGTGAGGAGGAGGTCGATCATGCGGCGGCCCATCTCCTGGATGGGCTGGCGGACACTGGTGAGGGGCGGGTCCATGTGGCGGGCGATCGCGGAGTCGTCGTAGCCGACCAGTGACACGTCGTCGGGGATACGGCGGCCCGCCTCGCGGAGCACCTGGCGGGCGCCCGCCGCGGTGACATCGGAGCCGGCGAAGACCGCGTCCAGGTCGGGGCAGCGTTCCAGCAGGGCCGTCATCGCGCGCCGGCCGCCCTCCTCGGTGAAGTCGCCGGGCTCGATCAGCGTCTCGTCGACCTGGTGGCCCGCCTCGCGCAGGGCGTCGCGGTAGCCCTCGACGCGGCGCTGGGCGCCGTACACATCGAGGCGGCCCGTGATGTGGGCGATGCGGGTACGGCCGCGGGAGAGCAGGTGCTCGACCGCCTGGCGGGCGCCGGCGTAGTTGTCGGAGTCCACCGAGGGCAGCGTCTCCGACGCGGAGCGCGGGCCGCTGATCACGGCGGGGATCTCCAGCTGGGAGAGCAGGTCCGGCAGCGGGTCGTCGGCGTGGACCGAGACCAGCAGGACGCCGTCCACGCGGTGCGCGGCCAGGTACTGGGCGAGGCGGCGGCGCTCCCGGTCGTTGCCCGCGAAGATCAGCAGCAGCTGCATCTCCGTCTCGGTCAGCTCGGCGCCGACTCCACGCAGCATGTCGGAGAAGTACGGCTCGGCGAAGAAGCGGGTCTCCGGCTCGGGGACGACCAGCGCGATCGCGTCGGTGCGGTTGGCGGCGAGCGCGCGGGCGGCCGTGTTGGGGACGTAACCCAGCTCCGCCACCGCGGCCTCGACGGCGGCCCGGGTGGCCTCGCTGACCCGCGGGGAGCCGTTGATCACGCGGGAGACCGTGCCGCGGCCCACTCCGGCACGGGCGGCGACCTCCTCCAGGGTGGGCCGGCCGCCGCTGCGCCCACCCCGTGCTCCGTGTGCCATGCGCTCCGCCTCCCCGTCGACCCGGTCTCCGGCCTGGAATGTAACAGCCCCACCCGGATTCCCCATCGTCCCCGGCGCGAGGCGGGGAGCGCCGTCCAGCCACATGCGGTCGCCGGCCCGGACCACCTCGCGGAATGATTCGATCCAGTTAACGGCCCGATAACTGAACGCATCTTGAGGCGTCCGCGCCCTTGACACCCCCGCACGAACCTACGACTCTTCAAGTCATCACTTGTGGGAGCGCTCCCACAGTACCTGACACATACACGTCCCGCACGTTCCCCGCCCGAGCCGCAGCGAGAATCGAACGGGCCCAACCACAGCAGTTGGCCGGGGGGTCGGCACGTCAGGCAACAGGAGGACGCAATGCGTACGAGTACCCGCCGGTCCCACCGGATGACGGCCCTGGCCGCCGTCGCCGTCATGGCCACGGGGTTGCTGGCCGGCTGCGCCAGCGACGACGACAGCTCGTCCGGCTCGGACAACGGCGGTGGCAACGGGGGTGGCAAGACCACGCTGACCATCGGCACCTTCGGTACGTTCGGCTACAAGCAGGCCGGTCTGTACGACGAGTACATGAAACTGCACCCCGAGATCACCATCAAGGAGAACGTCACCACCCGTACCGACGTCTACTGGCCGAAGGTCCTCACCCGCCTCCAGGCCGGGTCCGGCACCGACGACGTGCAGGCCATCGAGATCGGCAACATCACCGAGGCGGTGCAGACCCAGGCCGACAAGTTCGTCGACCTCGGCGCGCAGGTCGACAAGTCGCAGTGGCTGGACTGGAAGAACGCCCAGGCCACCACGAAGGACGGCAAGCTGATCGGCCTCGGCACCGACATCGGCCCGATGGCGATCTGCTACCGCAAGGACCTGTTCCAGAAGGCGGGCCTGGAGACCGACCGCAACAAGCTCGCCGAGCTGTGGAAGGGCGACTGGGCGAAGTACGTCGACCTCGGCAAGAAGTACATGGAGAAGGCGCCGAGCGGCACCAAGTTCGTCGACTCCGCCTCCTCCGTCTACAACGCGGCGCTCGGCGGTGCCAAGGACCGCTACTACGACGCTGACGGCAACGTCATCTGGGACAAGTCCGAGGGCGTGAAGAAGGCCTGGGACGTCGCGATGACGGTCGCCACCAGCGACATGTCGGCCAAGCTGAAGCAGTTCGACAAGCCGTGGGACCAGGGCTTCGCCAACGCCAAGTTCGCCACCGTCGCCTGCCCCGCCTGGATGGTCGGCTACATCCAGGAGAAGTCCGGTGACGCCGGCAAGGGCAACTGGGACGTCGCGGCTGCGCCCACCGCGGCCAACTGGGGCGGCTCCTTCCTCGGCGTGCCGAAGGCGAGCAAGCACCAGAAGGAGGCCATCGAGCTGGCGAAGTGGCTGACCGCGCCCGAGCAGCAGGCCAAGGTCTTCGCCAAGCAGGCCAGCTTCCCGTCCACCCCGGCCGCGTACTCCTCGCTGAAGCCGTCGCCCGACACCCTGGCGTACTTCTCCGACGCGCCGCTCACCCAGATCTACTCCGACTCGGCCAAGACGATCCCGTCGCAGATCTTCGGCATCAAGGACCAGCCGATCAACACCGCTCTGACGGACGTCGGCATCCTCCAGGTCGAGCAGAAGGGCAAGTCCCCGGAGCAGGGCTGGAAGGCGGCCACTGAAGAGATCAAGGACGTGCTCGGCCAGTGACCGGCTCCAAGCAGGCTCTCGCGCAACCCGCGTCGAGCGCCGGCGCCGCGCCCGGCAAGCAGCCGGGCGCGGCCCGCCGCGCTCACGGTCGCGGTCGGCCGGCCTCGGGCGGCAGCCCGTGGCGCAGCAGGCTGTACCGCTGGGACATGAAGGCGTCGCCGTACGCGTTCATCACCCCCTTCTTCGTCATCTTCGGCGCCTTCTCCCTGGTGCCGCTGCTCTACACCGCCTGGTACTCGCTGCACCATGTGCAGCTGTCCTCGCTGGACCACCAGACCTGGGCGGGGCTGGACAACTACGAGAACCTGTTGTCCTCGGACTTCTTCTGGAACGCGCTGAAGAACACCTTCACCATCGGTGTCATCTCCACCGTTCCGCAGCTGGCGGCGGCCATCTGGCTGGCGCACATGCTGAACTACCGGCTGCGCGGCTCGACCGTGTGGCGCGTGGTGATGCTGACCCCGTACGCCACCTCGGTGGCGGCGGCGACGCTCGTCTTCACCCTGCTGTTCGCCCCGGACAACGGCATGGTCAACTGGGTCCTCGACGCCCTCGGCATGGACCCGGTGAACTGGCGCGAGTCCGACTGGGGTTCGCAGCTGGCGGTGTCCTCGATCGTGATCTGGCGGTGGACCGGCTACAACGCGCTGATCTACCTCGCGGCCATGCAGGCCATCCCGGCCGATCTGTACGAGTCGGCGGCGCTGGACGGCGCGACGCGCTGGCAGCAGTTCCGGCACGTGACGATCCCGATGCTGCGGCCGACGATCCTGTTCACGGTCGTGGTCTCCACCATCGGCGCGACGCAGCTGTTCGGTGAGCCGCTGCTGTTCGGCGGCGTCAGCGGCACCAAGGGCGGCTCCGAGCACCAGTACCAGACGCTCGGCCTGTACATGTACGACCAGGGATGGATCGTCGGCAACCTCGGCAAGGCGTCCGCGATCGCCTGGTCGATGTTCCTGATCCTGCTGATCATCGCCGCGATCAACCTGCTGATCTCCCGACGGCTGAGGAAGTCCTGATGGCCACCAGTGAAGTCACCCTTCCGCAGAAGACCTCGGGTGCCCCGCCGCGCCGGGTCCGGGTGATGGGCGCCGGCAAGCAGCTGCACGCCGGTCCGGTCACCTACGTCGTGCTGGTGCTGTTCGCGCTGGTGTCGCTGGCCCCGCTGCTGTGGACGGCGATCGCGGCCTCCCGTACCAACGAGCGGCTCGCGCAGACCCCGCCGCCGCTGTGGTTCGGCGGGAACCTGTTCAAGAACCTTCAGACGGCGTGGGACCAGGCGGGCATGGGCACCGCCATGTTCAACACGATCTTCGTGGCGTCCTGCATCACCGTCGGCACGGTGCTGTTCTCCACGCTCGCCGGGTTCGCCTTCGCCAAGCTGAAGTTCAAGTTCTCCAGCACGCTGCTGCTGCTCACCATCGGCACGATGATGATCCCGCCGCAGCTGGCCGTCGTCCCGCTGTACCTGTGGATGAGCGACCTGGGCTGGGCCAACCAGCTCCAGACGGTCATCCTGCCGACGCTGGTCAGCGCCTTCGGTACGTTCTTCATGCGGCAGTACCTCGTGCAGGCCCTGCCGTCCGAGCTGATCGAGGCGGCGCGGGTGGACGGCGCGAGCAGTCTGCGCATCGTCTGGCACGTGGTGTTCCCGGCGGCACGACCGGCAATGGCCGTGCTCGGTCTGCTGACGTTCGTGATGGCCTGGAACGACTTCCTGTGGCCGATCATCGCCCTGAACGGGGAGAACCCGACCGTCCAGGTGGCCCTGAACCAGCTCGGCACCGGATACATCCCCGACGACTCCGTGATCATGGCGGGCGCGCTGCTCGGCACGCTGCCCCTGCTGATCGCCTTCCTGCTGTTCGGCAAGCAGATCGTGGGCGGCATCATGCAGGGCGCGGTCAAGGGCTGACCCCCGCGTCCGGCCGTCCGGGCGGCACGCCTCCCCGCCTGCCGCCCGCCGCCCCGGGGGCCGGGCCGGCAATCCCCTGGCCCCGGCCCCCCTTCCCTCTCTGTCTGTCCGTCGGTCTCCACGACCCCCTATGGGAGCGCTTCCATGCCTGTGCCCTCGAATCCGGTGACGCCCGCGACGACCCCGGTGACCTTCCCACCCGCCTTCCTCTGGGGCGCCGCGACGTCGGCGTACCAGATCGAAGGCGCCGTACGGGAAGGCGGCCGGACCCCGTCGATCTGGGACACCTTCAGCCATACGCCGGGCAAGACCATCGGCGGCGACACCGGTGACATCGCTGTCGACCACTACCACCGCTACCGCGAGGACGTGGCCCTGATGGCGGAGCTGGGCCTCAACGCCTACCGCTTCTCCGTCTCCTGGCCGCGTGTGCAGCCGACCGGGCGCGGCCCGGCCGTCCAGGTCGGCCTGGACTTCTACCGCCGGCTGGTGGACGAGCTGCTGGAGCACGGCATCAAGCCGGCCATCACCCTCTACCACTGGGACCTGCCGCAGGAGCTGGAGGACGCGGGCGGCTGGCCGGAGCGGGAGACCGCGCTGCGGTTCGCCGAGTACGCGCACATCGTCGGCGAGGCGCTCGGCGACCGGGTCGAGCACTGGATCACCCTCAACGAGCCCTGGTGCAGCGCCTTCCTCGGCTACGCCTCCGGTGTGCACGCCCCCGGCCGCACCGACCACGCGGCCTCACTGCGCGCCGCGCACCATCTGAACCTGGCGCACGGCCTCGGCACGCAGGCGCTGCGCTCGGTGCTGCCGTCCCGCAACCAGATAGCGGTCAGCCTCAACTCGTCCGTCGTGCGGCCCCTGTCGCAGACGCCGGAGGACCTGGCGGCGGTGCGCCGCATCGACGACCTGGCCAACGGGGTCTTCCACGGCCCGATGCTGCACGGGGCCTACCCGCAGACGCTGCTGGAGTCGACGTCGTCGCTGACCGACTGGTCCTTCGTCCTCGACGGTGATCTGAACGCCATCCATCAGCCGCTGGACGCGCTGGGCCTGAACTACTACACGCCGACCCTGGTGTCGGCGGCCGACCCGAACGACAAGGGCCCGCGCGCCGACGGGCACGGCACGAGCGAGCACTCGCCGTGGCCGGCCGCCGAGGACGTGGCCTTCCACCAGACGCCGGGCGACCGCACCGAGATGGGCTGGACCATCGACCCGACCGGCCTGCACGAGCTGCTGATGCGCTACACGCGGGAGGCACCCGGTCTGCCGCTGTACATCACGGAGAACGGCGCCGCCTACGACGACAAGCCGGACGCCGACGGCCAGGTCCACGACCCGGAGCGCATCGCCTACCTGCACGGGCATCTGTCGGCGGTACGGCGGGCCATCACCGACGGCGCCGATGTGCGCGGCTACTTCCTGTGGTCCCTGATGGACAACTTCGAGTGGGCGTACGGCTACAGCAAGCGGTTCGGTGCCGTGTACGTGGACTACGCGACGCTGGCGCGGACGCCCAAGTCCAGCGCCAAGTGGTACGGCAAGGCCGCCCGCACGGGCAGCCTGCCGGAGGCTCCTGGGCTGTGAGAGGCGGGGCCTGAAGCGAGGGTGCGGGGCCGTGAGGTCCCCACCCGATCGAGGTGCGGGGCCGTGACGTCCCCACCCGGTCGAGGTGCGGGGCCGTGACGTCCCCACCCGGTCGAGGTGCGGGGTCGTGGGGCCTCGGCCCGGCCATGGGGTTCGGGGGCCCGGCCATGGGGTCCGGGGCTGCATGCCCCGGCCCGGTCGAAGAC
>NZ_JALLGL010000675.1 GCF_023072675.1 Streptomyces sp. XM83C
CGACGGCGTCCACCACGCCATGCTCGGCATCGCCCGCCTGCACAACCTCACCCTCACCGGATGACAGGCAAACGAGCAGGTCAGCCTGCATGCCTCAGATCATTTACGGGACAACCTCTAGGGCGTGCGATTCGGGGGCGAGCCGGAATCACGGGGCCCTCGCTCAGCGGTGGACCCGGTCGCATCCGGAGCGCGAGGGCAGCCGGAGGGATCCGCCCCGTCGCGTGGCTCCGGGGGAGTGCAGCGGGTCGGGCCCGGCGGGTCTCCGGGGGGTGCCTCTATGTCCTTCGTCAAGGTGCCTGGGTTGGGTTGGAGGTGGTTTGGCTTGCTGGGGTCACGCGGCGAGTTCGACGGCCTTCGGTGTCCGGGATTGGTAGAAGGTGCCGTCGCG
>NZ_JALLGL010000074.1 GCF_023072675.1 Streptomyces sp. XM83C
GGCGTTGGGGGCCTGGGGTGTCGGCGGGGGTGAGTGCGGCGTGTGCGGCGAGGGGGAGCAGGCGTGCACGGCCTGGGGTGTCGGCGGGGTGAGCGCCACCTGAGCGCGGCGAGGGGGCGTACGGGTACCGATCACCGTTCTCGGGCGCTCCCCGGCGCAGCCGCTCGTTTGGGTCGATGTCAGACCCAGGACCTAGTCTGTGCACCGTGACATCGCCAGCACCGACGGACCCCACTCCGCCCCAGCTCAGCGCAGCGACCCGCCCCGCACCGGGGCCGGCCGCCGACGAGGGGCTGGCCCGGCGGCTGCGCGCGCTCGCCTGCACCGCGCCGATCCACGACCTCGACGCCCGCAAAGCCAACCTCGCGGGTGAGTATTCCGTCTACGGCATGGCCGAGATCGCCCTGGCCGCGATCGACCTCGTCACCCTCAACATGGACTTCGACACCGGCGCCGACCACGACCAGATCGTCGCCCGGCTGATCCCGCGCATCGCCGCCCAGGCCCCCCGGCGCCCCACCGCCGAGCACGAGCGCGTGGCCCGCTGGGTCCTGGAGAACCTGATCAACGTCGGCAGCGTCGACCGCGGCTTCCGCGTGGTCTACGGCACCTTCACCGCCGACGGCAGCTACGTCCGTCGTGACTACGACTTCAAGCTCGTCGAAGAAGTCCCCGGCCCGGGCGGCACGGTCTATCTGCGCACCACCGACGAGGCCGTCAACGTCCTGGTCGGCGCCCTCGACACGGACGTCACCAGCGCCCAGATCGCCGCCGAGGTCAAGCTGGAGGTGCTGATCAGCAGGGGCAGGCTCGCCGACGCCCAGCTCGCCGCCGAACAGGCCCGCTACCGGACCGTTCAGTACTCGGAAACCCTGCGCAAGGCCCTCGACGCCACCCGGCGCAACGTCCGCGCGGTGGACTGGCTCAACGCCGTCCCCGACATGATCGCCGAAGCCCTTGACCACGTGGCCGACCGCTACCGCCACGAGAACGCGATCCTCACCAACATCCGCAAGGCCCGCGACGAGTCCGAGGACCCCGAGCACAAGCGGCGCGCCGCCGAACTGGTCGACATCGTCAAGGACTGCATCCGCCGCCACACCCAGCTCCAGTCGCGTCTGCTGGAGGCCGGCCCCCTCTTCCGCGCCGAGCAGGACCGGCAGGCCTTCGCCACCCCGCTCGCCTCCTCCGGCATCGACCTGTACGGCCACCTCCTCGCGCCCGTCCTGCCCCTGCCGCTCGAACAGGCCACACGCGTCACCGACGCCTTCTTCGCCCGCGGCACCGGCCTGCGCACCCCCGTCTCCGTCCGGGTCGCCGACCTCGTCGAGCTGCTGCTGACCCCGCCGGTCGAGCGGGAGCACCTGGGCGCCGAGATGCCCGAACCCGACCTGATCGCCACCCCCGACGACAGCCGGTTCAGCGAGGAGCAGCTCGCCGCCGCCATGGAACTGCTCGACCTCCCGCACGACGCGCCCCGCCGCCTGTCCGGCCTGCTCGCCGAGGCCCGCCGCAAGGACCCCGACCTGCCCTATCTGGTCGCCCTGCTCGCCGTGCACGCGGCCAGCCCGGCTGTCGGCACCGCCTACCGGCAGGGCGAGGAGAAACTGCTCTTCGCCGTGGACGACGGCACGGAACTGGACGACCCGGAGTTCGGCGGCGCCGACCTCATCGTGGGCACGGCCCTGCTGGACGCGGCGGGCATGGCAGCCGACCGGACGGAAGCGGCATGACCGCCGACCGGAGCCGCCCCCGCACGGGCGGCCACCACGGCGTCCCGCGCCCCGGCGGCCACCGCAGCGCCCCGGGCTTCTGCGGAAAGCGGCGCGACCCGCGCACCGGCGGCCACCCGAGCCGCCCCCGCTCGGGCGGCCACGGTGGCGTCCTGCCCATCGGTGGTCACCGCAGCGGCCCGGACTTCGGCGGCCATCCGGGAGCCCAGCGCACCGGCGGCCACCCGGACGCCGCGCCCGGCCACCCCCGACGCCCCCGCCCGACCGACCACCAGCGCGACAAGGAGTACCGACCGTGACCGAGCACGTCGAGTGGAGTGACACGGAGGCCCCCGCCCCGCAGGCGACCGCCGCCGTCACCCCCGCCGACGCCGCCGACGCGGCGCGGCTCGTCGCCTTCGGGCTCCAGCCCAAGCTCCAGCCCGCCCGCGACCAGGAGTACGCCGACCTGCTCCGGCGCCACCGGGAGGACCCCGCGTTCGCCCGGCTCGCCGACGCCGTGGCCGCAGGACTCGGCCTGGTCGTCCTGGAGGTGTCGCCCCGCGCCGGCATGGCCGTCACCGCCGCCGAGGACTCCGTGTTCGCCGTCCGCATGGGCGACTACGCGCGTCGCGCCTCCGCCGACTCCGGCGACCGCTTCCTGCACGGACTGGCCCACCTCGCCGTCGCTGCCATGGCCTTCCCCCGCCCCGAGGACCTCGCCGACGACGGCTACATCGGCCGCGTCACCGTCAACGGCGTCGACGCGTTCGTCCGGCAGGCCTGCCGCCGCCTGGAGGAACGAGCCGCCGAACAGGGCGAGAACACCGACCCGGCCACCGACGCCCCCGGCCTGGAGGCCGCCTGGCGCATCTGGGCCAGACGCAGCGCCACCGGCGCCACCAAGGACGCCCGCCGCCTCGCCGGCTCCACCACCGGCATCGTCGCCAAGGCCGTCACCTTCCTCACCGACTCCGGCTTCCTCCAGCGCACCGGCGACGACAACGGCGGCACGTACCGCACCACCGCCCGGTACCAGCTCCAGGTCCGCGACATGGCCGGCAGCGCCGCCATGGCCGAACTCCTCGAACTGGGCGTCGTACCCGTCACCGACGGCACCCCCACCCTGCTGCCGCCCGAGGACACCGACGACCTGGACCTGGTGGCCGACGCCGGGCTGCCGTTCCACTCCTGAGCACCACAGACACCCCCCGAACTGCAAGAAGACTGACGAGAGTCCGCCATGTACGAGCTGTCCCGGGTCCGCCTCTACTCCATCGGGCCCGCCGGAGCACGCTACGCCGACACCGTGCTCGACCTGCGGGGCGTCGGCGACCTCGTGCCCGACCCCGCCCCCACCCAGGCGGAGTTCTTCGAGGAGGAGCCCGTCGGCCCGCCGCGCCGCCCCGCCCCCGCCGGCGTGCTCTTCCTGGAGAACGGCGGCGGCAAGTCCGTCCTCCTCAAGCTGATCTTCTCCGTGATGCTGCCCGGCCACCGCAACACCCTCGGCGGCGCCAGCTCCGGCGTACTGCGCAAGTTCCTGCTCGCCGACGACTGCGGCCATGTGGCGCTGGAATGGCAGCACGTACAGACCGGTGAATGCGTCGTCGTCGGCAAGGTCAGCGAATGGCGGGGACGCCAGGTCTCCAACGACCCGCGCAAGTTCGCCGAGGCCTGGTACTCCTTCCGACCCGGCCCCGGACTCACCCTCGACAACCTGCCCGTCGCCGAGTCCACCGCCGTACGGCCGCCCGCCGAAGGCACCTCCGGAGCCCAGGGCCGCCGCCGCACCATGAAGGGCTTCCGCGACGCCCTCACCGAGGCCGGCAAGGCCTACCCGCACCTGGAGGTGCACTGGGAGGAGATCCACGAGCGCTGGACCGAACACCTCGGCGAACTCGGCCTCGACCCCGAACTCTTCCGCTACCAGCGGGAGATGAACGCCGACGAGGGCGAAGCGGCCGGCCTGTTCGCCGTGAAGAAGGACTCCGACTTCACCGACCTGCTGTTGCGCGCCGTCACCGACACCCGCGACACCGACGGACTCGCCGACCTCGTCAGCGGCTTCGGCAACAAACTCGGCCGCCGCGCCGAACTCATCGCCGAACGCGACTTCACCGCCGGATCCGTCGACCTGCTCGGCAGGATCGTCGAAGCCGCCGACGCCCGCGCCCGCGCCCGCGACGTGCACGCCGGCGCGGAACGCCGCACCCGCACCCTCGCACGCCGGCTCTCCGCACGCGCCGTACGGGAACGCGCCCGCGCCACCGACCTCGCCCAGCGCGTCACCGCCGCCGCGTACGCCGTCACGCACGCCGAAGGCGCCCGCGAACGCAGCGCCCTGATCGCCGCCGAACTCGCCTACCGGCATGCCTCCCTGGCGCTCGCCGCCGCCGAGAAGGCAGCCGCCGCGCAGAAACGCGAACTCGCCGACGCCCGCACCCTGCACAGCGCGTGGCAGGCCGCCGAGGCCGTACTGCGCCACCGCGCCGCCGCCGACCGCGTCGCCCGCGTGTCCGCCGCGATCCAGGAAGCCGAACGGGACGCCGCCCCCGCGCTCGCCGCCCGCGCCAAGGCCGCCGTCGACCTCGTACGAGCCCTGCACGCCGCCGCGCAGAGCGCCGAGCAGCGTGCCGACGAGGAGGAGGAGCGCTCCGCCGCCCTTCAGGAGGTCGGCGAGTCCGCCTACCGCGACTCCACCGCCGCCGCCACCGAGGCGCAGCGCGCCCGCAGCGAAGCCGGCCACCTGCGGCAGCGGCTCACCGAGGTCGAGCAGGAGACCGCCGAGGCCGTCCGCGCCGGCTGGCTCGACGACAGCGCCCCCGACGCCGACCCGGCCCGCGCCGCGCTCGCCGCCAGCGACGCCGAGAAGACCGCCGTCGCCGCCTGGGACACCGCCCGTGAGGCCTCCCGCAGGGCCACCGAACAGGCCCGCGAAGCCGCCTCCGCCGAGGCCCGCGCCGAACTGACCGCCGCCCGCGCCGCCGACGCCGCGCTCGCCGCCGAACGCGCCCACGACGGAGAACGCCGCACCGCGCAGGCACTCGCCCAGGAGCAGCGCCTGGCCGAGCTGCTCGGCCTCACCGACGGCCGCGCCGCGATCCCGCAGCCCCGCCAGGCCGGCGACACCGACGACGAGACCACCGGCCAGGGCCCCCTCGGCCCCGAGGACCTGGACCGCTTCGCCGACGAACTGCGCGAACTCCTCGACGAGGCCGTCGCCTCCGCCGAACGCCAGCTGTTCGAGCTGCGTACGGCAGCCGCCGACGACGCCCGCATCCTGGGCGCCCTCGGCGACGGCGGCCTCCTGCCGCCCGGCCCCGACGTCCTCGCCACCGTCGAGTTCCTCGGCGAGCACGGCATCCCCGCCCTGCCGGGCTGGCGCTACCTCGCCCAGGCCGTCGACCCCGCCGACCACGCACGCGTCCTCGCCGCCCGGCCCGAACTGGTCGACGGCGTCATCATCACCGACCCCGACTCGCACGCGCGCGCACGCGAAGCCCTCAGCGACGCCGCCCTGCTGCCCCGCTCCGCCGTCGCCGTCGGTACGGCCGCCGCGCTGCTCGCGCCCACCCCCGCACCCGGCCCGGACAGCGGAGACGTCTTCCTCGTCCCGCCGAACCCGGCCATGCACGACGAGCACGCCGCCGACGAGGAGCGGCAGGCGCTGCGCGCCCGCGCCACCGCACGCGACGAGGAGATCCGCGCCCTCGCCGCCCGCCTCGGCAAGGACCGCGAACTGGCCGCCCGGCTCGCCTCCTGGCGCACCGGCTGCCCCGCCGGACGACTGCGGGAACTGGCCGAAGCCGCCCGGCAGGCCCGCGAGTTCGCCGAGGAGGCCGAGGCCGAGCTCGCCGAGGCCCGCACGCTGCGCGCGGAGGCCGAGGAGACCGCCGCCGAAGCCGGCCGCGTCCGCGACGAGAAGCAGGAAGCCGCGCAGAAGGCACGCCGAGCCGCCGACGCCCTCGCCGGTCTCGCCTTCCGGCTGCGGGAACGCGCCGGCTGGCAGGCCCGCCTCCGCGAACTCGCCGACGAGGCAGCCGAGGCCGAGGCCCGCGCCCAGGCCTGCCTGGAACGCGCCCGCGCCGCCGACGAGGACCGACGCGCCGCCCAGCGGGCCGCCGACGACGCCCGCCGCACCGCGCGTGCCCTGCGCGCCGAGCGCTCCGAGATCGCCGGCGCCCCCGACGACGTCCCGGAAACCGACGACGACGCGCCCAAGGCGTCCCTGCCCGCACTGCGGGAGGCCTACCGGGCCGCCTCCCAGGTGTACGAGAAGGTCGGCGTCGGCGCCGACCTGCGCGCCGAACAGGCCCGCGCCGAGAGCGACGAGAGCGCGGCCCGCGCCGAACTGGACCGCCTCAGCAACAAGGTCCGCTCCCGCGCCGAACAGCTGCTCCAGTCGCCGGACGGCTCCGACGGCCCGTCCCGGCAGGCCGCCGCCGCCCGCGCGGAGGAGCTGGTGCAGCTCCTGGAGACCCGTATGTCGCACGCGAGCGAGCAGCTCGGCCGGCTGCGCGGCGAGGCCGAACGGCACGCACCCGAGGACGGCGAGGCCCACACCGAGCTGCCCGAGGAGATGGTCCCGCGCGACGCCGACCACGCGCAGGCCCTGCTGCGCACGGCCACCGCCGAACTCGCCTCCCGCACCGAGGCACTGGCCCAGGCCCGCGAAGCCCACGCCGAACTGCTCGAGGCCCACCGCGCGGCCGAGGACGCCGTCGGCGGCTTCGAGGAGCTGGCCGCGATGCTCCGCGACCTGCTGCGCGAACACGCCTCCGAGGAGGAGCAGGACGAACCCGAGCCGTACCCCGGCACGCTGGAGGAGGCCCGGCAGTCCGCCGCCGAGACCCGCCGTTCACTGCGCGGCTGCGCCGCCGACCTGTCGGCCGCCGAAGCCGCCGTACGCGAGGCCTCCGACGTGCTCGTACGGCACGCCAACTCCACCCGCTACGAGCAGGTCCGCACCCCGGCACGGCAGCAGATCCGCGAACTGCCCTCCTCCGCGCTGCCCGAGCACGCCAAGAAGTGGGCCGAGGCCTTCGCACCCCGGCTGCGCGTCCTCACCGACGAGCTGGCTCAGCTGGAACGCAACCGGGACTCGATCGTGGACCGGCTGCGCGGACTCGTCGAGTCCGCCCTCGCCACGCTGCGCTCCGCACAACGGCTGTCCAGGCTGCCGGAAGGACTCGGCGAGTGGTCGGGGCAGGAGTTCCTGCGGATCCGCTTCGAGGAACCCGACCAGGCGACCCTCACCGAACGGCTCGGCGAGGTCATCGACGAGGCCACCCGCGCTGCCGTGAAGAAGAACTCCGACCTGCGGCGCGACGGCATGTCCCTGCTGCTGCGCGGCGTCGCGGCAGCCCTGCAGCCCAAGGGCGTCGCCGTCGAGATCCTCAAACCGGACGCCGTGCTGCGCGCCGAACGCGTCCCCGTCGGCCAGATGGGCGACGTCTTCTCCGGTGGCCAGCTGCTCACCGCGGCCATCGCCCTGTACTGCACGATGGCTGCGCTGCGCTCCAACGACCGTGGCCGCGACAAGCACCGCCACGCGGGCACGCTGTTCCTCGACAACCCCATCGGCCGCGCCAACGCCACCTATCTGCTGGAACTCCAGCGGGCCGTGTCCGACGCGCTCGGCGTGCAGCTGCTGTACACCACCGGCC
The DNA here is from genome assembly GCF_023072675.1 of Streptomyces sp. XM83C. Taxonomy (GTDB): domain Bacteria; phylum Actinomycetota; class Actinomycetes; order Streptomycetales; family Streptomycetaceae; genus Streptomyces; species Streptomyces thermocoprophilus. The sequence goes on from NZ_JALLGL010000074.1 coordinate 7,379, forward strand.
TGTTCGACACCACCGCCCTGGCGGAGTTCCCGTTGGTCATCCGGCTGCGCAACGACGCCGACCTGAGGGCGGGCCTGAAGTACATCAGCGTCGAGGAGCATCTCCGTCCTGGACTGCCCCAGCCCCCGCAGGCGGGTGAGGCCGTGCACAGCGAGATCACAGCGACGCGGATGTACAAACGCCCCACCCCGGCATGACCCCGCGCCGCAGCCCGATCGGCGCCCGGCGCGACGTCCTGCCAGGAAACCCCACCCGACAGGGCGAGGCCGAGGGGGCACCCAGGCCGCTGGGCGGCCCCTCTGGTCGTCGCACGAAGCTGAGAGCTTGGGGGAGGTGGGCGCCGGGGGGCCCGTGGAGGCCGGAAGGCGCGACCCGCCCCCGCCCGCAACCACGCCGGGTGCCCGTGCCGCGCCGGGGCCCAGGCCCCCGGCAGCGGCGGGGCCGGGAGCCGGGAGGGCGGCCTCTGCGTCACGGCCGGCGCACCCGGCTCGACGTGACGTCCTGTCAGAACCCGTACCCCATACGGCGGGACAGCTCGGCCCCCGCCGCGACCATCCGCTCGGCCAGCCCGGGCAGCCGGTCGGCGCTGAGCCGGTACACAGGACCCGACACACTGATCGCCGCCATCACCTGGCCGTCGTGCGCCCGCACCGGCGCGGCCACGGCGGCCAGGCCCGGCTCCAGCTCCTCCACCGTGACGCCGTAACCCCGCTTCACCACCGCCGCCAGCTCGGCGCGCAGCTCGGCCGTGCCCGTGACGGTCCGCTCGGTGAACCGGTGCAGCGGGCGGCCCAGCAGCCCCTCCCGCAGCGCGGGCGCCGCGTGCGCCAGCAGAACCTTGCCGCTGGACGTCGCATGCAGCGGCGTGCGCCGTCCGAGCCAGTTCTGTGCGGCCACCGCCGCCGTGCCGCGCGCCTGCATGATGTTGACCGCCGCGTCGTCGTCCATCACCGCGATATTGACCGTCTCGCCCAGCTCGTCGGCGAGTTCCCGGCAGACGGGGACACCCTCCTGGGATATGTCCAGCCGCACGGCCGCGGCCCCCGCCAGGCGCAGCATCCCGGCCCCCAGGCAGTACTTGCCGCGGTCCTTCACCTGGGCCACCAGCCCTCGGTTCTCCAGGACGCCGAGCAGCCGGAACGCCGTCGACTTGTGCACGTCCAGCCGACGGGCGATCTCCGTCACCCCCGCTTCCCCGTGCTGTGCCAGGATCTCCAGCACCGTCACGGCACGGTCGACCGACTGCACCGCGCTCGCCGCACCCCGGCCCCCGCGGGCAGGACGACCGCCCGGCCCGGCCGGGTCCTCACCGAGCTTCTCGAGACCGTTGGACTGTATGCGCGCGCGTGCCATCGCTCGACTCCCACCACCTGACGGCCCTGCCGGGCCGCATCCGCGGGTGACCTCGAAGCGGCGGCCCCCCGTCCGGACTGTGTTGCGCAGAGCACTGCCTCATGCGCCATGCGGAACGGCATCGTAGCGAAGGGGCTCGTCGGCCCCAGGGACCGGCCTCAGGGGTGGGACAGCTGACCGGTGCCCCGCCGCCGTATTCGCGCCGCCTCCCGAGCCGCCGCACGGGCCTGCTTACGGGCTCTGCGCCGTTCCCTCCGGAGCGCCCGCGCGGTGCTGCTCGGAGTCGAGACCACGCCGTTGCGCTGGTTCCACACCTGGCGCGTCACCCACACGTCCAGCACACCCCACGTGGCCACCACCGTGCTGGCGAGGCTGCTCAGCACCATCGGGAAGGCCAGCCAGGACTCCGCCAGCGTGCACAGGAACGCCACCATCGCCTGGATCAGCGTCACCGCCACGATGAGCACCGCACGCACGGCCGCCGTGCGCACCGGGTCCGGCATACGGCGACGCCGGGCCGGCTCCTCCACCCACAACGGCCGATAGGGCCGCTGCTCCCGGCCCTCCCTACGGCCTCCGCCACCGTCGGCCGACAGCGCGGCACCCCGCTCGGCGGGAACACCACGACCAGGAGTTCCGGCGCGCTCTCGCGCCGCCGCGCCCCCGGCCGACGTCCCGTGCCGCTCCGCCGTCCCCATCACCGTGCCCCTCCCCACCGCCCGGCAGGTCCTCCGCTCGCACCGGATGGAATCCGGCTTCCCCTTGGCTGCCCGGCTTGCACTGTTTCATTCCCCTCAAAGGCGGAATGCCGCTCCTGTGGTCCCTTCCGCCTCCATTTCCTGTAGAGAAGGACGAACGGCGCCACACGAAGATTCCCGACGAACGAAAAGTTCCGGCCACTCCCACCGGGAGAGCGTCTGGATCCGGCCGTCCGTTCGCGGGTGCACTCCGGGAGGCAATCTCCCGCAATGGCCGGACAACTGCCCATCTCTCGCTGCCGGTACGGAAGTTCTCCTTCCGGACGGCCCTTCGAGATAGCTGTGCGTCGGTAGTAGGCTCGCGCCGTTAGTTGACGCACATGTGTACCCCCTGCCGGTGGGGGGTCGAGCTGGGGGAGGCCATGCGCTTTCGCGGGAAGTCGATCCGCCGGAAGATCGTGGCGCTGCTTCTCGTGCCGCTGGTGTCCCTGACCGTCATCGGGGGATTCGCCACCGTCCTCACCGGACGCGAGGCGAGCAGGCTGTTCGAGGTGTCCTCCCTCGTGGAGAACCTCGGCTACCCCCTGGAGGACACCGCGCGCGTCATCCAGCAGGAACGCCGCCAGACCCTCGTCTACCTGGCCGACCCCCGAGCCTCCGACGCGCTGGCCGCGCTGCGCCGCAATCGCGCCGCCACCGACAAGGCCATCGCCACCGTCCGCCGCAACGCCGCCGACCCGGATGTGCGCGACGCCCTCGACCACGACGACACCGAGAGCCTCACCGCCCTTCTCGACGCCTTCGACGGCATCGACTCCCTGCGCCGCAGCGTCGCGGACGGCACCCTCACCCGCGCCCAGGCACTCGACCTGTACAACCGGCTCGTCGACCCCTGCTACGCCCTGCTGTCCACCCTCGACGTCGTCGACGTCCCCGAGATGGACAAGCAGTACCGCGCACTCGTCCACACCGCCCGCGCACGCGAACTGCTCTCCCGCGAGGACGCCCTGCTCGGCTCCTCCCTGGTCGTCGGCGAACTCTCCCAGAGCGAGATACGCACCGTCCTGAACCTCGCCGCCCAGCGCGAGGCGATCTACGAACTGAGCCTCCCGCAGCTGCCCGTCGCCGAACGCCAGCGCTACGAACGCTTCTGGAAGAACGCCACCACCGCACCCCTGCGCACCGCGGAGAAGTCCGTCGCCTCCACCGCCCCCGGCGGCATGCCCTCCGGCGTCTCCGCGAGAACCTGGGACACCGCCGCCGCGACCGTCCTCGACGAACTCGCCGCGCTCGACGACGCGGCCGGCGACCGCTATCAGGACCGCGTCCGGCCGATCGCCATGAACGTCATCCTGAAGGCCGTCGTCGCCGGTGTCCTCGCCCTGCTCGCCCTGCTCGTCTCCCTCCTGCTGTCCGTCCGGGTCGGCCGCGCCCTCATCCGCGACCTGCGCCAGCTCCGGCAGGAGGCGCACGAGGCCGCCGGAGTGCGGCTCCCCAGCGTGATGCGCCGCCTGTCCGCCGGCGAGCAGGTCGACGTCGAGACCGAGGTGCCGCGTCTGGAGTACGACAAGAACGAGATCGGCGAAGTCGGCCAGGCCCTCAACACCCTCCAGCGCGCCGCCGTCGAGGCCGCCGTCAAACAGGCCGAACTGCGGGCCGGTGTCTCCGAGGTCTTCGTCAACCTCGCCCGGCGCAGCCAGGTCCTGCTGCACAAGCAGCTCACGCTGCTCGACGCGATGGAACGCCGGACCGAGGACACCGAGGAGCTCGCCGACCTCTTCCGCCTCGACCACCTCACCACCCGAATGCGACGCCACGCCGAGGGCCTGGTCATCCTCTCCGGCGCCGCCCCCTCCCGGCAGTGGCGCAAGCCGATCCAGCTCATGGACATCGTCCGGGCCGCCGTCGCCGAGGTCGAGGACTACGAGCGCATCGAGGTCCGCAGACTGCCCCGGGTCGCCGTCACCGGACCGGCCGTCGCCGACCTCACCCATCTGGTGGCGGAACTGCTGGAGAACGCCACCGTCTTCTCACCGCCCCACACCGCCGTGCAGGTGGTGGGGGAGAAGGTCGCCAACGGCTTCACCCTGGAGATCCACGACCGTGGTCTCGGCATGTCCGCCGAGGCCCTGCTGGACGCCAACCTGCGACTCGCCGAGACCCCCCAGTTCGAACTGTCAGACACCGACCGGCTCGGACTGTTCGTGGTCAGCCGCCTGGCCCAGCGGCAGAACGTCCGGGTCTCCCTCCAGCCCTCCCCCTACGGCGGCACCACCGCCGTCGTCTTCATCCCGGACGCGCTGCTCACCGACGACGTGCCGGACACCAACGGCATCGGCTTCCGCCTCGACCGGCCCAAGGCCGCCAAGGAGGGCAAGCCGGCCGAGACCCGCCGGGCCGCCCTCTCCAAGGTGCCCGCACATCTGCCGGGTCTGCCCGCCTCGCTGCTCGACGGCCCCGTCGAACTGGACACCCCCGTCGACCTGGACGCCCTGGACTTCGCCGGGGCCCTGGACGACGCGGACAGCGAGCGCGGCGGTCTCTTCCGCCCGCGCGGCTTCCTCACCGGAGCCACGGACACCCCCGCCGACCGTGGCGAACGCCACCGCCCCCGGTCCGCCCCGCACAGCACGGCCGCGGACGACACGGCGGACGGCACCGAGCCGAGCGGTCCCGTCCCGCTCGTCCGGCGACGCACCCCGAAACTCGTCAGCTCGCACGGCCGCCCGGTCACCGGCCTGCGCACCCGCCGTGACGACGCGGACGAGGCACCGGACCGCCCGCAACCGGGCCGCTCCGGTCCCGAGAACCTGACGCCCCTGCCCGTCAGACGCCGCGGCGCCACCGGCAGGAGCCGAGGCGACAAGGCCCTCCGCACCGACGAGCCCACCCCGACCCCGACCGCCGCTGACGAGCCCGACACCTCCCCGGCCGTCCGCGCCGGCGGCCCCGCGCGCTTCCGGACCGCCCGCACGGGCGAGCCGGCCACTCCGCCATCGGCCGCCCGCACGAGCGAACCCGGCCCCGCATCACCGGCGCCCCGCAACGGCGAGCCGGGTCCCTCTTCCCCGACCACCCGCGACCAGGGCTCCGGCCGACCCGACGCCCCCGCTCTGCCCCGGCGGGTCCGCACCACCACACCGCTGCCGGGCGGCGCGGCCCCCACCTCGGCACCGGACGACCCCGGCCCATCACCGGCCGGCCCGCCCGAGGGTGCCGCCGCGCACCGTCCCGACGACGTCACGGCCCGGCCCGACCGCACCGCACCCGAGCGGCCCGGCGCCCCACACCTCGAGACCGCCGCCTCACCCGCGGACACCGCACCCGCGACGCCCGCCGACCCCACGACCCCGGCCACGGAAGGCGTCGCCGCGACGCCCGCCGCGTCCTCCACCGGCCCGCTGCCCCGCCGCGTCCGCCAGGCCAGCCTCGCGCCGCAGCTCAAGCAGGCACCCGCCCCGCCCTCCGGCGAGCGGGCGGCAACGGACCCCGCCGATCGGGACGCCGAAGAGGTACGCAGCCGTATGGCCTCGCTCCAGCGTGGCTGGCGGCGCGGGCGTGAGGAGAACGCCCGGCGCGACAGGACCGACAACGGCACAGCACCACGAGAAACAACCGAGGGGGACGGTCGATGATCGCACCGAAGGCCACCGGCCACACGACCGAGAGCAAGAAGGAGCTGAACTGGCTCCTCGACGACCTGGTGGAACGCGTCGCCAGCATCAGCAGAGCCGTCGTCCTCTCCAGCGACGGCCTGCCCACCGGCGTGTCCAAGGGCCTGACCAGGGAGGACAGCGAGCACCTCGCGGCTGTCGCCTCCGGCTTCCACAGCCTTGCCAAGGGCGTGGGCCGCCACTTCGAGGCCGGCGGCGTCCGCCAGACCGTCGTCGAACTCGACGAGGCGTTCCTGTTCGTCACGGCCGCCGGAGACGGCAGCTGCCTCGCCGTCCTCTCCGACGCCGACGCCGACATCGGACAGATCGCCTACGAGATGACCCTGCTCGTGAAGCGGGTCGGCGAACATCTGGGCACTGCCCCGCGCACCGATCTGCCCTCCGGCGGGTAGTGGGACGACATGAGCGCAGACGGTCAGGAAGCACGCCAGTGGTTCGACGACGACGCGGGACCCGTCGTACGCCCCTACGCCATGACCCGTGGCCGCACCACCCATGCGGCCCAGCACCGCCTCGACCTGATCGCGGTGGTCGTCGCCGAACCCGACGCGGACGATCCGGACAGCGATCCCACGCTCTCCCCGGAGCACGTGGACATCGTCGAACTGTGCCGCAGGACCCCGCAGTCGGTCGCGGAACTCGCCGCCGAGCTGGACCTGCCCGTCGGCGTGGTCCGGGTCCTCGTCGGCGACCTCGTCGACGGCTCCTACGTCCACGTCAACCGGCCGGTGCCCCCGGCCGAACTGCCCGACGAGAGTATTCTGCGCGATGTGATCAACGGCCTGCGGGCGCTGTGAGCAGCGCGGAAGCGGGGTGAGGCTGTGACAGGCTGGCAGTTCTGGGTCGACCGGGGCGGCACCTTCACCGACATCGTCGCGCGCCGCCCGGACGGCCGTCTCGTCACCCACAAACTGCTCTCGGACAACCCGGCGCGCTACAGCGACGCCGCCGTCGCCGGTGTCCGCGAGCTGCTGGGCGACTCCACGGACCCCGTCGACTCCGTCCGCATGGGCACCACCGTCGCCACCAATGCGCTCCTCGAACGCAAGGGCGAGCGGACCCTCCTGGTCATCACCCGGGGTTTCCGCGACGCGCTGCGGATCGGCTACCAGAACCGGCCCCGCATCTTCGCCCGCCGCATCGAGCTGCCCGAGCAGCTGTACGAGCGTGTCGTCGAGGTCGACGAGCGGATCACCGCCGACGGCACCGTCCTGCGCGCCCCTGACCTGGACAGCCTCGCCGGCGCACTCCAGGAAGCGTACGACGACGGGATCCGCGCCGTGGCCGTGGTCTGCATGCACAGCCACCTCCACCCCGCCCACGAGCAGGCCGTCGGCCGGCTCGCCGAACGTGTCGGCTTCCCGCAGATCTCCCTGTCCAGCGAGGTCAGCCCCCTGATGAAGCTGGTCCCCCGAGGAGACACAGCCGTCGTCGACGCCTACCTCTCGCCCGTCCTCCGCCGCTATGTGCGGCAGGTCGCCGACGCCCTCGAAGGCGTCCCGCTGATGTTCATGCAGTCCAACGGCGGCCTCGCCGAGGCCGGCCAGTTCCGCGGCAAGGACGCCATCCTGTCCGGACCGGCCGGCGGCATCGTCGGCATGGCCCGCATGTCGCAGCTCGCCGGGCACGACCGCGTCATCGGCTTCGACATGGGCGGCACCTCCACCGACGTCTCCCACTTCGCCGGCGCATACGAACGGGTCTTCACCACCCAGATCGCCGGAGTCCGGCTGCGCGCCCCCATGCTGGACATCCACACCGTCGCCGCAGGCGGCGGCTCCGTCCTCCACTTCGACGGCTCCCGCTACCGCGTCGGACCCGACTCGGCGGGCGCCGACCCCGGCCCCGCCTGCTACCGCGCCGGCGGCCCCCTGACCGTCACCGACGCCAACGTCATGCTCGGCCGGATCCAGCCCGCCCACTTCCCGCACGTCTTCGGCCCCGACGGCGACCAGCCCCTCGACGACACCGTCGTACGGGAACGCTTCACCGCCCTGGCCCGCGAGATCCGGGAACGCACCGGCGACGACCGCACCCCCGAACAGGTCGCCGAGGGATACCTGCAGATCGCCGTCGCCAACATCGCCAACGCCGTCAAGCGGATCTCCGTCCAGAAGGGCCACGACGTCACCCGCTACGCCCTCACCACGTTCGGCGGCGCGGGAGGACAACACGCCTGCATGGTCGCCGACTCCCTCGGCATCCGCACCGTGCTCGTGCCCCCCATGGCCGGTGTCCTGTCCGCGCTCGGCATCGGCCTCGCCGACACCACCGCCATGCGTGAACAGTCCGTCGAGGCACCCCTGGAGCCCGCCGCCATGCCCGGCGTGACGAAGACCGCGGACAGCCTCGAGTCCGCCGCCCGCGCCGCACTCCTCGCCGAGGACGTCCCCGAGGACCGCATCCGTGTCGCCCGCCGCGCCCACCTGCGCTACGACGGCACCGACACCACCCTCACCGTCGACCTCACCGACCCCGGCACGATGCGACACGCCTTCGAAGAACGTCATCGCGCCACGTACTCCTTCACCCTCGACCGCCCGATCGTCGTCGAAGCCCTCTCCGTCGAAGCCACCGGCATCACCGAACCCCCCGATCTGTCCGCGCTCGCCCCCTACGAGGGCACCACCGAACCGCCCGCCACGGTCCGCCTCCACACCGGCGGAACCTGGCGCGACGTACCCCTTCACCGTCGGACCGCTCTGCGGCCCGGCCGGTCCGTCACCGGCCCCGCGATCATCACCGAGGCCGGCGCGACCACCGTCGTCGACGAAGGCTGGCGGGTCACGGCTCGCGACGACGGGCATCTGGTCATGGAACGCACGACGGTCACGCAGAGTTCCGATCTCGACACGAAAGCCGACCCGGTCCTGCTGGAGGTCTTCAACAACCTCTTCATGTCCATCGCCGAACAGATGGGCGCCCGGCTGGAGTCCACCGCCCAGTCGGTCAACATCAAGGAACGGCTGGACTTCTCCTGCGCACTGTTCGACCCGGACGGAAACCTGGTGGCCAACGCCCCGCACATCCCCGTCCACCTCGGCTCGATGGGCACCAGCGTCAAAGAGGTCATCAGGCGCCGGGGCACCGCCATGCGCCCCGGCGACACCTACGCGGTCAACGACCCCTACCACGGCGGCACCCACCTGCCCGACGTCACCGTCATCACGCCCGTCTTCGACACGGACGGTGACCGCGTCCTCTTCTACGTCGCCTCCCGCGGCCACCACGCCGAGATCGGCGGTATCGCGCCGGGCTCCATGCCCGCCGGAAGCCGCACCATCGAGGAGGAAGGCGTCCTCTTCGACAACTGGCTGCTCGTCGAGAACGGCCGCTTCCGTGAGGAGGAGACCCTGCGTCTGCTCACCGAGGCGCCGCACCCCTCCCGCAACCCCCGCACCAACCTCGCCGACCTGCGGGCCCAGATCGCCGCCAACCACAAAGGCGTCGACGAGGTCCGCCGCATGATCGACGACTTCGGCCTCGACGTCGTCCAGGCCTACATGCGGCACGTACAGGACAACGCCGAGGAAGCCGTACGCCGCGTCATCGACGCCCTCGCCGACGGCGAGTACGCCTACGAGACCGACTCCGGCGCCGTCATCCGCGTCCGGGTGAGCGTCGACCGCGAGACGCGCTCCGCGACCATCGACTTCACCGGCACCTCACCCCAGCTCGACACCAACTTCAACGCCCCGTTCGCCGTGGTCAACGCGGCCGTCCTGTACGTCTTCCGCACCCTCGTCGACGACGACATCCCCCTCAACGACGGCTGCCTGCGCCCCCTGCGGATCATCGTCCCGCCCGGCTCCCTCCTCGCCCCGCGCCCGCCCGCCGCCGTCGTCGCCGGAAACGTGGAGACCTCCCAGGCCATCACCGGCGCCCTCTACGCGGCGCTCGGCGTGCAGGCGGAAGGCTCCGGAACGATGAACAACGTCACCTTCGGCAACGCACGCCACCAGTACTACGAGACCGTCGCCTCGGGCTCCGGCGCGGGCGACGGCTTCCCCGGCGCCGACGTCGTACAGGCCCATATGACCAACTCGCGGCTCACCGACCCCGAGGTCCTGGAATGGCGGCTGCCCGTCCTGCTGGAGGACTTCTCCGTGCGGCGGGGCAGCGGAGGCGCCGGCCGGTGGCGCGGCGGCGACGGAGCGGTGCGCCGTATCCGTTTCCGTGAACCCATGACGGTCTCCACGCTGTCCCAGCACCGCCGCGTCCCCCCGTACGGCATGGCCGGCGGCGAGCCCGGCGCCCTCGGCGCCAACAGGATCGAACGCGCCGACGGCACCGTCACCGAACTGCGCGGAAGCGACGCCGCCGACGTAGGGCCCGGCGACGTCCTCGTCATCGAGACCCCCGGCGGCGGAGGCTACGGCACACCGCCGGACGACCCCCATCGAGCAGGAGAAGAAACCGATGATCCTCGGGCGTTCTGAGCGCGGCAAGCCCCCGGTCGAGCCCCTCACGCTCAAGATCCTGGTGGCTGGCGGCTTCGGTGTCGGCAAGACCACCCTGGTCGGCGCGGTCAGCGAGATCCGGCCGCTGCGCACCGAGGAGTCCCTCACCGAGGCGGGGCGCCCCGTCGACGACACACGAGGGGTCGAGGCCAAGCACACCACCACCGTGGCCATGGACTTCGGGCGCATCACCCTGCGCGAGGACCTCGTGCTCTACCTCTTCGGCACACCCGGCCAGGAACGGTTCTGGTTCATGTGGGACGAACTGTCCGAAGGCGCCCTGGGCGCCGTCGTCCTCGCCGACACCCGGCGCCTGGGGGACTGCTTCGCCGCCGTCGACTACTTCGAACGCCGCGGCATCCCCTTCCTCGTCGGCGTCAACTGCTTCGAGGGAGCGGCCCGATACCCCGCCGAGGACGTACGCCGGGCGCTCGACCTGGACGACGACGTGCCGCTGGTGATGTGCGACGCCCGTGAGCGCGACTCGGTGAAGGAGGTCCTCATCGGCGTCGTCGAGCATGCCATGGCCCGCTCCGCCGGCCTCCGTCAGACCGTCACCACCTGAACCACGCCTGCCGCCCCCGGTGACGGGCGCGGCCCGTACCCCCGCCGACCGGGGTACGGGCCGCAGCCCCGGATCGCACCGCCACGCGCGCGTGGTCAGTCGTCCCCGTCCTCCTTCACCGCCTCCTGCACAGAGCGGCGGTGCGGGAGTCCTGCCAGACGATCGCGTTGTGCACCGGCTTTCCGGTGCCCCTGTCCCGCAGGACGGTCGTTTCCCGCTGGTTGGTGATGCCGAGCGTGCTCAGCCGCCCGGCGTCCGCGGCGAGCGTGCCTCAACAGTCGAACCGCCCTGTGGGGAGCGGGTCCTGACGCAGGGAGACCCGCAGGGCACAGTGCGTGGATACGCCGAGAATGTACGGCGATGTCGGCCGACTCCGGGAAGTGTTCACCGGCACCCGAGAGGCGTCAAGGCCGCCGACGGCAACGGTTGCCGCAACGGCCCCCACCAGCCGCGCACGTGCCCTTTCCCGCCCCCGCACCAACCTGATAGATGCAGAGGACATGACACAACTCTCCCGTGCGGCAACGCGTTTCGCACGACTCCCGCGCGCCCTGCGCGCCGCCGTCACCGCCCTCGCCACCGCACTCGCCGTCACCACGGCCGGCGCCCCCGCCCGGGCGACCCCCGAACCCACCGCACCCGCCGACTTCGTGGCCCTGAGAACCGTGGACCCCACGATCATCGAGGAGATCCGCTACTTCACCCCGCACAACTTCGTCGGCGAACGCATCGACGGCTACCGCCAACCGCTGTGCATCCTCACCCACCCCGCCGCCCAGGCCCTCCACCGGGCCCAGCAGAGACTGCTGCGCCAGGGCTACACGCTCAAGGTGTACGACTGCTACCGCCCGCAGCGCGCGGTCGACCACTTCGTCCGCTGGGCCGAAGACCTCGACGACCAGCGGATGAAGGCCGAGTTCTACCCGAACGTCGACAAGACCCGGCTGTTCGACGACGGCTACATCGCGGAGAAATCCGGCCACAGCCGCGGCTCCACCGTGGACCTCACCCTCGTACGGCTCCCCGCCCGCCCGACCCGGCCGTACGTTCCCGGCCAGACCCTCGCGCCCTGCTACGCCCCGAAGAGCGAACGTTTCCCCGACAACTCCGTCGATATGGGCACCGGCTACGACTGCTTCGACACCCTCGCCCACACGCTCGACCCCCGCGTACAGGGAGAACAGCGCGCCAACAGGATGCTGCTCAAGAACACGCTGGAGGGCCTCGGCTTCGTGAACCTCGCCGAGGAGTGGTGGCACTACACCTTCAAGCCGGAGACACACCCGGACACCTACTTCGACTTCCCCGTCTCCACCGGCTCCCTGAAGCACGGCGGCCACGGGGCCTGAGGAAGACGCCCTCTCCGAGATCGGATACAGTCCGCGCGTGTCCGAGAACAAGCATGCCCCGGCCAACTCCGGCCCGGGATCCCACTGTTCGAGCTGCGGAGCACCCTTCGGAGAGGGCGTCACCGGGTGGCCCCGCACCTGTCCGGCCTGCGGCAGCGTCACCTACCGCAACCCGCTGCCGGTCGCCGTCGCCCTACAGCCCGTGTACGACACACAGGGCACGTCCCTGGTGGTCATCACGCGCACGGTGGCACCCGCCCGCGGCGGCACCGCACTCCCCGGCGGCTTCATCGACGACCGCGAGGACTGGAGGCAGGCCGTCATCCGCGAGCTGAAGGAGGAGACGGGCATCGACGCCGCCGCCCGCGACGTCCGCCTCGCCGACGCAATGAGCGCACCCGACGGCCATCTGCTGCTCTTCGGCCTCCTCCCCGAACGCCCGGCCGACGGCCTTCCCGCCTCGACCCCCACGGACGAGACGGAGGGCTGGCACCTGCTGCGCCGACCGGAGGAACTCGCCTTCCCGCTGCACACTCTGGCCGCACGCGCCTGGTTCGAGGGCCGCTACATCTGATCCGGCCTCGTACAGGCACCGACAGACCGCGCCGCCGGGGCCGGCTGCACCCTCCCGACCCACGGAGGGCGCCGCCCCTCACCCCCGCGGGAGCCCCCGCAACCGTACGGGCAGCGACGGCTCCCGCGGGCCGTCGCCGCCCTGCCGCTCGACCACCACACGCGACCCCTCCCAGCGGGTGACGTACCGTTCGGCCTCCGCCTCCTGCCACCCGTCGCCCACGTCGGCCACCACGAGCCCGCCCCCGGTCCGCCCCGGCGACGGAGCCCACACCTCCAGCTCCGGACCACCGTCCGCCGCCCGCACCGGCACCACGGCACCCGCGCGTGCCAGCACCGGGATCCGGGACAACGGCGCGTCCACCAGCACCTGACCCGGCCCCTCGTACACGCGTTCCGTCTCCGTGTCGTACCACCGTCCCGCCGGCAGCCGCACGGCACGCCGGTCCACGCCCGGGCCGAGCACCGGAGCCACCAGAAAGGCGTCCCCCAGCAGGAACGTGTCCTCACAGTCCCGCAACGACCGGTCCTCCGGCACCGACCACCACACGGGACGCACATACGGAGCCCCGGTACGCCGGGCCAGATGCGCCAGCGAGACGAAGTACGGCCGCAGCCGGCGCCGTTCCCGCAGCACCACGCGCGCGTGCTCCAGCACCTCCGGCCCGAACTCCCACGGCTCCCGACGCCCGGCGTCCAGACTCGCGTGCGTACGGAACAGCGGCAGCCAGGCGCCGAGCTGGAACCAGCGCAGGAACAGCTCCGGCGACGGACTCCCCGTGAACCCTCCCACATCCGGCCCCGAGTACGGCACACCACACAGCCCCAGACCCAGCACCAGCGACAGCGACGCCCGCAACCCGGGCCAGCCCGTCGCCACGTCCCCCGACCATGTGCCGCCGTACCGCTGCATCCCCGCCCAGCCCGACCGCGAGAACAGGAACGGCCGCTCATGGGGCCGCAGCTCCCGCAGCCCCTCGTGGGCCGCCCTCGCCATGCACAGCGCGTACACGTTGTGCGCCTCGCGATGATCACCGCCGAGCCCCTCCAGCGCGTGACGGGCCGACCGCGGCAGCGTCGTCTCACCGACCGCCGCGAACGACACCGGCTCGTTCATGTCGTGCCAGAAACCGGAGAACCCCTGCGCCAGCCGCTCCGCGTACAGCCCGCCCCACCACTTGCGCACACGCGCGTGTGTGAAGTCGGGGAACACACAGGCACCCGGCCACACCAGCCCCTCCACCGGCCGGCCCGAAGGATCCCGTACGAACATGTCCAGACCCTCGCCGGCCTCGTACACCGCGTTGCCCCGCGCCGCCTTCACCGCCGGGTCGACGATCGACACCAGCCGCACCCCGTCGCGCCGCAACTCCTCGGCGAACCGAGGCAGCTCCGGAAACCGCTCCCGGTCCACGGTGAACACCTGATGCCCGTCGAGGTGATCGATGTCCAGATGGACCGCGTCCAGCGGCAGGTCCCGCTCCCGGTAGCCGGCCACGATCCGCCGCACCTCCCGCTGGTCGCCGAAGCCCCACCGCGCGTGCTGGTGCCCGAGCGCCCAGCCCGGCGGCACCGCCGCACCCCCGGTCAGCGACGCCCAGGTCTGCAGCACACGCTCGGGCGTACCCACCATCGCCCAGCAGCGCAGCGGCCCACCGTCCATCCGCAGCTCGCTCGTCCCCGCCCGGTCGTGCCCGGAACCGGCACCCTCCTCACCCTCCTTGAGGAGCACCGTGCCGTCCCACGAGTTGTCGTGGAACATCAGATGGGTCGCCGCGTCGGCGACGACCAGCTGCACCGGCATGGTGATGTACAGCGGATCATCGCCGGGCCCGAAGGACCCGCCCGGATCGGTGTTCCAGAGCCGGTACGCCCCGTCCCGCAGCCGCGGCCCGCAGGCCCGCCCGCCCAGACCGAAGAACCGCGCGTCGGCCGGCACCTCCGACCGCACCGCCCACCGTCCCGGCC
>NZ_JALLGL010000676.1 GCF_023072675.1 Streptomyces sp. XM83C
CCCCGGCACCCGCCGCCCCGGTCGGACCCGCGCCGACCGGCGGCCTCGACCCGAGGTCGCTGTGGCCGGACATTCTGGAGGCGGTGAAGAACCGCCGCCGCTTCACCTGGATCCTGCTCAGCCAGAACGCCCACGTCAGCGGCTTCGACGGCACCACCCTCCAGCTCGGCTTCGTCAACGCCGGCGCCCGCGACAACTTCGCCGGCAGTGGCAGCGAGGACGTACTGCGGCAGGCGCTGGCCGAGCAGTTCAACGTCCACTGGAAGATCGAGGCCGTCGTCGACCCGTCGGGCGGCTCCGCCCCCGCCCAGGCAGGCGGTCACGGCGGAGGCGGCGGCTACGGCCCCGCCGGCTCCCCCGGCACCGGCCCCTCCGGGTAC
>NZ_JALLGL010000075.1 GCF_023072675.1 Streptomyces sp. XM83C
TCCGCTGCCTCAAGCGGTTCGTCGCCCGCGAGATCTACCACGTCCTGACCATCACCAACGCCACCGCAGCGGCCCCGAATCACCTCACAACCGCTGCTTGACATCCATAAGAGCATCCCTCCGGCCCCTGCGCGGCCCCTCGGCACCGTGACCGGCCGCCTCCCGCGCCAGCCCCACCAGCTCGGCCGCCGTCTCCGCCCATCGCGCGACCCCCGCCCCGTCGCCGCCCCGCCGCAGCTCCTGCGCCCGGTCCGCGACCGCGGCCAGCGCCAGAGCCGCCAGCCGTACCGACGCGTCGGCAGGCCCGGCAATGCCGTCCGACAGCGCCGCCACCGTCGCCCGCGCCCGCTGCACCGCGCCGTCCGCGTCACCGCGCAGCGCCGCCGCGTCCGTCAGCACCACGCCCGCCACCAGCGTGCCCAGCCAGTCGAACGGCCCGTCCAGCAACGCCCGCGCCCGCTCCTCGGCCGACGCGTCACCCCGCGCCAGCGCCACGTACAGTGCCGGGCCCACCGTGTAGCCGCCCGACGCCGGCAGCACCGTCGTGTCCGCCGCCGAGGCCCGCGCACACGCGTCCCAGTGGCCCAGCGTGTACAGCGCCAGCAGCTGCAGATACCGCATCTCCATCGGATACGGCGACGACAGCAGGCCCGCCCGGCGCGCCCGGTCCAGACCCTCCGCCACCCACGGCAGGCACTCCTGCGGCTCACCGGCCTCGAAACAGCCCACCGCGATCTGGAACAGCGCCCGCATCTCCACCGGCGCGCTCCCCGCCTCCCTGGCCAGCTCCCGCGCCCGCGCCAGCCGCTCCCGGCCCTCCGGGGAGCGCCGCGAGCCGCCCTCCAGACCCGTGAGGGAGATCAGCAGATCCGCCTGCGCGTCCCGCATCCCCAGCTCACGCGCCGCGTCCAGCGCCCTCCTGCCCACCGTCAGCGCCGTGTCCGTGTCGCCCAGCTGACGCGCCGCCAGCACGTGCGTCGCCGCCGCCCACACCCACGTACGGCTCGGCGGGTCCGCGCAGATCAGCTCCAGCGCCTCGCTGCTGTGCCGGAACGCCGACTCCAGCGCGTCCACCCCCAGCAGGTTCCCGGCCAGCGTGTACCGCACCCGCGCCGCGAGCTCCGAGTCCGTGTCCCCGCCGATCCCGGCCAGCGCCGCCCGCGTCAGCGCCACCGCCCGATGCCCGTCCCCGGCGTGCGCGGCTGCCGCCGACGCCCGCAGCATCAACGCGACCCGGCCCTCGCCCGCCGGCCGCCGCTCCGCGTCCACCGCCGACCACAGGTCCAGGGCCGTCTCCAGTTGCCGCAGCTCCTCCGCCGGCGCGCCCACCCGCCGCGCGTGCCCCGCCGCCTCCAGCGACGCCGCCAGCGCCTCCGGCAGATCATGGCTCTCCCGGTAGTGGTGTGCCCGCTCCGCCGCGTTCTCCGCGCCGCGCCCCCGCTCGCCCAGCAGCCGCGCGAACGTGCCGTGCAGCCGCGCCCGCTCACCCGGCAGCAGATCCCCGTACACCGCCTCCCGCGCCAGCGCGTGCCGGAACGTGTACGTGTCGCCGTCGCCCGCCACCAGCACCTGCCGCCCCACGGCCTCCCGCAGCGCCGACTCCAGCTCCTCCTCCGGCAGCCCCAGCGCCGCCCGCAGCAGGTCGTGCTCCACCCGCCGGCCCGCCACGGCCGCCGTACGCACCACACGCTGAGCGGTCTCCGACAGCTGCTCCACCCGGATCAGCAGCACGTCCGCCAGCCCGCTCGGCAGCCCGCCCGCCCCCGAGCCGGCCGCCGCGAGCAGCTCCTGCGCGTAGAAGGCGTTGCCCTCCGCCCGCGCCACGATCCCGCGTACCGTCTCCTCCGGCAGCGGAGTCTCCTCCAGCGCCCGCACCAGCCGCGACACCTCCGCCTCCGGCAGCGGGCGCAGCTCCAGCCGCTCCACCACGGGCAGCCGGACCAGCTCCGCCAGCACCGGACGCAGCGGATGCCGGCGGTGCAGATCGTCCGAACGGTACGACGCCAGCACCGCGAGCCGCGGCGCCCCCGTCCCCTGGAGCACTCCCCGGCTCAGCAGGAACCGCAGCAGATCACGCGAGGACTGGTCCGCCCAGTGCAGGTCCTCCACGATCAGCAGCAGCGGCGCCACGTCCGCGACCGCGGCCAGCAGCCCCGCCACCCCCTCGAACAGACGCAGCCGCCCGCCGGAGTCCCGCACCTCCTCCGGCGCGCCGCCCAGCAGCCGCTCCACCACCGGGTGGGCGGCCCGGACCGCGGCGAAGCGCTCGTCGGCCGCGATCCGGCCGAGGATCTCCGTGAACGGCAGATACGGCAGCCCCACATCGCCCAGATCCACACAGTGACCGGTCAGCACGGTCGTCCCCGCCCCGGCCGCCCGCACCGCCGCCTCGTCCAGCAGCCGGGTCTTCCCGACGCCCGCGTCACCCGACACGAGCACGGCGCGCGGCTCGCCCGAGCGGGCCCTGTCGAGCACGGCGGTGAGACGGGCGAGTTCCTCGGTGCGGCCGACGAGCGGCGCGGTGAACGGGATGTGCTGCACGGTCACCATCCTGCCGCGTCGGCGCCGGCCCGGTCAGCGCAGGGTTCTCGCCCAGTCCGCGGGCACCCGGCCGGCCGGGCCCGGGGCGGGCTGGTCGGCGGGGCGGCTTGCCGGGGGAGCCAGCGCCGGGCCGTCCGCGTACAGCTCGCCGGTGGAGTAGTCCCAGAACCAGTCCTCCCCGGGTTCGAAACTCTGCACGAGAGGGTGGCCGGTGGTGCGGAAATGGGCCGTGGCATGCCGGGCGGGCGAGGAGTCGCAGCAGCCGACGTGCCCGCACCGGGCGCACCGCCGCAGATGGAACCACCAGCCGCCGGCCTGCTCGCACTCCAGGCAGCCGGTGCCGCTCGGCACGGCGGTGGGGTCGACGCCGTCCGGAACGGCCGCACCCTCGCCTCCGCCGGGTCCGGTCGTGCCGTCCCCTGCGCCGGGTCCGGTCACGCCGCCCCCTCCGCCCGGTCCGGTCGTGCCGCCTCCTGCGTCCGGTTCCTTCATGCCGTCTCCTCGTCGGGTGCGGTGCCGGGATCGTCGGCGGTGAGCGGGAGCAGCACCCGGAAGCGGGTGTCGCCGGGTTCGGAGTCGACCTCGATGCTCCCGCGGTGCTTGTTCACCACGATCCGCCACGAGATGTCCAGGCCCAGGCCGGTGCCCTGCCCGACGGGCTTGGTGGTGAAGAACGGGTCGAAGATGCGGTCGCGGATCTCCGGCGGAACGCCCGGCCCGGTGTCGCGGAACTCCACCGTCAGCCGGTCGCCGCGGCGGCCGGTCCGCACGGTCAGGGTGCCGTCGCCGCCCGAGTCGTTGATCGCGGCCACCGCGTTGTCGACGATGTTCGTCCACACCTGGTTCAGCTCCGCCGGGTACGCGGGGATCCTCGGCAACGTGCGGTCGTAGTCCTTGACGACCTCGATGCGCCGGCCCGTCTTCCCGGAGAGCATCAGCAGCGTGGAGTCCAGCAGATCGTGGACATCGGCGATCTGGTAGGGGGCACGGTCGAGCTGCGAGTACTGCTTGGCCGCGTCGACGAGACGGGAGACCCGGGCCGTGGAGTCCTCGATCTCGTCCATGAGGAGTTCGGTCTCCACCGTGTAGTTCAGCCAGCCGACCGCCCCCGGCAGCATGTCCTCGTCCACCGCCGCGGCCACCTGCTCCAGCCAGTCCACGTCCAGCCCCGCCTGCACGAAGGCGGGCGCGATCCGCCAGCCCTCGGGGATGCCGTGGTCGTCCAGCCAGTCGGTGAGGACGTCCTCCCGGTCCGAGGCCTCCAGAGGGCTCAGGGCGGGAGCCTTCCCGACGCGTTCGGCGGTCCGCTCCTGGATCTCGATGAGACCGGCGAGCCGCTCACGGTCGTACGGGCCCGAGGAGATCACGGACAGCTTGTGCCGCATCTTCGCCACCCGCTCCCGCAGCGTGGCCGTGGCCCGCACGGCCGCCGCCGCGGGGTTGTTCAGTTCGTGCGTCAGCCCCGCCGACAGCGTGCCCAACGCCAGCAGGCGCTCCCGCTGGCCGATGGTGCGCTGGCTGTTCTTCGCTCCGAAGAACAGGCCCTCCAGCAGATGCACCGCCATCGGGAACCACTCCCGCATGATCGACGCGAAAGTGTCCGCGGGCAGGACGAAGAACCGCGTCGGCTCCGTCACCCGCATCGAGTTGTTGTAGACCTGCGGCACCCGGTCACCGAGGTAGGCCTGCATCGCCCCCGCGTACACCCCGCGCTGCGAGGTGCGGTTGACCTCCACGTCCTCGTCACCGACCCGCCGGTACAGCACCACCGTGCCCTCGATCATCACGTAGAAGCAGGTGGCGGGTGTCCCCTCCGTGTACACCGGGCCCGGCTCGAACAGCTCGACGCGGCCCTCACCGCACAACCGGCCCAACTGCTCCGGCGTGAGCTTCTCGAACAGGAACAGGGAGCCGATCTCGGCGGGACTGCACGGCATCGTACGGCCGCTCATGACTGCTCCAGATAACGGTGGACGAGCATCACGGCCATCGCTCCCTCTCCCACGGCGGACGCGACCCGCTTCGCCGACTCGGCCCGCGCGTCGCCCGCGACGAACACCCCGGGCACATTCGTCTCCAGGTGGTACGGCGGCCGGTCCAGCTGCCAGTCGGCCGGCGGGCGCCCGTCGGCCGTCAGGTCCGGGCCGGCCAGGATGAAGCCCCGCTCGTCGCGCAGCACCGTCCCGTCCAGCCAGTCGGTCAGCGGCGCCGCCCCGATGAACACGAACAACCAGCCCGCCTCGACCTGTTCGATACGGCCCATGTCCACGTCCCGCAGGGTGAGCCGCTCCAGGTGGCCGGTGCCGTGCGCCTCGGCCACCTCCGTGCGGGGGCGGACGAAGATGTTCGGCGCCTCCTCGATCTGCTGCACGAGATAGTGCGACATCGTCGACGACAGCGACGCGCCGCGCACCAGCAGCGTCACCGACTTGGCGCCCCGCGCCAGATACATCGCGGCCTGGCCCGCCGAGTTGGCGCCGCCGACGATGTACACGTCCTGCCCCCGGCAGGACGACGCCTCCGTCAGCGCCGAGCCGTAGAACACCCCACAGCCCGTCAGATCGTCGCAGCCCGCCGCGTCCAGCCGCCGGTACTGCACCCCCGTCGCCAGGATCACACTGTGCGCGGAGACGGCCGAACCGTCCGAGAAACGCACCGTGCGCGCCGCGCCGTTGACCTCCAGCGCGGTCACCTCACGTGCGGTGAGGATCTCCGCGCCGAACCTCGCCGCCTGCCGCCGCGCCCGGTCCGTCAACTGCGCGCCGGACACCCCGTCGGGGAAACCCAGGTAGTTCTCGATACGGGAACTCTGCCCCGCCTGCCCGCCCGTCGCCGACCGCTCCACCAGCACCGTGCGCAGCCCCTCCGACGCGCCGTACACCGCCGCGCCCAGCCCTGCGGGACCGCCGCCGATGACCACCAGGTCGTAGAAGTCCGCCGTCGGCGTCGTCGCCAGACCGACCCGCGCCGCCAGCTCCGGCGCGTCCGGCTCCACCAGGGTGCCGCCGTCCGGGGTCACCACCAGCGGCAGCCGCCGCTCGTCCGCGCCGGCCGCCGCGAGCAGCCGCCGCCCCTCCGGCTCCTCGGCGCTGTACCAGCGGTACGGCACCTGGTTGCGGGCCAGGAACTCCCGCACCTCCGAGGAGCGCGCCGACCAGCGGTGCCCGACCACCTTCGTGCTGGGCACGGGGCGGAAGTCGCTGCACCGCCACGCCTGGATCAGATCGTCCAGCACCGGGTACAGCTTCTCCTCGGGCGGGTCCCACGGCTTGAGCAGATAGTGGTCCAGGTCGACGACGTTGATCGCGTCGATCGCCGCGCCGGTGTCCGCGTACGCGGTCAGCAGCACCCTCCGCGCCCCCGGATACACGTCCATCGCCTGTTCCAGGAACTCGATGCCGTTCATCTCCGGCATCCGGTAGTCGGCGAGGATCACCGCCACCACATCGCCCCGCAGTTTCAGCTCCCGCAGCGCCTGGAGCGCCGACTCGCCGGACTCGGCGCGCACGATGCGGTACGACTCGCCGTACCGGCGCCGCAGATCGCGGGCCACGGCGCGGGAGACCCCCGGGTCGTCGTCCACGGTCAGGATGACGGTCCGGCTGACGTCGGCGGCCTGTGCCATGCGTCTCCCACCCCGAGCGGTCGGCGTCGCGGCACGGCCGCGGGCGCGCGGCCGGGCCGGCTCGACGCCCATCGTATGTGCGTTCGCCCCGCGCCGCGCGGTCGTCGACGCGGGGCGGGCAGGCCGGGGATCGGGCCCGGGTTTACGCCCCGTGCCCACGAAGGACTCCCGGCCCAAGGTCATGAACGGCGGATTACGGGACACTGGTGATCCAGAACCGGATGTCGACGCGAGGAGGCGGCCATATGACCGGGCCGATCACGGCAGGGGTGGACGGGACCGAGGAGAGCCTGGCCGCTCTGGACTGGGCGGCCCGCGAGGCCGTACGGCGCGGACGGCCCCTGCGGGTGGTGCACGCCTGGCAGTACCAGCCGGACGCCGCCCCCGATGTGGCCGGCCGGGAGGCGCAGGAGCAGTGGGTGCGCGACGCCGCCGAGGCGGCCGTGCGCGGCGTCGCCGACCGCCACCAGGGCCTCGAGGTGACCACCGACGTCGTCGAGGGACCCGCCGTGGAGACCCTGCTCGGCGCGGCGGCCGACGCCGAGCTGCTGGCACTCGGCTCGCGCGGCCACGGCCCCCTCGTCGGCTTCCTGCTGGGATCCGTCGGACAGCAGGTCATCGCCGAGACCACCCGGCCCGTCGTCCTGGTCCGGGCCGGTGACGAGGCGAGCGGCGAGGCCGCCGGCCGGGAGATCGTCGTCGGCCAGCACGGCGACCCCGAGGACAGCGCCGACGTCCTGCGTTTCGCGTTCGAGACGGCCGCCGCCCGCGGCGCCACCGTCCGCGCGGTGCGCGCCTGGACACTGCCGCCGGTGTTCGCCTACAGCCCCGCCTCGCTGAAGCTGCTCGACGACGCGGGCGGCCTGGAGCCGTACGAGCGCACGGCGCTCTCCGACGCCGTACAGCCCTGGCGCGACCGCTTCCCCGACGTGCCCGTCGTCGAGCACGTCGAGATCGGCAGCGCCGGACAGGTGCTGCTGTCCGTCGCCGGCCGCGCCCAGCTGATGGTGGTCGGCCGCCGCGCCCGCCGCACGGCCGTCGGCGCCCGCATCGGCTCCGTCGCGCACGGCGTCCTCCACCACGCCGGCTGCCCCGTCGCGGTCGTCCCGCACAGCTGACGGTCACTCCGGGACCGTCGGCTCCAGCGTCTCCCGCGCCTTCGGCAGGATGTTCCTGATGTAGTCCTCGACCGCCGTGTCCAGCCCGATGTCGTGCTGCGCGCGCTCCGACAGGTACCAGCGGTGCTCCAGCAGTTCGTGGTAGATCTCCGCCGGGTCCATGGTGCCGCGCAGCTCGACCGGCACGGCCCGCACCGTCGGCCGGAACACGTCCCGCACCCAGCGGTGCGCCAGCACCTCGGGGCGGGCGGCGAGGGGATCGCCGGGCGCGTGGTCGTCCTGGGTCGCCATCCACGACTCCAGGTCGTTCAGCAGCCTGCGCGCCTGGTTCTCCTCGGCGTCCAGGCCCGTCAGCCGCAGCAGCTGCCGCTGATGGTGCCCCGCGTCCACCACCTTCGGCACGAACGTCACACTGTCGCCGTTGGAGGAGTGCTCGATCTGCATCTCCGCCACGTCGAAACCGAGATCGTTCAGCCGGCGGATACGCCGCTCTATGTAGTGGTACTTGCCCGCCGGGTACACCGAGGTGCGGGTCAGCTCCTCCCACAGGGCGGTGTAGCGGGCGCAGATCTCCGCGCCGAACTCGACCGGGTCCACCGACGGGTGCAGCGCCCCGGACGCCTCCAGGTCCAGCAGCTCCCCGCTGATGTTCACCCGGGCCAGATCGAGATCGTAGTCCCGCTGGCCGCGGCTGAGCCGTGGATGCAGGTCGCCCGTCTCGGCATCGACGAGGTACGCGGCGTAGGCGCCCGCGTCCCGCCGGAACAGCGTGTTCGACAACGAGCAGTCACCCCACGCGAACCCGGCCAGATGCAGCCGCACCAGCAGCACGGCGAGCGCGTCCATCAGCCGGTGCATGGTCGCGGGCCGCATCGTCGTCTCGAACATCGAGCGGTACGGCTGCGAGCCCCGCAGATGCCGGGTGACCAGCACCGGCTCCAGCGGGGCCCCGGAGTCGTCGGTACGCCCGGTGACCACGGCGAGCGGATCGACGGCGGGGATGCCGAGCCGGTCCAGATCGCGCAGCAGCTCGTACTCGCGCAGAGCCGGCCGCTCCGCCAGCTCCTTCACGGCGATCACCTCGGCGCCGGCCCGGGCGTAGCGGACGACGTGCCGGGAGATGCCGCGGGGCAGCGGCACGAGGTACTCCTCTGGCCACTCCTCCAGCGGCAGATGCCACGGCAGTTCGAGCAGGAGCGCGGGGTGCTCCGGGTTGGTGGCGCTGATCTGCAAAGCCATGGCCGAAGCCTAAGCCTGACCAGCGGGTACGCCGACGCCCCGGGCCCCGGCCGTGCGCTCGGACCGGTGTCACACCGCGAGTTCCCGCGCCCGCTGGGCCGCCTCCCGCACCGGGCCCCGGCGCAGCGGTCCGTGGCCGGGGAGCATCACGTCGGCGTCCAGTTTCTCCAGGACGTCGAGGGAGGCGACGGTCCGTTCCCACTGGTGGTGGAACATGTCGGGCAGCAGTTGCGGTCCCTTCACACGGGATGTGGGATGCCCGCTGACCAGGGCGTCGCCGGAGATCAGCACGCCCGCCTCCGGCAGGTGGAAGGCGCAGTGGCCGAGGGTGTGGCCCGGGGTGTGCACCGGCACCGGGCGGCCGGGCAGGTCCAGCGGCAGCGACACCTCGAACGCCTCCGGCGCGGTCACCGGGACGTGCGCGGTGCCGCCGGAGCGGATCGCGTGCAGCGCCCACGGCAGGACGCCGGGCCGCCAGCCGTTGGCGAGGACCGTGCCGACGGACACCTGGTGCAGGAACTCCCGGCGCGCGTGCGGTACTTCCGCCTCGTGCAGCCGGACCGGTGTGCCGTGCTCGGCCCGCAGGTACTCGGCGGAGCCCAGGTGGTCGGTGTGGGCGTGCGTGATCAGGACGGCGGCGACGGCCTCGGGCGAACTGCCCAGCTGCGCCAGGGAGTCCAGCAGCAGCGGCCGGTCTCCCGGGTATCCGGTGTCCACGAGGGTGGCGGTGTCGCCGTCGGTGAGGACGACCCAGTTGGTGTTGCTGCCGTGCACCAGATAGGTGCCGTCGGCGACCTGCTGTACCTCTGCCCGCATGTCCGTCCCCCCGCGCGTGGAGTGTTCCGGCCCGACGGGGGACAGCAAAGCAGATCAGCGGGGCGCAGCGGCAGTCCGCATCCCGAACAGCACCCGGCCGGCAGCAGTACGGCGCACCCCGTACTCGTACAGCAGCAGGATCACCGCGAGCGTGCCGGCCACGATCACCGCGTACTTGACCGGCGCCGGCGTGTCCCAGCCGATGACGCCGTACGCCACGGCGACCAGCACCGGCTGGTGCAGCACGTACAGCGGGAGCGCGGCGACGACGAGGTAGGCGCGGGCGCGGCGTGCGGTTCCGGGCTCCCGCGAGGCCGCGCGCCTCGCGCTCCGCCGCCGGTCCAGCGCGCCGAGGATCGCCAGGACCCAGCACCAGCCCGCCGCGCCGAACAGCGCCCGTGTGCCCGCCGCGAAGGGCGAGCCGTCGGTGAACGGATCGTCCAGGGACATGAACCCGGGCGCGGTCGCGGCGAACAGGGCGAGCCCCAGCACCCCGGCCGGCACCGTCAGCCGGCGTGTGGCGGCGCGGACCCGGTCGTCGCCGGCGAGGGCATGGCCGTACAGGAAGAACACCAGGTACGCCCAGCGGTTCCAGCCCGCGAGGCCCTCCTCCGTGCCGGTCGCGTCGATCGCGGCGAGCGGCACGGCCGGCAGCCACAGCAGCGCGGGCCGGCGCCCCACCGCTTCCGCCGCGCGTCCGCCGTGCCGGGCGAGGACGTCCGCGGCCGGGGCGAGCAGCAGGCCGAACGCCAGCAGCAGGACCACGAACCACAGATGGCCCGTCTCGAAGAAGCGGCCGTCCAGCACGAACGGGAAGTCGGCGGGATCGGGCCGCACGCTGAGGAAGCGCAGCCAGAAGGAGCCGTACGGCTCGTGGTGCCCGCCGGCACGCTCCCGCAGCCACTGCGGCAGCGGGTTGAGCACGAGCGTGGCGAACACCAGCGGCACGCCCAGCCGCAGCAGACGTTCCCGGGCGAAGCCGCCCGGCCCGCGGCGGGCCAGCGAGTGCCGGGCGCCGATCCCCGCGACGAGGAACAGCATCGGCATCGCCCACACCACGCCGAGGCCGGCGAGGACGGTCACCGCGTCGGTGGTGTCCCGGTTCTTGACGTAGTAGTCGTCGTCGGGGGAGAAGACCAGTGCGGCATGGAAGAAGACCAGCCCCAGCACGACGAACGTGCGCAGCAGGTCCAGTTCCCCGCGTCGGGCGGCGGGCGCGGGGCGTGCGGGCTCCGTCGGCATCCGGCCTCCCCCCTGTGCGGCCCAGTGTGGGGGAGGGGGCGTACGGACGACAGCGTTCCGGCGTGGTCAGCGCACCCCGTGCGGGCGGAACTGCACGCTGATGCGGGGCCCGGTCGCGCGGGCGGTCTTCGGTACGCAGTGCTCCCAGGTGCGCTGGCAGGAGCCGCCCATCACGATCAGGTCGCCGTGCCCGAGCGGGCGGCGCACGGTGCTGCCGCCGCCGACCGGGCGCAGCAGCAGGTCGCGGGGTGTGCCGACGGAGAGGATCGCGACCATGGTGTCCTCGCGGGCGCCCCGCCCGATCCGGTCGCCGTGCCAGGCCACGCTGTCCCGGCCGTCGCGGTAGTAGCACAGCCCGGCCGTGGTGAACGGCTCGCCCAGCTCGGCGGCGTAGTGCGCGGACAGCGCGTCGCGCGCCTCGTCCAGCACCGGGTGGGGCAGCGGGTCGAAGGCGCCGTAGAAGGCCAGCAGGCGGGGGACGTCGACGACCTGGTCGTACATCGTGCGGCGCTCGGCCCGCCAGGGGACCTCGGCCGCGAGGTGCTCGAACAGGGCGTCGGCCCCGGTCAGCCAGCCGGTCAGGACGTCGATCCAGGCGCCGGAGCCCAGCTCGGTCCGCTCGACGGCGGCGAGCGTGCCCAGCTCGAGCCGGTCGGCCTGGTCGAACAGCGAGGCCTGGAGGTGCGTGCTCATGACTCCAGCCTAACCCCGTATTCGAAAATCTGTTCACATCGGTCGGCTTGTGGAGTGCAGACCTCTTTCGATGCATCGATGTATCGAATACATTCACGTATCGAACGGAGGTCCAGTCATGGCGGCGGAGGGAACCACGGTCCCGCGCGTCACCCGTCGGAGGGTGCGGACACGGGCCAGGCTGCTCGACGCCGCGTTCGCAGTGTTCGCCGCCAAGGGCTTCGGACGGGTCTCCATCGAGGAGGTCTGCGACGCCGCCGGCTACAGCCGCGGCGCCTTCTACTCCAACTTCGGCAGCCTCGACGAGCTGTTCTTCGCGCTCTACCGGCAGCGCGCCGATCTGATCGCCGAGCAGGTCGCCGGAGCGCTCGCCCAGGACGGACCCGACCTCGACGTGCACGCCTCCGTCGACCGGGTCACCGAGGTGCTCCTCCTCGACGTGGACTGGCTGCTGGTCAAGACCGACTTCCTGGTGCACGCCGCCCGCGCCCCCGAGGTCGCCCGGACCCTGCTGGAACACCGCGACCGCCTGCGGGACACCATCGCCGGCCGGCTCGCCCGCGCCGCCGGCGGCACCGCCCTGCCCGCCGTGCTCGGCGACGCCGACGGAGCCGCCCGCGCGGTGGTCGCCGCCTACGACGGGGTCACCGTCCAACTGCTGCTGGACAAGGACGTCGAGCACGCGCGTTCGTGGCTGAAGCAGCTGCTCACCGCCCTGCTGACCGACGGCAGCGGCACACGGCAACAGTGAAGGGGAACGCTCGCATGGGTCGTACGGACGCCGATGTCATCGTCGTGGGAGCCGGCCTCGCCGGACTGGTCGCCGCGCACGAGCTGACCAGCCGTGGCCGCAAGGTCGCCCTCGTCGACCAGGAGAACGCCGCCAACCTCGGCGGACAGGCCTACTGGTCCTTCGGCGGGCTCTTCCTCGTCGACTCGCCCGAGCAGCGCCGCCTCGGCATCAAGGACTCCTTCGACCTCGCCTGGAGCGACTGGCAGGGCAGCGCGCAGTTCGACCGGGTCGACGACGAGGACTCCTGGGCGGTGCGCTGGGCCCGCGCCTACGTCGAATGGGCGGCCGGCGAGAAACGGTCCTGGCTCAAGGGGCACGGCATCGAACTGCTGCCCACGGTCGGCTGGGCGGAACGCGGCGACCTGCGCGCCGACGGTCACGGCAACTCCGTGCCCCGCTTCCACATCGCCTGGGGCACCGGCACCGGCGTCGTCGGACCGTTCGCCGACCACGCGAAGAAGGCCGCCGCGGACGGGCTGCTCACGTTCCGCCACCGCCACCGCGTCGACGAACTTCTCGTCGACGGAGGCGCCGTCCGCGGCGTCCGCGGCACGCTGCTCGCCCCGGACGACTCCCCGCGCGGCGCGGCCTCCAACCGCGAGCCGGTCGGCGAGTTCGAACTGACCGCCCAGGCCGTGATCGTCACCAGCGGCGGCATCGGCGCCGACCACGATCTGGTACGCCGCCACTGGCCCGAACGGCTCGGCACCCCGCCCGCCGAGATGGTCACCGGCGTCCCCGCCTACGTCGACGGCCGCATGCTCGACATCAGCGCAGCCGCCGGCGCACGCCTCGTCAACCGCGACCGCATGTGGCACTACACCGAAGGCCTGCGGAACTGGAACCCCGTCTGGCCGGGCCACGGCATCCGCGTCCTGCCCGGCCCGTCCTCCCTCTGGTTCGACGCGCTCGGCCGCCGCCTGCCCGACCCCTGCCTGCCCGGCTACGACACCCTCGGCACCCTGAAGCACCTGCGCACCACCGAGGACATCGCCGGCCACGACCACTCCTGGTTCATCCTCACCCGGAAGATCGTCGAGAAGGAGTTCGCGCTCTCCGGCTCCGAGCAGAACCCCGACATCACCGCCAAGGACAAGCGGGCCGTGCTGCGCGACCGCCTCCTCGGCAAGGGGGCGCCCGGCCCCGTCAACGACTTCCTGCGGCACGGCGCGGACTTCGTCGTCGCCGACACCCTGGAACGCCTCGTCGACAAGATGAACGCCCTCACCGACAAACCGCTCCTCGACGCCGCCGCGATACGCCGTCAGATCGAGGCCCGCGACCTGCAGATCACCAACCCGTACAGCAAGGACGCCCAGGTGCAGGGCATCCGCAACGCCCGCCGCTACATCGGCGACCGCCTGGGCCGCGTCGCGACCCCGCACCGCTTCCTCGACCCGGCCGCCGGCCCCCTCATCGGCGTCAAGCTGCACATCCTCACCCGCAAGACCCTCGGCGGCATCCAGACCGACCTCGACTCCCGCGCCCTCGGCACCGACGGCACCCCGGTCGAGGGGCTGTACGCGGCGGGCGAGGTCGCCGGCTTCGGCGGCGGAGGGGTGCACGGCTACAACGCCCTGGAGGGCACCTTCCTCGGCGGCTGCCTCTTCTCCGGCCGAGCGGCGGGGCGCGCGGCGGCGGCCCGGACGGCCTGACCCCCCGGACGGCACCCAGCGGCTCGGCCGGGTGCCGCCTACTTCTCCTCGCGGAGCAGGCCGGCCAGCACGGCGGCATGGCTGTGCTCCGGGTCCTTCGAGGCCGTCAGCAGCGTCACCTGCCCCGCTCGGGCCGACCCGCGCAGCCCCTCCAGGAGCCCGGCCGCCTCCTCACCCGCCAGCTCGGCCTCGTACCGTTCGCGGAACTCCTCGAACGAGCCCTCGCCCGCGTGATACCAGCGGCGCAGCTCGGTCGACGGCGTCAGACCCTTCGGCCACTCGTCGACACGGGCCGCGTCCTTGGCGAGCCCGCGCGGCCACAGCCGGTCGACGAGGACCCGCAGCCCGTCGTCCGGCTCGGGCGGTTCGTACACGCGACGCACACGGACGCTCATCACACGGCCCCTTCGGGTTTCGGGCGGACCCCACCGACCCTATGGTCCGAACCGGCGGTACGCCGCACGACTTGACCTGAACGAGGGGGACTTCGCGGCGGACGGCTCCTAGGGTGAGGGCCGTCGATCACCCTCCACCCCCCCAAGGAGCACACGTGGCGCACTCCGGGCAGCCCCCTGCCAGACGCACCACCGTCCTCAGCCGTACGGCCGTCGCGGCCACGGTCCCCGTCGCGCTCGCCGCGCTGCTCGCGGCCGCGTCGCCCGCCGCGGCCGGCCCCGTCGGCACCGCGGGCGCGGGCGACCCCTACTTCCCCCTCGCCGGCAACGGCGGCTACCACGTCCACCACTACGACCTGACGCTCCGTTACGACCCCGGCAGCCGCCACCTCGACGGGCGGGCCGTCCTCACCGCCCGCGCCACCCGGACCCTCAGCCGCTTCGACCTCGACTTCTCCGGCCTGAACGTCACCGGCCTCACCGTCGACGGCACCCCCGCCCGCTTCCGGCGCGAGGGCCAGGAACTCGTCGTCACCCCACGCCGCACCCTGCACCGCGGCCACACCTTCCGGGTGACCGTCACCTACTCCGGCACACCCCGGCCGGTCACCGACCCCGACGGCTCGCTCGACGGCTGGATCCCCACCGACGACGGCGCGTTCGTCGCCGGGGAACCGCAGGGCGCCATGACCTGGTTCCCCGCCAACAACCACCCCCTGGACAAGGCGTCGTACGACTTCACACTGACCGTCCCGGCCGGCCGCACCGCCGTCGCCAACGGTGTCCTCCTCGGCAGCCGCACCGCCCACGGCCGCACCACCTTCCGCTGGCGGCAGAGCGAGCCCATGGCCGCCTACCTCGCCACCGCCACCATCGGCACCTTCCAGGTGAAGCAGTACACCACCCGCTCCGGCATCAAGGTCTACGACGCCGTCGACCCGCGCGAGGCGAACGCCGCCGCACCCGTGCTCGGCAAGCTGCCGTCCGTCCTGGAGTGGGAGAGCCGCCTCTTCGGCCCCTACCCCTGGCGCGCCGCCGGCTCGATCGTCGACCACGCCCCGGACGTCGGCTACGCCCTGGAGACACAGACCCGGCCGGTGTACGACTCCGCGCCCGACCTCGCCACCCTCGTCCACGAGAGCGCCCACCAGTGGTTCGGGGACTCCGTCTCCCTCACCACCTGGAAGGACATCTGGCTCAACGAGGGCTTCGCCACCTACGCCGAGTGGCTCTACGCCGAACAGCACGGCGGACGCAGCGCCCAGGCCGCGTTCGACGAGCTGTACGCCCTGCCCGCCGACGACGAGCTGTGGGAGTTCCCGCCCGCGGACCCGGGCAGCGGCGCGAACATCTTCGGCACGCCCGTGTACGCGCGCGGCGCGATGACCCTGCACCAGCTGCGCCGGGCCGTCGGCGACCGCGCCTTCCTGCGCATCCTGCGCGCCTGGGCCGACGCGCACCGCCACGGCCACGGCACCACCGCGCAGTTCGAGCGGCTCGCCGAGCGGATCTCCGGACGACAGCTCGGCACACTGTTCCGCACCTGGCTCCACACCCCGGGCAAGCCGCCCGCCGCGTGACGGCACGAGGGGCGGCGCCACGGCCGACCGGCGGTGCCGCCCCTGATACCCCTCAGGCCCCGCGCTCAGCC
Source organism: Streptomyces sp. XM83C (assembly GCF_023072675.1). Taxonomy (GTDB): domain Bacteria; phylum Actinomycetota; class Actinomycetes; order Streptomycetales; family Streptomycetaceae; genus Streptomyces; species Streptomyces thermocoprophilus. Next base: position 15,769 of record NZ_JALLGL010000075.1, read on the forward strand.
GGGCCCGCGGTGGGCGTTGGCGCGGTGCCTGGCGAGCGTCCGGCGCTCCGCCTCGTCGGTGCCGCCCCAGATCCCGAGGGCCTGCCCGGTGCCGAGGGCGAAACGCAGGCACGGCTCCCGCACCGGGCAGCGCCGGCACACCGCCTTGGCCTGCTCCGCCTGGACCAGGGAGGCACCGGACGTGCCGAGCGGGAAGAACAGGTCGGGGTCCTCCGTACGGCACGCCGCACGCTCTCGCCAGTTGCCCATCGACGTCACCCTCGTCCACGTCCCGCACCGGACGCCACAGGGCGGCGTCCGGTGCTCGCCATGGCCGTATTGCGGCCTTCCGGATGAATAACTCGCTTTCGGGTCGCCTGTCGATGGTTGTGCGAAACGAAAAATTCCGGACACTCCGGCGCGCGGCCCACAGCCGGCCGGACATGCCTCCCGCGTCCCGGCCCTCAGCGGCGCAGCGCCTCCGCCGCCGCGGCGGCGACCGTGTCGGCCACCGCCGCCAGCGCGGGGGAGTCCAGCTTCCACTGCTGCCAGTGCAGGGTCGTGTCCACCGGCCGGTCGGGCGCCAGCTCCACCAGCCGGCCCGCGCGCAGCAGCGGCACCGCCTGCTGCTCCGGCACCATGCCCCAGCCGAGCCCGGCGGCCACGGCCGCGAGGAAACCCTCCGAGGTGGGAATGCAGTGGCGGCGTTCGCTCGCCCCGCGCCGCCCGTCCCACAGGTCGCGCACGAAACCGTCCTGGAAGTCGTCGACCCGGTCGAAGACCACCACCGGCGCCTCGGCCAGCGCCTCCCGCAGCCCGCCGCGCACATGCTCCTCGGCGAACCCGGGTGCCGCCACCGGCAGATACCGCATCCGGCCCAGCACCCGCACGGAGCAGCCCGGTACGGGCTCCGCGGACGAGGTGACCGCCGCCATCACCCGGCCCTCGCGCAGCAGCGCCGCGGTGTGCGCCTCGTCCTCACGGTGCAGCTCGAAGCAGAGCCGCAGCGCGGCCGGCACCCGGGTGAGAGCGTCGAGGAACCAGGTCGCCAGCGAGTCGGCGTTGACCGCGACCGACACCCTCGTCGACGCGCCCGCCCCGCCCATGCCCAGCTCGGCCTGCGCGTCCCGCTCCAGCCGGGCCACCTGGCGGGCCAGCCGCACCAGCACCCGCCCCGACTCCGTCGGCTGCACCGGCTTGGTCCGCAGCAGCAGCACCCGGCCGGTGCGCTGCTCCAGCGCCTTCACCCGCTGGCTCACCGCGGACGGTGTGACGTGCAGCGCCGCCGCGGCCGCGTCGAAGGTGCCCTCGTCCACCACCGCCAGCAGGGTGCGCACCTGGTCCAGGGGAAGCTCGCCCGTCATGCCCACGTCCTCGTCTTCACGATGCCTAATGATAGGTAAGAATCTTTAGCTGTACGTGCGGTGATCGCCTCCGTACCGTCGAGGACATGTACAGCTCCCTCGCCGCCGCTGCCGCCGGTTTCGGCACCGGTCTCTCCCTCATCGTCGCCATCGGCGCCCAGAACGCCTTCGTCCTGCGTCAGGGCGTCCGCCGGGACGCGGTCCTCGCCGTCGTCGGCATCTGCGCCCTGTCGGACGCCGTGCTCATCGCCCTCGGCGTCGGCGGTGTCGGGGCGCTGGTGGTGACCTGGCCGGGGCTGCTGACCGCCGTCGGCTGGACTGGCGGCGCCTTCCTGATCGGCTACGGCCTGCTGGCCGCCCGCCGGGTGCTCACGCCGGCGGGGGAGGGGCTGCGCACCGACGGGGAGGCGGCCGGGTCGCGCCGCCGGGCCGTACTGACCTGCCTCGCCATGACCTGGCTCAATCCGCATGTCTACCTGGACACCGTGTTCCTGCTCGGCTCCATCGCCGCCGACCGCGGCCCGCTGCGCTGGACCTTCGGTCTCGGCGCGGCCCTGGCGAGCCTGTGCTGGTTCGCCGCCCTGGGCTTCGGCGCCCGGCTGCTCGGACGGTTCCTCGCCCGGCCCGCCGCCTGGCGGGTCCTCGACGGCCTCGTCGCCGCGACCATGATCACCCTCGGTGCGAACCTGGTCGCGGGCGCCTGACCCGGCCGAGGTCCGCCGAACCCCCCTTCGGGGTCGGCGCGGAGCCGCCCCGAAGAGCGTGTCACACTGTTCGGCGACCGAAAGATGTAGCGACCAACCAGGAACTCCGTGGACGCCGGCGAGCGCAGCAGCGACAGCACCACCACCGACGACGGACCCCGGTACGGCCGGCCCGCCCCGGGCACCGGGGACGGCCCGCCGCGCAGGGGCTGGCGCCGCTGGGCGATGGACACCCGCCCGCTGCGCCGCCCCGCCTACCGCCGCCTGTGGGCCTCGACCGTCGTCACCGCCGTGGGCAGCCAGCTCACCGCCGTCGCCGTCCCCAAGCAGATCTACGACATCACCGGCTCCTCCGCCTGGGTCGGCTACGCCGGCCTGGCCGGGCTCGTCCCCATGGTCGTGTTCGCCCTGTGGGGCGGAGCCGTCGCCGACGCCGTCGACCGCCGCAAGCTGCTCCTGGTCACCAACACCGGTATCGCCGTCACCTCCCTGCTGTTCTGGCTCCAGGCGGTCGCAGGACTGGAGTCGGTGGCGGTTCTGATCGTGCTGCTCGCGCTCCAGCAGGCCTTCTTCGGCCTCAACTCGCCCGCCCGTACCGCCTCCATCGCCCGCCTCGTCCCCGCCGAGGAGCTGGCCGCGGCCAACGCCCTCGGCTCGACCGTGATGCAGACCGGCCTGGTCGTCGGGCCGTTGCTGGCCGGCGCCCTCATACCCGTCATCGGACTGGGGGAGCTGTACCTCATCGACGCGCTCGCCCTGTGCGTCACCGTGTGGGCCGTCGTGCGCCTGCCGGCGCTGCCGCCGCTGACCGGCGCCGTGAAGCGGCGCGCCGGGGTGCGGCAGATCGCGGAGGGCTTCCGCTACATCTCCGGCCACAAGGTGCTGCTGCTGTCGTTCCTCGCCGACATCGTCGCGATGGTCCTCGGCATGCCCCGCGCCCTCTTCCCGCAGCTCGCCGCGGAGACGTACGCCCCCTGGGGCGAGGGTCTCGCCCTCGGTCTGCTGTTCGCGGCGATCCCCGTCGGCGCCGTGCTCGGCGGGCTGTTCTCCGGCACGTTCTCCCGGGCGCGGCGGCACGGCCTGATGGTGATCGGCGCGGTCGTCGCCTGGGGCGTCGCCGTCACCGGATTCGGGCTGAGCCGCGATCTGTGGCTCGCGGTGGTGTTCCTGGCCGCGGCGGGCGTCGCCGACATGGTCTCGATGGTGTTCCGCGGGGCGATCCTGCTCTCCGCGGCGACCGACGAGATGCGCGGCCGGATGCAGGGCGTCTTCACCGTTGTCGTCGCGGGCGGTCCGCGGCTGGCGGACGTGCTGCACGGCACGGCCGGCGCGGCCTTCGGCCCGCGCGCCGCCGTCGCCGGGGGCGGTCTCCTCGTCGTCGCGGTGATGCTGGTCCTGGCGGCGGCCGTGCCGGCACTGCGCCGCTACCGGGTGTGAGCGACACCCGGCCGGACGGCGCGGTCAGTGGGAGCGGCGTATCGAGTACTGCTCCATCAGCTTGTTGCGGGTCGTCTCCAGCCGGTAGGCGAGGATCTCGGCGACGATCCGCATCAGGGTGAGCCCCAGCGCGGGGTCCTCCTCGCACAGCCTGAGGACCTGCTGGGCGTCGAACTCGTACGCCCGTACGGGGCTGAAGGCCTCCGCCCCGAAGTCCCACTCGTACGGCGGGAAGAGCCACGACCAGCCGAGCAGATCGCCCGCGCCGAGGGTCGCGACCGTCACCCGCTGGATGGACGTCACCTGCTGGGTCAGGGAGACGGAACCGGAGCGCACCACCCAGAACCGGTCGGCCCTGCCGCCCGGCTCGAAGATGCGGGCGTCCTCCGGGAAGGAGACCTCCTGCGCCAGTTCCATCAGCCGGGCGCGCTGGGGCGGGGGCAGGGCGTTGAGCAGTTTCGTCGCTTTGGTCATGGCGCGGGGCTCCTCGCCGGGCGAGCGGATGCGGTGCTTTCCCTATGCCCATTTCAGCCGCTGATCGCGGTACGGGCACCTCGGCGGAGCGCGATTTTCCCGCGGGTTCCTCCAGCGGGCATGAAAAAGCCCTGGCTGGACGGGGGAAACCAGCCAGGGCCGTAGGCGGTGGTCACGGAGGACGGTTCCGGTCGACCCCGTCACCACGTATGCATGAACGATAAACCATCTCGGGTGGCGGGACGAAATCGAAAGCGGGTCACGTGACCCGTTTCACTCCGTTCCCCGGCACGCACGCACAGTCCGCGAGGGCGCCGAGGACCGGTGCACCGCGTGATCGAGGTTTGCGCCCGGCCGCAGAGGTCAGCCGGACACAGTGGGACATGCCGTACCACAGGGGGCGGCCGGCGGGGCCGGGCAACCCGTGACGGACATCCGAGACGACTCAGGGAGCGACAGGTGCGCGCGAAGCACGGGACCGAACGCCCGGCCGACACCCCCACAAGGACGGGGAACGGTCCGTGGCAGCCCGCCGACGTCCGCCGAGCGGTACGGCGGGCCGTGACACGCAGGTGCCTCGACCGAGGCACGGACTACGACGAGACGGCCCTGGCCGACGCCCTGCTCGTCGCCTCCGAACTGGCCAGCAACGCCGTCCTGCACGGCGGGGGCGTCACCGGCTTCACCGTCGTCGCCGACGACGCGGGCATCCGCATCAGTGTCAGCGACCGCAACGACGGGTTGCCCGTCACCATGCCCCGCTTCGACGCCGAAGGGCGCCGCCGCATCGGCGGCCGGGGCTGGTCCATCGTCCGCCGCCTCTCAGCCGACGTACGGATCGTGCCCCTGCCCGGAGGCGGCAAGCGGATCACCGCCCTCGTCGCGACCCGCTGACACCCCCCGGGGGCACCCCGGGAGAAACCGGAGGATTCCCGCGTTCCGATCGGCGTTTGCGGCACAGGCCGAGGGGCACACGCACTTTCGTGCTTCGGACCGGAGGCGCGCCGAGCGGGAGCCGTGGCCGAAAGGGCCCCTCCCGCGGACATCCCTCGACAGTCCTGTCCAGGAGCGATCCGCATGAGCATCGACACCACCACCAGCCCCGCGGCCCCCGCCCGCCATCCGCGCCCGCACGACGACGCCCCGGACACCGCCGCGCAGTTCGCCCGCATGGCCGAACTGCCCGCCGGACCCGAACGCGACGCCCTGCGCGACGCCCTCGTCACGGCCTGGCTGCCCATGGCCCACCGCATCGCCGGCCGCTTCCGAGACCGCGGCGAATCCCTCGAGGACCTGCGCCAGGTGGCCGCCCTCGGCCTGGTCAAGGCGGTGGACCGCTACGACCCGTCCCGCGGGGCCTTCGAGAGCTACGCCGTCCCCACCATCACCGGCGAGGTCAAGCGGCACTTCCGCGACCGGATGTGGGCACTGCGCGTGCCGCGCCGGGTGCAGGAACTGCGCAACAAGGTGCGCGTCGCCCGCCGCGACCTCACCCAGCACCCCGGCACCCCCGAACCGACCGTCGCCGCCATCGCCGCCCACACCGGCCTCACCGAGGAAGAGGTGGCCACCGGGCTGGAGGCGCTGGACAGCTTCAGCACGCTCTCCCTCGACGCCGAGGTCTCCTCCGACGACGACGGGTACAGCCTCGCGGACACGCTGGGCGAGACCGACACGTCGTACGACGTCGTCGTCGACCGGGAGTCCGCGAAGGAGGGGCTGCGGCATCTGCCCGAGCGGGAGCGGGCGATCCTGTACATGCGGTACTTCGAGGACATGACGCAGAGCCGGATAGCCGACCGGCTCGGCATCTCGCAGATGCACGTGTCGCGCCTGATCAGCCGTAGCTGCGCGCGTGTACGGGCCGAGGCGCTCGGACGCCGGACGGGCCCGGCGTAACCCCCTTCGCGCAGTTCCCCGCGCCCCCTTTTGCCACCGGCGTGCCGGTGACGCCGGGGGTGCGCAGTTCCCCGCGCCCCTTTTCACCGGCGTGCCGGTGACGCCCTTGTGCGCAGTTCCCCGCGCCCCTTTCGGGGTGCGTGCGGTTTCGTTGTTCATCGCGGGCCGGTGGGGGCTGGTCGCGCAGTTCCCCGCGCCCCTTGTGTGTGCCTGCGGCATCGTTTCCACCTGCGGGCCGGTGGGGGTGTTCGCGCAGTTCCCCGCGCCCCTGATGCCTGCGGCGGCC
>NZ_JALLGL010000677.1 GCF_023072675.1 Streptomyces sp. XM83C
GCTCCACAGCGCGATCGGAGACACCCCGCCCCACGAATACGAGACCAACTACTACGCTCAACACCAGCCCCAACCGGTGGCTGGAGTCAACACATAGAGCCTCCACCGATCCCGGAGCGGTTCATTGTCCGCTACCCACTTCGGGCACGCCCCATCCGTATTGTGGACGAGCAGATACGTTGTGCCGGTTGAGACGTAGTAGGTATGGAGGTCATCGACGGTGAGGTCGTAGGCATCCTTCAGGCTCTGCCAATGAGAAGTGTGCATCGTGAAAACTGCACGTCAGGTGGGCTGGTGTGCGTAGGTGTCGGGACGCTCGGCCAGGTCCGGGGCGATAGTCCAGCGACAAGATCGTCGGTCATCAGCGGGCGACTTCC
>NZ_JALLGL010000678.1 GCF_023072675.1 Streptomyces sp. XM83C
GTCTCGTGCTCGTGGGGCGGGATGTCGCCGATCGCTGTGTGGAGGCGCTGGTTGTTGAACCAGTCGACCCATTCCGCGGTGGCGAGTTCAACGTCGGCCAGGCCGTGCCAGGGCCTGCGCGGCTTTATCAACTCCGTCTTGTAGAGGCCGATCTGGGATTCCATGAGGGCGTTGTCCAAGGCGTCGCCGACGGTGCCGATCGAGGCGTCGATGCCGGCCTCGATCAGGTGTGCGGTGAACGCGAAATGAGCTGCCCCGAGTTTCGTAGAGTCCGGTGATCTTGTTTCAGGCGGACTGCGGGGTGGCTTCCTGTTGTCGCCACCACTCGCGTTCGTACTCGGCGGGCGGTACGTAGTCGAGGGAGGAGTGGAG
>NZ_JALLGL010000679.1 GCF_023072675.1 Streptomyces sp. XM83C
GGGTGGGCACCAGCGTGCCGTCCACGATGAGCACGGTCTCCTTGCGGAACCGTCGCCGGGGCTGGAGGGCGAGAGCCGGCCCGAGGTGGGCGACGATCCGGTCGGCCGCCGACTTCGAGACGCCGAACAGCGGGCCAAGTTGACGCAGGGTGAGGTTGGTTCGCCAGTACGCGGCCACCAGCAGCACCCGGTCCTCCAACGGCAGCGACCACGGCCGGCCCTTGCGGACCGGATCGGCCCCCTCACGCCGCAGCGCGGTGATCAGCTTGTTGAACTGCCGCGGGCTCAGCCCGGTGAACGGACCTATCCAGGAGGGCTCCGACGCCGTGATCACACCAGCCACAGCAA
>NZ_JALLGL010000680.1 GCF_023072675.1 Streptomyces sp. XM83C
GACAAGGTCGTGATCCCGGAGATGAACCTCGGCCAGCTCGCCACGCTGATCCGGGCGAAATACCTGGTCGACGCCCGCTCGTACAACCAGGTCAACGGCATGCCGTTCAAGGCGGAACAGCTCGCCGACGCACTCCAGGAGATGCTCCGTGAGGACTGAACTCGCCCTGACCCCGAAGCCCCTGACCGCGAAGGACTTCAAGTCCGACCAGGAGACCCGGTGGTGCCCCGGCTGCGGTGACTACGCGATCCTCGCCGCCGTGCAGGGCTTCATGCCGGAGCTGGGGCTGGCGAAGGAGAACATCGTCTTCGTCTCCGGCATCGGCTGCTCCTCCCGCTTCCCGTACT
>NZ_JALLGL010000076.1 GCF_023072675.1 Streptomyces sp. XM83C
CGTCTCCACCAGCGCCGCCAGCACCGCCACGAGCCCCCGCCCGCCCGCGTCCACGACCCCGGCGCGTTCCAGCGCGGCCAGCTGCCCGGGCGTGGCGGCGAGGGCGGTGCGGGCGCCTTCGTAGGCGGCGCGGGCCACGGTCCCGCAGTCGCCGTCGGCCCGGTCGGCGGCCTCGGCGGCGGCGGAGGCGACGGTCAGGACGGTCCCCTCGACGGGATGGGCGACGGCCTGCCGGGCGGAGTCGGCGGCGCGGCGCAGGGCGAGGCGCAGGGCCCGCCCGTCGGCGGGGGCGGTGTCGGCGAGGACCTGGGCCATGCCCCGCAGGAGCTGGGCGAGGATCGTCCCGGAGTTGCCGCGGGCACCGATCAGCGCGCCGTGGGCCATGGCCCGGACGGCGTCGGTGAGCGAGGGGCCGGCGCCGGCGGTCTCGTACCCGGCGAACACGGCTTCGACGGCCGCCGCTGCGGACTCCACGGTGAAGTACAGGTTGGTGCCGGTGTCCCCGTCGGCGACGGGGTAGACGTTGATCGCGTCGATCTCCTCGCGGGCCCGCCCGAGCGCGTCCAGTGCGAGGCCGCACCAGGTGCGCACCGCGAGAGCATCGAAGAATGTCTGCGGCACCTGCGCCACCTGCGCCTCCTTGAGCTCCGGACGTGGGACGCAGCGTAGACCTCGGGGTGGTGCCCTCCGGAAGAGGGCCGGGGGCGGGCCTCTGAGCTGCCATGGTAGTTTCGTTGTACTGGCGCAGTCGTTGTATGCTGCTCCGGTTGCCCGATCCGATCGGGCGTATTTCCCCTGGCAACGCCACTCCGGTCTCAGGTCGACTAAAGTCCTGGGATCGCGATCCCGGCATGCCGGGATCGACCGTAAGTGCATCTGAAGTCTTTGGAGTGACCCGTGGCTGCCAACTGCGACGTCTGCGGCAAGGGGCCGGGCTTCGGCAACAACATCTCGCACTCGCACCGCCGTACGTCCCGTCGCTGGAACCCGAACATCCAGCGTGTGCGTACCGTGGTCGGCGGGACGCCGAAGCGCGTGAACGCTTGCACCTCGTGCATCAAGGCCGGCAAGGTCTCGCGCTGACGCTCACCCCCCAGGCTCTCGGCTCCGCTCGAGCAGGGGGGACCCCCATCATCGCGCGGCCACTGCCCGGTCAGCATCGAGCCGGTCCACCGAGTGTGGACCGGCTTTTTGCATGCCCCCGCGCTCAGCCGTCCCGCCGGGTCCGCCACGCGTGATCGACCGGGCCGATCCCGGCACCGAGGGCGAACCCGGCCGCGATGGCGCCGGTGACGTACTCTTTCGCCTCGGTGACCGCCTCCGGCACTGTCAGGCCCTTGGCGAGCCCGCACGCCACGGCGGAGGCGAGGGTGCAGCCGGTGCCGTGGGTGTGCCGGTTGTCGTGGCGGGGTGCGCGCAGCCAGTGCTCCTCGGAGCCGTCGGTCAGCAGGTCCACGGCGTCCCCCGCGAGATGGCCGCCCTTGATCAGCACCCACCGCGGCCCGTACCCCAGCATCGCGTCCGCGGCCTTGCGCAGGTCCCGTTCGGACTCGACACGGACGCCGGTGAGTTGCGCGACCTCGTCGAGGTTGGGGGTGGCGACGGTGGCCGCCGGGAGCAGCGCGGTGCGGACCGAGTCCAGCGCGGAGGCGGCGAGAAGCGGGTCGCCGTGCTTGGAGACGCCGACCGGGTCGACGACCGCCGGGGCGTCCGTCGCGGCGATCAACTCGGCGACGGTGCGGACGAGTTCGGCGGAGGCCAGCATTCCGGTCTTCACGGCCTGGACGCCGATGTCGTCGACGACGCTGCGGTACTGGGCGCGGACGGCGTCGGCGGGCAGCTCCCACGCGCCCTGCACGCCGAGGGAGTTCTGCGCGGTGACCGCGGTGATCACGCTCATGCCGTGGGTGCCGAGCGCGAGCATGGTCTTCAGGTCGGCCTGGATGCCGGCGCCGCCGCCGGCATCGGAGCCGGCGACGGTGAGGACGCGGGGCGGGGCGGTCACGACTCGATGTCCCCGAAGTGGTCCCAGCCGCCCTTGCGGGTCCAGGGGGCGCCGTCCACGGTGACCTGGGGCAGCGCGGAGGGGTTGAGGACCTCGCCGATGACCTTCCAGCGGGCGGGCAGTTTCACGTCGGGCGGGAACGTCGCGACGATCGCGTGGTCCTCGCCGCCGGTCAGCACCCATTGCAGCGGGTCCACGCCGACGGCCTGCCCGATGTCGTTCATCTGGGTGGGGATGTCGATCGCGCCGGAGCGGATGTCGATACGGACCTTGCTGGCCTCGGCGATGTGCCCGAGGTCGGCGATGAGCCCGTCGCTGACGTCGCACATCGCGGTGGCGCCGAGCGCGGCGGCGGCCGGACCCGCGTGGTAGGGCGGCTCGGGGCGGCGGTGGGCCTCGACGAAGGCGCGCGGCGAGCGGAAGCCGCGGGACAGCACGGCGTACCCGGCGGCGGACCAGCCGAGCCAGCCGGTGACGGCGACGAGGTCGCCGGGCTGGGCGCCGGCGCGCGTGACGGGCTCCTGGTTGCGCAGGTCGCCGAGCGCGGTGATGGACACGGTGATGGTCTCACCGCGTACGACGTCACCGCCGACGACGGCGGCCCCCGCGACCTGGCACTCGTCGCGCAGCCCGTCCATCAGCTCCGTCGGCCAGGTCACGGGCAGTTCGGCGGGGACGACCAGGCCGAGCAGCAGCGCGGTGGGCACGGCGCCCATCGCTGCGATGTCGGCGAGGTTCTGCGCGGCGGCCTTGCGGCCGACGTCGTAGGCCGTGGACCAGTCGCGGCGGAAGTGCCTGCCCTCCACGAGGATGTCGGTGCTGGCCACGACCCGGCGGTCGGGCGCGGCCACCACCGCGGCGTCGTCGCCGGGGCCCACCCGGACCGCCGGGGTGGTGGTGAGACGGGAGGTGAGCTCCCTGATGAGCCCGAACTCCCCGAGCTCACCAACAGTGCCCTTCATCGCCCTTGCTCCCCTTCTGCCTCTGTCCGATCCCGGTCGCGCACGACCAGTGTCCTCGATACGGTCGTTGTGACGGCCGCCGGGACCGCCGGTTTCCGGTGCCTGTGCACCCCGGCACGCGGGTGCCGGGTCCCGCGGGTCTCCCCGTGGCGACCGGCGACGCGATACCGTGGCGTTCCTTTTCCCCACATGATCCTCGTGGCCGCCCTGGAGGTTCCGTGGTACAGGCGTACATCCTGATCCAGACGGAAGTCGGCAAAGCGTCGTCCGTCGCCGACACGATCAGCAAGATCCCTGGAGTCATCCAGGCCGAGGACGTCACAGGACCGTACGACGTCATCGTCCGGGCCCAGGCCGACACCGTCGACGACCTGGGCCGCATGGTGGTCGCCAAGGTCCAGCAAGTGGACGGCATCACCCGCACCCTGACCTGCCCGGTCGTTCATCTGTAGCCCCCGTCTACCCTTGGCCGGTGAGCATTTTCCGTCACCGGCCCCTCGGCCTGCCCGCGCTCGTCCTGCTGGTCGCCACCGCGGGCTGCTCAACGGCAGACGACAGCGCGGCGGCTGCGGTTCCCTCGCCGGGGGCCGAGGCATCCGGGCTGTGCCGGAACCTGGACCGGGCTCTGCCGTCCGAGGTGGACGGTCAGGACCGCCGGGATCCCGCGCCCGCGTCCGCGTTGACCGCGGGGTGGGGGGACCCGGCGATCATACTGCGCTGCGGTGTGGAACGGCCCGCCGAGATGAACGACGAGGACGCCGACGGCGTCGAGGTGGACGGCGTCGGCTGGCTGTTGCAGAAGCAGCGGGACGGTTCGTTCCGGTTCACCACGACGCTGCGGAAGGCGTACGTCGAGGTGACGATCCCCGCCGCCCGCGTCGAGAACGGCATGGCCCCTCTGGTGGACCTGGCGCCGGCCGTGAAGAAGGCGATCCCCGAAGGGATCGCCGACTAGTCGTGTCCGGCGCCGGAACGGTTCAGCGCAGTCCGGTGGAGCGGCGCAGTGCCGCCTGGACGAGGCGGTCCACCAGCTCCGGGTAGGAGATGCCGGTCGCCTGCCACATCTGCGGGTACATGGAGATCGGCGTGAAACCGGGCATCGTGTTGATCTCGTTGATCACGAACTCGCCGTCCTCGGTGAGGAAGAAGTCCGCGCGGACCAGACCCTCGCAGGACGCCGCCTCGAACGCCTCCACCGCGAGCCGCCGTACCTCCGCGGTCTCCTCGTCGGTGAGCGGCGCCGGGACGATGCCGGGCGTGGAGTCGATGTACTTGGCCTCGAAGTCGTAGTAGGCGTGCGCGTCCGGCGGCGGGATCTCCGCCGGTACGGAGGCACGCGGGCCGTCCTCGAACTCCAGGACACCGCACTCGATCTCACGGCCCCGCAGTGCGGCCTCCACGAGGATCTTCGGGTCGTGCCGCTGCGCCTCGGCGATCGCCTCGTCCAGACCGGACAGGTCGTCGACCTTGGTGATGCCGATGGAGGAGCCGGCGCGGGCGGGCTTCACGAACAGCGGCCAGCCGTGCTCACCGGCGAAGTCGACGATCTTCTTGCGGGCGGCGGACTCGTCCTGCTGCCACTCGCGGGGCCGGATCACCACGTACGGGCCGACCTTGAGCCCGAAGGAGGTGAACACCCGCTTCATGTACTCCTTGTCCTGGCCGACGGCCGAGGCGAGCACCCCCGAGCCCACGTACGGCACGCCGGACAGCTCGAGGAGGCCCTGGAGGGTGCCGTCCTCGCCGTAGGGGCCGTGCAGCACCGGGAAGACCACGTCGACCTCGCCGAGGGCCTTGGGCACGGAGCCGGGTTCGCTGTAGACGACCTCGCGGCTGGCGGGGTCGACGGGGAGCACCACGCCGCCCTCGCCGGACTCGGCGAGCTCCTCGACGCGGGGCGTACGGCGATCGCTGATCGCCATGCGCTCCGGTTCGTCGGCCGTGAGCGCCCACCGGCCGTCCTGAGTGATGCCGATCGGCAGGACGTCGTACTTCGTCCGGTCGATGGCCTTGAGGACGGCGCCGGCGGTGACCACGGAGATCCCGTGTTCGGAGCTGCGCCCACCGAACACGACGGCCACACGCGGCTTGCGGGGCTGCTGCTCAGGGCTCTGGGGGAGGTTCTCGGTGCTCATATCGCGATGAGCGTACCCGTCCGTAGGGCGCGAGTCAGCGTCCGGCGCCGCCTGCTCGCTCAGCGTCGCTCGGGCTTCGCACTGCGCGACATCAGCTCCTTCACGGCGACCACCGGGGGCTTGCCCTCGTGGACGATCGCGACGACCGTCTCGGTGATCGGCATGTCGACGCCGTGCCGACGGGCCAGATCCAGCACCGACTCGCAGGACTTGACGCCCTCGGCGGTCTGCTTGGTGACCGCGATGGTCTCCTGGAGGGTCATGCCCTTGCCGAGGTTGGTGCCGAAGGTGTGGTTGCGCGACAGCGGCGAGGAGCAGGTCGCGACGAGGTCGCCGAGGCCGGCGAGACCGGAGAAGGTGAGCGGGTCGGCGCCCATGGCGAGACCGAGCCGGGTGGTCTCGGCGAGGCCGCGGGTGATGAGGGAGCCCTTGGCGTTGTCGCCGAGGCCCATGCCGTCCGCGATGCCGACGGCGAGGCCGATGACGTTCTTCACGGCGCCGCCCAGTTCGCAGCCGACGACGTCGGTGTTGGTGTACGGCCGGAAGTACGGCGTGTGGCAGGCGGCCTGGAGGCGCTGGGCGACGGCCTCGTCGGTGCAGGCGACGACGGCGGCGGCGGGCATCCGCGCGGCGATCTCGCGGGCCAGGTTGGGCCCGGTGACGACGGCGACCCGCTCGGGGCCGGCCTTGGCGACGTCCGCGATGACCTCGCTCATCCGCATGGTGGTGCCGAGTTCGACGCCCTTCATCAGGGAGACGAGCACGGTGCCCGGCGCGAGCAGCGGCGTCCAGGCGGCGAGGTTGGCGCGCAGGGTCTGCGAGGGCACGGCGAGGACGGTGAAGTCGGCGTCGGCGAGGGCCTCGGCCGCGTCGGCGGTGGCGCGGACGTTCTCCGGGAGTTCGACGCCCGGCAGGTAGTCGGGGTTGGTCCTGGTGGAGTTGACCGCGTCGGCGACCTCGGCGCGGCGCGCCCACAGGGTGACGTCGCAGCCGGCGTCGGCGAGGACCATGGCGAAGGCGGTCCCCCAGGAGCCGGTGCCCATGACGGCGGCCCGGACGGGTGTGCTCACGTGCCCTGCCCTTCCGCCCGCGTGCCGGGTGTCTCGGTGCGTGTCTGGGTCTCGCCGCGGGCCGGGCCCTTGGCCCGGTCCCTGGCCTGCTGCTCGGTGCGGCGGCGCTGCTCGATGCGCTCACGGCGCGGGTCGTACCGCGTCTCGGGCGCCTTCTCGCCGCGGATCTCCTCCAGCTGGCGGGTGATGGCGTCCATGATGGCCTCGGTGGCCTCCTTGAGGACCTCCGCGGTCATCTCCTGGTCGTAGAACCGGGAGAGGTCCACGGGCGGGCCGGCGAGGACGTGGTGCGTCTTGCGCGGCAGGAGGTTCGGCTTCTTGGCGTACGGCGGCAGCAGTTCGTTGCAGCCCCACTGGGCGACCGGGATGACCGGGCATTTGGTCTGGAGGGCGACACGGGCGGCGCCGGTCTTGCCGGTCATGGGCCAGCCGTCGGGGTCGCGGGTGAGGGTGCCCTCGGGGTAGAAGGCGACGCACTCACCGCGCTCGACGGCCTCGATGGCGGCGCGGAACGCGCTGAGGGCGTCGGTGGACTCGCGGTAGACGGGGATCTGCCCGGTGCCGCGCATCGCCGCGCCGACGAAGCCCTTCTTGAAAAGCCCGCTCTTCGCCAGAAAACGCGGAACCCGTCCGGTGTTGTACTGGAAGTGCGCGTACGCGAAGGGGTCGACGTGCGAATTGTGGTTCACCACGGTGATGAATCCGCCCTCGGCCGGAATGTGCTCCATTCCGCGCCAGTCCCGCTTGAGCAGAGCCACCAGCGGGGGTTTGCAGATCACTGCGGCGAAGCGGTACCAGAAGCCGATTCTGCGGCGGGGCACGCGAACACCTTCCTGTCGAGCTGCCACCGGGGGCCCGGGGGCCGCACAAGTGTCGCCCCAGGCCGCCGGTCTGTCGAGAACACCGTACGCCCCGCCGTCCCGGCTGCCGGATCGTCCCGGTGACAGCTGGGTGACAATGGCCGCGACACGGAAGGGGCGGTACGTCGGTGCAGTGGACCTTGGTCATCCCCTTGAAGCCCTTGGCGCAGGCCAAGAGCCGACTCGCGGACACGGCGCCCGGCGATACGCGCCCGGGTCTGGCGCTGGCGTTCGCGCAGGACACGGTGGCCGCGGCGCTGGCCGCGCCGGGGGTGCGGGATGTGGCGGTCGTCACGGGGGACGCGCGGGCAGGTCGCGCGCTGGCGGAGCTGGGCGCGCGGATCGTCGCCGACGAGCCGGGCGGCGGGCTGAACGTCGCACTGGCGCACGCCGAGGCGGTCGTACGCGCCGGACGCCCCGGCGGGGCGGTGGCCGCCCTCAACGCGGATCTTCCGGCGCTGCGGCCGGCGGAATTGGCGCGTGTGCTGGAGGCGGCCGGGGAATTCCCGCGCGCTTTCCTGCCGGACGCACCGGAAATCGGCACGACGTTCCTGTCGGCGGCGCCCGGTCACGCTTTGCGGCCGGAGTTCGGCGCGGATTCCCGGGTACGGCACCGGCGGTCGGGGGCGGTGGAACTGTCGCCGGCCGGGGTGGATTCCGTGCGCCGGGACGTGGACACGGGCGACGACCTCAGGGCGGCGCTGGCACTGGGCGTGGGTCCGCACACGGCGGCGGCGTCGGCGGGACTGGCGGCGCAGGGCTGCTGAGGGGGCGGGCCGGAGCCCTTCGGCTGGTTCCGGGCGCTGCTGGGCCGAGGCGACGGGGCGGTGCAGGGCCGGGGCGTTGCGGGATCGCGGCGGGTGCCCCTTCGGGCGCAGTAGGCTCGGCGCATGCAGGCGACCGCATACACGTACGACCCGGACACCCGTTCCGGACAGGTGCTGCTCGACGACGGCACCCCTGTCCCCTTCGACGCGCAGGCCTTCGACGCGGGCGGGCTGCGGCTGCTGCGTCCCGGGCAGCGGGTGCGCATCGAGACACAGGGCGAGGGTGCGTCCCGCAGGGTCACCCTGGTCACGCTCCAGACGTTCTGACGCTCCCGCCCCTGGGCCCTTGGCCCGCGCGGCCCGGCGGCGGGCCGGTCCCCGCACGTTCCCCGGGCACACCGCGGGCCGGGCTCCCTGGGGAGTCCGGCCCGGCGCGTGAGTGTCCCTGCGGTCCGCGGTTCAGCGGGCGGTGGTCTTCTTGGCGGTGGTCTTGCGAGCCGTCGACTTCTTGGCGGGGGCCTTCTTGGCGGTCGCCTTCTTCGCCGGGGCCTTCTTGGCCGCCGTCTTCTTCGCGGTGGCGGTCTTCTTCGCCGCGCTGGTCTTCTTGGCGGCGGCGGTGGTCTTCTTCGCCGGGGCCTTCTTGGCGGTGGTCTTCTTCGCGGCTGCCGTGGTCTTCTTGGCGGTGGTCTTCTTCGCCGTGGTCTTCTTGGCGGCGGCCGTCTTGGTGGTGGCCTTCTTCGCGGCGGCCTTCTTGACCGTGGCGGTGGCCCCGCCGCTCAGGCTGCCCTTGGGGGCCTTCTTGACGGCGATGTCACCCTTCGGGAGCTTCTTCGACCCGCTGACCAGGTCTTTGAAGCCCTGTCCGGCGCGGAAACGCGGAACGGACGTCTTCTTGACCCGAACCCGCTCGCCCGTCTGGGGGTTGCGGGCGTAGCGGGCGGGGCGGTCGACCTTCTCGAAGGAACCGAACCCGGTGACCGAGACCCGGTCACCAGCGACGACCGCGCGGACGATGGCGTCCAGGACCGCGTCGACAGCATCGGCGGCCTGCTGGCGGCCACCCATCTTGTCGGCAATCGCTTCTACGAGCTGCGCCTTGTTCACGTCTTCCCCTTCGGAGACATTGCCCGAACGAAAGTGTTCAAGCTTTTTCGCACGTTAGGCAGATATATACCGCAAATCAAACACGAAACGGGCTTATCACCCGTGCGCCGCAACGAACTCGGCTGTCTCGGACGTGATCAGCGGTCCTCTTCAGGGAGCCGCCCCGCGTCCAGGTCCGCCATGAACCCCTCCAGACGCCTTGCCGCACCGGCGAGATCGTGTTTGGCCGCGGCCGTAATGACCAGCAGCTTCCGGGTCAGCGCCATCCGTACGCTCTCCGGGACTTGCAGTGCGCGCACTGAGGCGTGCGCTTGTTTGAGTCGGTCCGCGACTGCCGCGTAGAGCTCGAGTTGGCCGTCGTGTCCCATGCACAGATTGTGCCATCTGGGGCGAGTTGTCGCCCGCCCAGGGGGCAACTGCCGCCTCGTACGGGCGTTCCGACACCATGCGAAGCAGCGCCCAGAGGCCTCGGGCGGGACGGCAACTTCGCACGCCAGAAGGGGAGTTGGGGATCGGCGACATGGCGCGCACGGCCGTACGGGCCCAGACACGCCTGTACCCCCGATCGGGCTCGATCGGGGGTACAGAAGGGGTGTCGCGGTGGCCGAAAGTCGCCCTGCGTCCGGCCTTCCGGGGCACCGGATCCGGCCGGATCCGGTGCCGCCGTCCGGGGAACGCCGGGCGACTTGGTTCAGACCTGCAGCGTGCGCGGCTTGTACGACGGACGCTTCTGCTCGTACGCGGCGATGTCCGCCTCGTTCCGCAGCGTGATGGAGATGTCGTCGAGGCCGTTCAGCAGCCGCCAGCGGGAGTTCTCGTCCAGCTCGAAGGAGGCGGTGATGCCCTCGGCGCGCACCTCGCGCGCCTGAAGGTCCACCGTGACCTCGGCCGTGGGGTCGGCCTCGGTCAGCGCCCACAGCGCGTCCACGGTCTTCTGCTCCAGAACGACCGTGAGCAGGCCGTTCTTCAGCGAGTTGCCGCGGAAGATGTCGGCGAAGCGGGAGGAGATCACGGCCTTGAAGCCGTAGTTCTGGAGCGCCCAGACGGCATGCTCACGGGAGGAGCCGGTGCCGAAGTCGGGGCCGGCGACCAGCACCGTGGCGCCCTGCCGCTCGGGCCGGTTGAGGACGAACTCGGGGTCCTTGCGCCAGGCCTCGAACAGCCCGTCCTCGAACCCGTCCCGCGTGACCTTCTTCAGCCAGTGAGCAGGGATGATCTGGTCGGTGTCGACGTTGGAGCGGCGCAGCGGGACGGCCCGGCCGGTGTGCGTGGTGAAAGCTTCCATGACTGATCAGACTCCAGCGGGCGTACGGGTGGCGGCGTCGGTGAGGTCGGCCGGGGAGGCCAGATGGCCCAGGACCGCCGTGGCGGCCGCGACCTGCGGCGATACCAGGTGGGTACGGCCGCCCTTGCCCTGCCGGCCCTCGAAGTTGCGGTTGGAGGTGGAGGCGGAACGCTCGCCCGGCGCCAGCTGGTCCGGGTTCATGCCGAGGCACATGGAGCAGCCCGCGTGCCGCCACTCGGCGCCGGCCTCCTTGAAGACGACGTCCAGGCCCTCGGCGACGGCCTGCAGACCCACCCGCGCGGAGCCGGGGACGACCAGCATCCGTACGCCGTCGGCGACTTTGCGGTCCTTCAGGATCTCGGCGGCGGCGCGCAGGTCCTCGATGCGGCCGTTGGTGCAGGAGCCTACGAAGACCGTGTCGACCTTGATGGAGCGCAGCGGCTGACCGGCCTCCAACCCCATGTACTCCAGGGCCTTTTCGGCGGCCAGGCGCTCCGAGGCGTCTTCGTACGAAGCCGGGTCGGGGACGTTCGCCGAAAGCGGCGCGCCCTGGCCGGGGTTGGTGCCCCAGGTGACGAACGGCGACAGTTCGGCGGCGTCGATCACGACCTCGGCGTCGAACTCGGCGTCGTCGTCGGTGCGCAGCGTCCGCCAGTACTCGACGGCCGCGTCCCAGTCGGCGCCCTGCGGGGCGTGCGGGCGGTCCTTGAGGTAGGCGAACGTGGTCTCGTCGGGGGCGATCATGCCCGCGCGGGCGCCGGCCTCGATGGACATGTTGCAGATGGTCATGCGGGCTTCCATCGAGAGCTTCTCGATGGCGGAGCCGCGGTACTCCAGGACGTAGCCCTGGCCGCCGCCGGTGCCGATCCTCGCGATGATCGCCAGGATCAGGTCCTTGGCGGTGACGCCCTCGGGCAGCTCGCCGTCGACGGTGATCGCCATGGTCTTGGGGCGGGCCATGGGCAGAGTCTGGGTGGCCAGCACATGCTCGACCTGCGAGGTGCCGATGCCGAACGCCAGCGCGCCGAAGGCGCCGTGCGTGGAGGTGTGGGAGTCGCCGCAGACCACGGTCATACCGGGCTGGGTCAGGCCCAGCTGGGGGCCGACGACGTGCACGACGCCCTGCTCGACGTCGCCGAGCGGGTGCAGCCGTACCCCGAACTCGGCGCAGTTCTTGCGCAGCGTCTCCAACTGGGCGCGGGAGACGGGGTCGGCGATGGGCTTGTCGATGTCGAGGGTCGGGGTGTTGTGGTCCTCGGTCGCGATGGTGAGGTCGAGGCGGCGCACCTTGCGTCCGCTCTTGCGGAGGCCGTCGAAGGCCTGCGGGCTGGTCACCTCGTGCAGCAGGTGCAGATCGATGTAGAGGAGGTCGGGCTCGCCCTCGGCGCGCCGGACGACGTGGTCGTCCCAGACCTTCTCCGCGAGTGTCCTACCCATCGCTTTCCCTCCGGCCGGGGATCTTGTCCGCCGACCCAACTAGAGATCTTGAGGCGGCGGATGTCCGCGCCCTGCGTCCGGACGGCCGCCACCAGGCCCGTTGATCCGCGGGCCGCTGTGCCTTCGCGCCTCCAGAGTGGCGCGTTCCACGGAAATACGTACTTGCGTTTCACAGAGTGAGACGCGAGTATCGTTGCATGGACAACAGTAGCGGCGTCGGCGTTCTGGACAAGGCGGCCCTCGTCCTGAGCGCTCTGGAGTCCGGTCCGGCCACCCTCGCGGGTCTGGTCACGGCCACCGGACTGGCACGACCCACGGCCCACCGCCTGGCCGTGGCGCTGGAACACCACCGCATGGTGGCACGGGACATGCAGGGCCGGTTCATTCTCGGCCCGCGTCTGGCAGAACTGGCCGCGGCGGCCGGTGAGGACCGGCTGCTGGCGACGGCGGGCCCGGTGCTCACCCACCTCCGTGACGTCACGGGCGAGAGCGCGCAGCTCTACCGTCGGCAGGGCGACATGCGTATCTGTGTCGCCGCGGCGGAGCGGCTGTCGGGGCTCAGGGACACGGTCCCGGTCGGTTCGACGCTCACGATGAAGGCCGGCTCGTCCGCGCAGATCCTCATGGCGTGGGAGGAACCGGAGCGGCTGCACCGCGGTCTGCAGGGCGCCCGTTTCACGGCGACGGCCCTGTCGGGCGTACGGCGCCGCGGCTGGGCGCAGTCGATCGGCGAGCGCGAGCCGGGCGTGGCGTCCGTCTCGGCGCCGGTGCGCGGCCCGTCCAACCGCGTGGTGGCCGCCGTGTCGGTGTCGGGCCCGATCGAGCGTCTGACGCGTCACCCCGGCCGTATGCACGCGCAGGCCGTCATCGACGCGGCGGCTCGCCTGTCGGAGGCCCTGCGCCGCTCCGGCTGACCGATCCGTGGTGGTGCGGAGGGCCTGCCCCAACGCCGCGACAGGCCCTCCGCCACTCCCCCCGGTCAGCCGGCTTCGTCGACTCTTTCCGCCGCCGCCCCGGAGCGGTACGCGAACCGGTCCCTGGCGAACCGGCCGCGCCGCTCCAGCGGCACCTGCCCGTGCGCCGCGGCCAGCCCGAAGGGCGGCATGTCCGCGTAGATCGCCTCGTAGTTGCCCTCCGGCACGATGTACGCCTCGTGCCAGAGGCCGACCCCGCCCGCGAGCCGTCCGCCCTTCTCCTTGCGGTTGATCAGCGCCCAGACGCGGTGGTGCAGGCCGTCGGGGGCGGTCGCGTAGGCGTACAGCTTCTCCTTGGACTCCCAGTACTGGACCACGTAGTACGTCCGCGGGGAGGCCGTGAGCAGCACATGGGAGAGCAGTCCCCGCTCGGGGGCCTTCTTCAGCTCGGCCAGCATCCGGGGCATGGCGAGCAGCACGGGCAGCCATTCGTGCACCGCCCAGAACCGATTGATCCGCATGCCGATCAGCAGGACGACCACCTCGCCGGTGGCGTCCGCGGTGGCGCGGCTCACTCCTGCACGTTTCGGGCTCATGCTTGGATAGTGCCGGTATCCAACAAGGAGCGCAAGGGATGCGACTGGCCGAGTTGAGCGAGCGCAGCGGGCTGTCCACCGCGACGATCAAGTACTACCTGCGCGAGGGGCTGTTGCCGCCGGGCCGGCAGATCAACCGCACGACGGCCGAGTACGACGAGGAGCATCTGCGCCGGCTGCGGCTGGTGCGGGCGATGGTGCAGGTGGGCGGGTTGCCGGTGGCGACGGTGCGGGAGGTGCTGGGGCACATCGACGACGAGTCCCTGGGCCGTACGGGCCGTCTGCGGTCGGCGACCTGGGCGCTGCCGCAGGTGCCGGAGCCGGACGCGGAGGACGCGTTCGTGCAGGGGGCGACACAGGTGGCGCGCACGCTGCTGGAGCGGCTCGGCTGGTCGTACGCCGCGATGGTGGCCCCGGCGGCGCCGGCGTTCCGCTCACTGGTGGTGGCGCTGGCCACCCTGCGCCGGCTGGGGTACGACTGGGACCCGGAACTGCTGCTGGACTACGCGCGATTGATGCACCGGGCTGCGGTGCTGGACCTGGACTTCGTGGAGACGCAGCCGTCGGAGGCGGAGCTGGTGGAGACGGCGGTGCTGGGCGCGATCCTGGTGGAGCCGATGCTCCAGGCGCTGCACCGGCTGGCGCAGGCGGAGGAGACGGCCCGGCGGTACGGCATCGAATGAGGTCGGCGGGCCGGTGTGCGGGCCGCCGGGGACGCCGACCGGCCCGCGAGCCCGCCGAGGCCCCCGGACACGGCGAAGGCCCCCCAGCGAACTGGAGGGCCTTCGTCCTCTGTACCCCCGACCGGATTCGAACCGGCGCTACCGCCTTGAGAGGGCGGCGTGCTAGGCCGCTACACAACGGGGGCGTGGACTCTGCGTTTCCGCAGGTCCGAGCTGGTCTACCTGGACTCGAACCAAGACTAACTGAACCAGAATCAGTCGTGCTGCCAATTACACCATAGACCAATGATGGTTTAGACCAGTCAGTACCCCCGACCGGATTCGAACCGGCGCTACCGCCTTGAGAGGGCGGCGTGCTAGGCCGCTACACAACGGGGGCCCTAGCGATCCTGCATCGACGACAGTGGGAGCTACCCGGGCTGTCCTCGCGGGAAGGATCTGTACCCCCGACCGGATTCGAACCGGCGCTACTGCCTTGAGAGGGCAGCGTGCTAGGCCGCTACACAACGGGGGCTTTGCAGATAAGCTCTGCGAGCTGGCCTACCTGGACTCGAACCAAGACTAACTGAACCAGAATCAGTCGTGCTGCCAATTACACCATAGGCCACTGGAACTCAAGCCCCTGCGGGGGATCTCGTTCTAGTCTGCTCCTCCGGGTCCCGGCCTTTCGGCCCGCTCCCCGGCGGCGCAGGAAGAACATTACCTGAAGGTCGACCGGGCTCCAAAACGGGTATCGGCGCCGAGCACCGCCGGGAGTTCGGCGAGGCCGGCGATCCGGTGGACGCCCTGGGGCGCGTCACCGCCGGTGAGGGACCCGTCACGGTCGATCCACACCGACAGCAGTCCGGCCTCGGCGGCGCCGCGCCCGTCGATCTCCGGGTGGTCACCGACGTAGGCGACCTGGTGCGGGGCGAGACCGAGGGCCGTGCACGCGGCGTGGAAGGCGGCGGCCTCGGGTTTGGATACGCCCAGCTCGGCCGCGCAAAGGATCGTCTCGAAGCGGTCGTACACGCCGAGGACGCGCAGCTTGCGGTCCTGGACGGTGAGGCTGGAGTTGGACAGCACCGCGTGCCGGTAGCCGCCGGCGAGGGCGTCCAGGGCGGGCAGCACGTCCGGGAACAACGCCCAGGCGGCCTCGTAGTGACCGATGTAACGCTCGAACCAGGCATCGGCCTCGGCGTCGCTCAGCTCGGCGCCGAGGAAGGTGCGCACCCGGTCGCGCCGCTGTCCCTCCCAGCTCACCTCGCCCGCCGCGAAGCGGCCCCAGTGCAGCTCGGTGGCCTCCTTCCAGCGGGCGAGGGCCGCCTCGGCCGTGGCGTACGTCTCCAGCAGCCCCTCGGCGACCAGATGCGCGTTCATCCCCGCCCGGTCGGCGCTCGTGTAGTCGAACAGCGTGTCGTCGACGTCCCACACCACGGCCTCGATCCCCATGGGGCGACCCTAGCCCGCCCCGCGACGGGATCAGGCCGGGGTGCCCGCGAGAACGCCCGAGGGGCGGGGCCGTACCGGCCGCCGCCCCTCGGGGTCACAGGTCGTGCACGCTCACGCGGTGAGCTTCGCCAGGGCCGCGTCGATCCTGGCCAGGGACTTCTCCTTGCCCAGGACCTCCAGGGACTCGAACAGGGGCAGTCCGACGGTGCGGCCGGTGACGGCCACGCGGACCGGGGCCTGGGCCTTGCCGAGCTTGAGCCCGTGCGCCTCGCCGGCGGCCAGGACGGCCTCCTTCAGCGACTCCGGCGAGGTCCAGTCGGCGGCCTCGAGCTTCTCGCGGGCGGTGCGCAGCAGGGCGTCCGAGCCCTCCTTCATCGCCTTGTTCCAGGAGCCCTCGTCGAAGACCGGCTCGGCGAGGAAGAGGAAGTCGACGTTGTCGGTGATCTCCGACAGGACCTTCACGCGGGTCTGCGCGTGCGGGGCGATCGCCTGCCACTTGGCCTCGTCGAAGTCCTCCGCCGCCCAGGGCGCGAAGGGGGCCTTGAGCCAGGGGCGGCAGCGCTCGGCGAAGTCCTTCACGTCGAGCATGCGGATGTGGTCGGCGTTGATCGCCTCGCACTTCTTCAGGTCGAAGCGGGCCGGGTTGGGGTTGACGTCCTTCACGTCGAAGGCAGCGACCATCTCCTCGACGGAGAAGATGTCCTGGTCGGCGCTGAGGGACCAGCCGAGCAGGGAGAGGTAGTTGAGCAGGCCCTCGGGGAGGAAGCCCTGCTCGCGGTAGAGGTTCAGGGAGGACTGCGGGTCGCGCTTGGAGAGCTTCTTGTTGCCCTCGCCCATCACGTACGGCAGATGGCCGAAGTGCGGGATGTCCTTGGCGATGCCCAGCTCGATCAGCGCCTTGTACAGGGCGATCTGGCGGGGGGTGGAGGAGAGCAGGTCCTCGCCGCGCAGGACGTGGGTGATCTCCATCAGCGCGTCGTCGACCGGGTTGACCAGGGTGTACAGCGGGGCGCCGTTGGCGCGGACGATGCCGTAGTCCGGGACGTTCTCCGGGGTGAAGGTCAGCTCGCCGCGGACGAGGTCGGTGAAGGTGATCGTCTCGTCGGGCATCCGGAAGCGGACGATGGGCTGCCGGCCCTCGGCCTGGTACCGCGCGATCTGCTCGTCGGTCAGCTCGCGGCAGTGGCCGTCGTAGCCGGAGGGCCGGCCGGCGGCGCGGGCGGCCTCGCGGCGGCTGTCCAGCTCCTCCTGGGAGCAGTAGCAGTGGTAGGCGTAGCCGCCGTCGAGGAGCTTGCGCGCGACGTCGGCGTAGATGTCCATGCGCTGCGACTGGCGGTAGGGGGCGTGCGGGCCGCCGACCTCGGGGCCCTCGTCCCAGTCGAAGCCGAGCCAGCGCATCGCGTCGAGCAGCT
This sequence comes from Streptomyces sp. XM83C, assembly GCF_023072675.1. Taxonomy (GTDB): domain Bacteria; phylum Actinomycetota; class Actinomycetes; order Streptomycetales; family Streptomycetaceae; genus Streptomyces; species Streptomyces thermocoprophilus. The sequence goes on from NZ_JALLGL010000076.1 coordinate 16,662, forward strand.
GGTTGTACGACTCCTCGGAGTCGCGGGCGGCGTCGGTGTCCTCGATGCGGAACACCAGGGTGCCCTGGTGGTGGCGCGCGAAGGCCCAGTTGAACAGGGCGGTGCGGACCAGGCCCACATGGGGGTTACCGGTGGGCGAGGGGCAGAAACGGACACGGACTGGGGCGGATGCGCTAGCCACGCTTGACAACCTTGTTGGTGAGAGTGCCGATGCCTTCGATGGTGACGGCGACTTCGTCGCCGACGTTGAGGGGGCCGACTCCGGCCGGGGTGCCGGTGAGGATCACATCGCCGGGGAGCAGGGTCATGGCCTCGGAGATGTTGACGATCAGATCCTCGATGGAGTGGATCATCTCGCTGGTGCGGCCGAGCTGGCGCTGCTCGCCGTTGACGGTGAGCTGGACGGTCAGGTCGGAGGCGGTCTTCAGGTCGATGTCCGTCTCCACCCAGGGGCCGAGCGGGCAGGAGGTGTCGAAGCCCTTGGCGCGGGCCCACTGCTTCTCCCGCTTCTGCACGTCGCGGGCGGTGACGTCGTTGGCGCAGGTGTAGCCGAAGATCACGTCGGCGACGCGTTCGCGCGGGACCTCGCGGCACATGCGGCCGATGACGACGGCCAGCTCGGCCTCGTGGTGGAGGTCCTCGCTGAACGGCGGGTACTGGATGGCGTCGCCGGGGCCGATCACCGAGGTGGACGGCTTGAAGAAGGCGAAGGGCGCGTCGGGGACCTCGTTGCCCAGTTCGCGCGCGTGCTCGGCGTAGTTGCGGCCGAAGGCCACGACCTTGTTGGGGAGCACCGGGGGCAGCAGCCTGACCTTGCTCATCGGCACCTTCGTACCGGACAGCTCATGGTCCGCGAACGGGATGCCCTTGATGATGTCGAGGACGAGCTCGTCCGGCTTGTCGCCCTCGACCGCGCCGAAGGCTACGTTCCCGTCGATGGAGAACCTGGCGATGCGCACGGGATCCTTGCGCCCCTTAACTTGTCACTGAGCTGGCTGGAGTCTGACGCTCCAGGCTAACGCGGGACATACGACGAAGGGCGCCCGTCGTTCGACGGGCGCCCTCGGTGTCCGGGGGAGGTCACTGCGCGGAGCCGGCCGCGACGGGGATCTCCTTGAGGATCGTGCGCTTGGGGTTCGCGGTCTGCGTCGGAAGTTCGACGGGGTGCTCCGGCCGGGCCGGCGTCTGGAGTTCGCCGGTGTCCTTCAGGTGGGCCAGCGTCGTACGGCGCGGGTTGGCGATCCTGTGGAACATCATCGTCGTCTTCACTGTTGAAATGAACCTCGTCGTGTCGGGCGCGGTGGGGGGATCCTGAGCCGGATCAACCTATCCCACGGGCGCGTCATTACCAGACTGTTGCTTTTTGTAAAGCGTCAGATTAAAGGTGCGCATTCCCAGGTGCGGGGTGGAGGGACCATGAGGTCTGTGTGAGTTTGGTCACGATTCGTGACTCAAATCGGTCAATCCAGACTCACGTTCAGCGGCCCCGAAAGGGACATTCCGCCCCTGAAGCTCTCATTCCGCTCCTGATCATGGCGACTGGGACACCTGCCACCACACGACGACCACCCGACGGCTCGTTCTGATCTGTCCGGTTTATGCCCTATCCCTTTGCACACGCCGTGACTTCCCCCTCACGAAATGTCACAGAGGTCACAGGTGGGTCCACGAGCCTTGTTGGAGATCCTGCACTGTGCTGGAATGCCACGGACCGCCGCGGGATCGAGCCGGCGCGCAGGGCGCACACAGCGCCGAGTGGCGGCGAGAAGGGGGAGCCAGCGCCGGTCACTCAAGACCACCCGGGGGGCGTGTTCAGGACGCTCCCCACAACGCCGACACCGCCCTTTCCGTTCACCCGGAGGGGCGCCTGGTCCAGAGGTTGCGACGCTAGTGCAGGGACGTTTCAAGAGGGATGGCAGCGCTTCGGCGGAGCCGGAGCCGCACGGCGGGACTGGCCCCATGGCCGGCAGCTCTTCGCCCCAGCACGCCCAGAACCCGGGCCCGGCCCCGACCGGCGACGCCGGCGACCGCTCCGGACGCCCCGGCGCGTCCGCCACGCCGCCGGGCACCACTCCGCCCACCGCCCCCGTGGTGAAGCCGCCCAAGGGACCCAGCGGCCCCGGCTCACGAATAGCCCTGCGCAACTGGCGCATCTCCACCCGTCTGGTCTCGCTGCTCGCGCTGCCCGTGGTCGCCGCGACCACCCTCGGCGCCCTGCGCATCAACGAGTCCATGGAAGACATGCAGCAGCTCGACAACATGAAGCTGCTGACCGAGATGACCAAGCAGGCCACCGAGCTGGCCGCCGCCCTCCAGGACGAGCGCGACCAGTCCGCCGGTCCCCTCGCCCACAAGAGCACCTCCGACTACACCGTCGCCGGCTACCGCACCCGCACCGACCGGGCCAAGACCAACTTCCTCAAGGCCTCCGACGCCATCGACAAGGCGAGCAACGAGGGCAACCTCCAGGGCGTCCGCGACAGCGTCATCGGCATCGCCCGCGACCTGAACAACCTCGGCACCATCCGGCAGTCCGCCTTCTCCGCCGAGGGCAACGCCACCCAGACCGTCGAGGCCTACCACCGCCTCATCACCCACCTGCTGGACCTCTCCCAGGACATGGCCCAGGCCACCAGCAACCCGGAGATGATCCAGCGCACCCGCGCCCTCGCGGCGTTCTCCTCCGCCAAGGAGTACGCGTCCGTGCAGCGCGCGATCATCGCCGCCGCGCTCCCCGCCAACAACACCACGTTCGGCGACCTGTCGGAGAACGACCGCGCCTACGCCCAGTCGGCGCTGGACACCGAGGCCTCCGAGACCGCCACCTTCGAGGCCATCTACGGCAACGAGCGCGCGGCGGAACTCCTCAAGCCCATCACCAAGGGCAACCCGACCATCGAGGCCACCGACCTGTACGCGAGCCGCGCGCTCAGCGGCAAGGACGGCCTGAAGAAGCTGGACAAGCGGTCCTACCGCGACTGGGTGGACGACAGCTCCACCAAGATCCAGCAGATGAAGAACATCGAGCACCAGCTGCTCGACGAGATGGAGCAGAAGGCGCGCGCCCTGCGGGCCGAGTCCGAGCGCGAGGCGATCATCTCCGGTGCGCTCATCCTGCTCGTCCTCGGCGTGTCCCTGGTCGGCGCGTTCGTCGTGGCCCGCTCCATGATCCGCTCGCTGCGCCGGCTGGAGGAGACCGCCACCAAGGTCGCCTCCGAGCGCCTGCCCGAGCTGGTCAAGCAGCTCTCCGAATCCGACCCGCAGGACGTCGACACGTCCGTGGAGTCCGTCGGTGTGCACTCCCGCGACGAGATCGGCCGCGTGGCCGCGGCCTTCGACGACGTGCACCGCGAGGCGGTCCGCCTCGCCGCCGAGCAGGCCCTGCTGCGGGGCAACGTCAACGCGATGTTCACCAACCTCTCGCGCCGCTCCCAGGGTCTGATCCAGCGCCAGCTGTCCCTCATCTCCGAGCTGGAGTCCCGCGAGGCCGACCCGGACCAGCTGTCCTCGCTGTTCAAGCTCGACCACCTCGCGACGCGTATGCGCCGTAACGGTGAGAACCTCCTCGTCCTCGCCGGTGAGGAGCCCGGCCGGCGCTGGACCCGCCCGGTCCCGCTGGTCGACGTGCTCCGCGCCGCCGCCTCCGAGGTGGAGCAGTACGAGCGCATCGAGCTGGCGTCCGTGCCCGCGACCGAGGTCGCCGGCCGCGTCGTCAACGACCTCGTGCACCTGCTCGCCGAGCTGCTGGAGAACGCGACCTCGTTCTCCTCGCCGCAGACCAAGGTCAAGGTGACCGGTCACGCGCTGCCCGACGGCCGCGTGCTGATCGAGATCCACGACACCGGTATCGGCCTCTCCCCCGAGGACCTCGCGGCGATCAACGAGCGGCTCGCCTCGCCGCCCACCGTGGACGTCTCCGTCTCCCGCCGCATGGGTCTGTTCGTGGTCGGCCGTCTGTCGCAGCGCCACGGCATCCGCATCCAGCTCCGCCCGTCCGACTCCGGCGGTACGACCGCGCTGGTCATGCTGCCCGTGGACGTCGCCCAGGGCGGCAAGAAGCCCCCGGCCAAGCCCGGCCAGGGCGGCTCCGGCGGTCCCGCCGCCGCGCAGGCCGCGGCCGGTGCCGCGGCGGCCCGCCGCCAGGCCCAGCAGGGCGGCGGCGCGCTCGGCGCCGGTGCCGCCGCGGGCGCCGGCCGGCTCGGCGCGGGCCAGGGTCCGCGCGCCGCGCTGCCCGGCCGTGACGGCGGCCGTCCCGGCGGTCCCGGTGCGCCGGGCGGTGCCCGCGGCCCGCAGGGCCCGGGTGCCCCGCAGCAGCGTCCCGCCGCGGCCGGCGCCGGTTTCGGCGGTCAGGCCCCGGCCCCCGCGCAGGGCACGCAGGGCACCGGCACGGGCCGGCCCGGCAACCAGGCCTTCCAGGACGCCGGCGCCCCGCAGGGCCTCCAGGCCGCGGACACCCCGGCGACCGGCCAGGACATGTTCGGCGGCGGACGCCGCAAGCGCGGCGCCGAGGCCCCGGCCGAGCCCCAGGGCCGTCGTGGCGGCCGTCAGCCGCAGCTGCCGCCGCGCGGCGGTGCCCGGGCCGAGCTGCCCGGCGGCCCCGCGCAGCCGCGTACGCCCAGCTGGAGCGACGACGCCGCGCAGCCGGCCGTGCCGCGCGCCTCGCTGGACGCCCCGCGCGGCCACGAGGAGCCGCGCGCCGACGACCGGCAGGGTCCCGGCGCCACCGCGGAGTTCCCGGCGATCGGCGGCGACCGCCAGGGCCCCGGCAGCACCTCCGAGTTCGCCCGCCCGGACTTCGACGCGCCGAGCCCCGCCGGCCGCGGCGGCGACGAGCAGTTCGTGCGCTCCGACGTCTTCGGCGCCCCGGCCGGTCAGAACACCCCGGCCCCCGCGGGTCGCGACGGCCGGCCGCAGCAGGGCTACGACAACGGCTCCACCGGCCAGTTCCCCGCCCAGCGGGGCTACGACAACGCCTCCACCGGTCAGTTCCCGGTCCAGCAGGGCTACGACAACGCCTCCACCGGCCAGTTCGCCGCCCAGCAGGCCTACGACAACGGCTCCACCGGCCAGTACCCGGCGCCCGCCCAGGACATGTCGTCCACCGGGCAGCACGCGCTGCCGGGCGGCCGTACGGACTCCTCCGGCACCGGCCAGTTCGAGCGCCCGCAGACCGGCGGCTACGGCTACCCCCAGCCGGAGCGTCCGGCGCCGCGGCAGCGTCCCGCCCGCCCCGAGCCGGAGG
>NZ_JALLGL010000681.1 GCF_023072675.1 Streptomyces sp. XM83C
TCGGGCAGGATGGCATGCGGGCGCGGCCTTCACGATCTTGCGAGTGGAATCACATGATCTTGACGGGTCGCGCCCGTCGACGTTCATCCGGCCTCCTGTCCAAGGGCCGAGCACGCATCACACCTGGCACAACCTCACCCTCGCAGGATGACTGGCGAACAGCCAGGCCATCCCGCGACTGAGATGATTTACCGCACGGCTCCTAGAGGTTGTCCCGTAAATGATCTGAGGCATGCAGGCTGACCTGCTCGTTTGCCTGTCATCCGGTGAGGGTGAGGTTGTGCAGGCGGGCGATGCCGAGCATGGCGTGGTGGACGCCGTCGCCTT
>NZ_JALLGL010000682.1 GCF_023072675.1 Streptomyces sp. XM83C
CAGCGGCTTAAGCTGCTCGTCACGCAGCCGACGGGCAGACTTCGGCCGCTTCTTGCGCGCGTAGTACGCCGACTCCGACAGTCCCAGCACCCGGCAGGCGAACCCGACCCCGAGGCCCTTGTCCTTGAGGTGCTCGATCACCTGGTCGGCCTCGTCCGGGGACGGTCGAGTTCCGCCGCAAAAACGCGCTCGCGGCCTTCAGAATCTCGTTCGCCCGCCTCAGCTCCGCTACTTCTTTGCGGAGTTGCTTCAGTTCCTCGTGCTCGGCGGTGGTCAGTCGGTCGTTGCGTTCGCCGGCGTCCGCCT
>NZ_JALLGL010000683.1 GCF_023072675.1 Streptomyces sp. XM83C
CGGCCGCCCCGGCCCTCGGCCCACGCGGGCTTCGGGATCATCTCGCGGACCGCGGCCCACTCCGCGTCCCTCATGTCGGTCGGATAGCAGTGCCCGCCGGACGGATTGTCCGCGGCGTTGCCGTACTGAGCTGACCCCGGATTCGTGGAGTCCCTGAAGCCAGGCTTATGATCCGGGACCGAAGGAGAACCACGAGCAGTGCCAGCACCACGCAAGTACCCGGACGAGCTCCGCGAGCGGGCCGTCCGCGAGGTCCGCACGACGGGCCGGCCGATCGCGCACGTCGCCAAGGACCTGGGCAT
>NZ_JALLGL010000684.1 GCF_023072675.1 Streptomyces sp. XM83C
AGTTCGGACGGATCTCCGCGATCATGCGCACCGCACGCTCGCGAAGCTCAGCAGGGTAAGGGGACGGACGTGCCATGACTCGATCCTCTCAGGGAATCGAGCCTCCATCAGACCCGGAGCGGTTCAGTGTGTCTGGCATGGCAAGTGGTGCCGTTCAGTACATGGCCGGCCTTAGACACCGTTTCAGATGGCCTGATCGCTCGTTGGGCCGTGCATGACGGATCTGGTGGAGCGGTTGGTGCCGGACGAGTTGTGGGCGCTGTTTCGGCGGGTGGTGCCGCCGACGGAGGTCATACGCCC
>NZ_JALLGL010000685.1 GCF_023072675.1 Streptomyces sp. XM83C
CTCCAGCGTCGCCGAGCGGGACTACTCGGGGCGAGCGGGGAGAAAACTGGCCGTACGCGGGGAAACCCGTGGCCATCAGTGGGGCGGTAAATGGCCGCCTATGGGGAGCTTGCCACGGCCGCCGTCACCATGACGGGTTCAACGACGCCTCACCACATAGGACACGGTCTAAGACGTTGTTTCAGTTGGTGAGTCGGCGGTAGCTGATGAGGGCTGCGGCTATGCCGACGAAGGCCAGGAAGTGTTCGGCCTTTCGCTCGTAGCGGCGGTGCAGGCGTCGGCATCCGGCCAGCCAGGA
>NZ_JALLGL010000686.1 GCF_023072675.1 Streptomyces sp. XM83C
GGAAGTCGCCCGCTGATGACCGACGATCTTGTCGCTGGACTATCGCCCCGGACCTGGCCGAGCGTCCCGACACCTACGCACACCAGCCCACCTGACGTGCAGTTTTCACGATGCACACTTCTCATTCGGGGCGTGTCCCTTCTGTCGGGATGGGGCCCCGAGCAGCAACTAGCTGTATTGCCCTGAGAGGTTAGGAACGCGGCTGGCGGGTGGCTGGCCTTTCAGCGCGGTGTGTCCGCGGTGGTGATTGTAGGTGTGCAGCCAGTCGGGGAAGGCGTCGCGTCGTTGTTGTTC
>NZ_JALLGL010000687.1 GCF_023072675.1 Streptomyces sp. XM83C
TTGCGGACCGGATCGGCCCCCTCACGCCGCAGCGCGGTGATCAGCTTGTTGAACTGCCGCGGGCTCAGCCCGGTGAACGGACCTATCCAGGAGGGCTCCGACGCCGTGATCACACCAGCCACAGCAAGATCATCTCACCTCTGACCAGCAGTTACGGGACAACCTCTAAGACGTTGTTTCAGTTGGTGAGTCGGCGGTAGCTGATGAGGGCTGCGGCTATGCCGACGAAGGCCAGGAAGTGTTCGGCCTTTCGCTCGTAGCGGCGGTGCAGGCGTCGGCATCCGGCCAGCC
>NZ_JALLGL010000688.1 GCF_023072675.1 Streptomyces sp. XM83C
CCTGCGGCCGTGATGGAGCAGGTGGGACCACCCGCTGGAACAGCTCCCACAACTCGTCCGGCACCATGCGCTCGACCATCACCACACGGTGCAGACTACCCAGCATTCCAAATGAGACGACCTCTTAGGACTGGCCTTTCTCAGTCCAACACGGCGAAGGCAGATGGCGTCCCTTGAAGTGGTGTAGCCGGTCTTGGCTGATGTGCGCCCCTGGCTCGCCACCGCGTTGCCCCTGGTGGACCGCTCGTGCGCCCTGAACAAGGACGGGCCACCGTGCAACTCTCCGCGG
>NZ_JALLGL010000689.1 GCF_023072675.1 Streptomyces sp. XM83C
ATGACCTCCGTCGGAGGGACCACCCGCCGGAACAGCACCCACAACTCGTCCGGCACCAACCGCTCCACCAGATCCGTCATGCACGGCTCAACGAGCGATCACGCCATCAGAAACGACGTCTTAGACCGTGTCCTATGTGGTGAGGCGTCGTTGAACCCGTCATGGGGCGGGGTACGTGGAGTTGGATTGTTCCGGACGGGTTGTGGGAGATCGCGAAACCGCTGATCCCGCCGTCGAAGGTGCGGCCGCAGGGCGGTGGAACGCAGGACACACCTGATGAGACGCT
>NZ_JALLGL010000690.1 GCF_023072675.1 Streptomyces sp. XM83C
ACGAGTGGATCGCCTTCCCTCGCCGCTACCTGTCCAACGAGAGCATGGACAGCCTCTATCCGGACAAGACCACCCTGCTGCCCGCCACCGACGAATGATCGCCTACACCACTCCAAGGGGCACGACCCCCTGTGGCGGCGCGACCGTGCTGGGACTCCCGCTGGACCGGGGCTGGTTCATCATTCGGATGCGGGGAGTCAGTACACGTCTTTCGCGTTCACCGCGCACCTCCTCGAGGCCGGCATCGACGCCTC
>NZ_JALLGL010000077.1 GCF_023072675.1 Streptomyces sp. XM83C
GGCCGGGGGCGGAGGCCGGGAAGTCATGGGCGCCGCCGGGGGCGGAGGCCGCGCGGTCGTGGCCCTGGCCGGGGGCGGAGGCCGCGGGGGTCTCCGCGCTCCCGCCAGGGCCGGGGGTGCCGTCGCTGTCGCCGGGCCGGGGGCCGGACGGCTGCCGGGTGCCGAACCAGTCGTCCGAAGCCCCGGCGCGCCGACCCGCGGCCCTGGGGCCGGCTGCAGGAGCCCCGTCGGCCGCGCCGGGCCGCCGTCGGCCGAGCGGGTCGTCGAGCCGGGCGATCCGGGCCCGCAGTTCGGCGCAGCGCGCGGTGGCGCGGTCGAGGTCGTCGCGGGCCCAGGCCAGATCGAGACGGAGGGCGGCGATCTCCTCCGGGGCGGTGGTGGAGGCGAGACGCCGGGTGAGGCCGGTCTCGCGTTCGGAGGCGTACTTCTGCTCGCGGAGCATGACGTCGAGCCGGTCCGCGAGGGCGTCGCGGGCGCCGGGCCGGGCATCGTGGGCGGCGAGCGCGGCGGCGTGCAGCAGCCGGGCGTGGTCCGTCTCGGCGGCGGCGGCCGGGCCGCCGTACCGCGCCGCGTAGTCGGCGAGCAGCGCCTCGACCACGTCCCACGGGGGCATCTCACGCCCGTCGAGACAGGCCCGCATACCGTCGGGGTCGCGTTGCCAGAAGACACCGCACCAGCCGACGCCCTGGTCGAGACGGCTCAGCAGCCCGTCCAGCCAGCTTGTGAACTCCCTCACCCTGCCCGGGAGTTGTTCGACCGCCATAGCTCAGACTCCCGTCCGGACCGGAAGCACTCCGACCGGTAGCCAACACGAGTCGTGTTACGGCGTGGCTACAGGGAGTTTTCAGGGGCGGTGCGGCGGAAGGCGGGGCGTCACACCCGAACCGGCGTGCACCTGCTCGCGATCTCGTCCATGGACAGCCCCAGCGCGCCCGCGAGCGCGGCCACGGTGAAGAAGGCGGGGGTGGGCGCCCGGCCGGTCTCGATCTTGCGCAGGGTCTCGGCGGAGATCCCGGCACGCGTGGCGATCTCGTTCACGCTGCGGTCGCCGCGCGCCTCGCGCAGCAGCCGGCCGAGCCGCTCGCCGCGCTCGCGCTCTTCGGGGGTCAGTGGGGTGCGCACCATGAACCCCATTCTAATACCGGTATAGTAATTGGCATGGTGGAACTCAAGACGAAGGCGTCCCTCGACGCCATGCACGAGGCCGGACAGGTCGTGGCGCGTGCCCTCACCGCCGTGCAGAAGGCCGCCGGCGTCGGCGTCTCCCTGCTGGAGCTGGACGAGGTCGCCCGCGACGTGCTGCGGGAGGCGGGGGCCTCCTCCCCCTTCCTCGGCTACCTGCCCTCCTTCGCCCCGACCCCCTTCCCGGCGGTGCTGATCACCTCCGTGAACGATGCGATCGTGCACGGCATCCCGACCGCGTACCGGCTGCGCGACGGCGACCTGCTCTCCATCGACTTCGGTGCCGAGCTGGGCGGCTGGGTGGGCGACTCGGCGCTGAGCTTCGTCGTCGGCCGGCCGCGCGCGGAGGATCTGCGGCTGATCGAGACGGCGGAGCGGGCGCTGGCGGCGGGCATCGAGGCGGCGGTGGTCGGCAACCGCATCGGGGACATCGCCCACGCCGTCGGCTCGGTGTGCCGGGCCGCCGGGTACGGCATCCCGCAGGGCTTCGGCGGGCACGGGGTGGGGCGCCGTATGCACGAGGACCCGGAGGTCCCGAACGAGGGCCGGCCCGGACGCGGACTGCCGCTGCGGCCCGGCACGGTCCTGGCGATCGAGCCGATGGTCATCGCGAGCGGCCGCGACGGCCACCACGCGGCCCCCGACGGCTGGACGCTGCGCACCGACGACGGCAGCCGAGCAGCCCACGTGGAACACACGGTCGCCATCACGGATGCGGGCCCCCGCATCCTCACGGCCCGCTGACCCCTCCGAGCACACCCGGCCCCACGCCCCGGCTGCACATGCCCACCGGCACGACCCGTGACATCGTGGGCATGAGCGACCCCACCCCCGGTTACCCGGCTCCGGAACGTCTCAGTGAAGGAACGGAGCGCCATGACCAGCGGCTATTACGGCCCGGAGGGCGACCCCTTCGGAGAATTCCTCGCCCGCTTCTTCGGCGGCGGCCCCCGCCCCGGCCCCCGCCACATCGACATCGGCCGCCTGCTCAGCCAGCCGGCGAGGGAGCTGGTGCGGGGCGCCGCCCAGTACGCCGCCGAGCACGGCAGCCGCGACCTGGACACCGAGCACCTGTTGCGCGCCGCGCTCGCCACCGAGCCGACGCGCACGCTGCTGAGCCGCTCCGGCACCGACCCGGACAGCCTGGCGGCGGAGATCGACGAGCGGTCGGGGCCGGTCCAGCATCCGCCGGGCGAGTCACCGCCGCCGACCGCGCTGTCCCTGACGCCGGCCGTCAAACGCGCCCTGCTGGACGCGCACGAGCTGGCACGCTCCAGCGGCACCGGATACATCGGCCCGGAGCACGTGCTGAGCGCCCTGGCCGCCAACCCGGACTCGGCCGCCGGGCACATCCTGAACGCGGCCCGCTTCTCCCCCTCCCATCTGCCGCCCGAGCCACCGGAGGCGGCCTCCCGCACCCGGCAGGAGCGCCAGCAGCCGACGGGCACCCCGACCTTGGACAAGTACGGGCGCGATCTGACCGACATGGCGCGGCAGGGCCGTATCGACCCGGTCATCGGCCGGGAGACGGAGATCGAGCAGACGATCGAGGTGCTGTCCCGGCGCGGCAAGAACAACCCGGTGCTCATCGGTGACGCGGGTGTCGGCAAGACCGCCGTGGTGGAGGGGCTGGCGCAGCGCATCGCCGACGGGGACGTACCGGACATCCTGATCGGGCGGCGGGTGGTCGCGCTCGATCTGACCGGGGTGGTCGCAGGCACCCGTTACCGGGGCGACTTCGAGGAGCGGCTCAACACGATCGTGGAGGAGATCCGCACCCACTCCGACCGGCTGATCGTCTTCATCGACGAGCTGCACACCGTCGTCGGCGCCGGGGGTGGCGGCGAGGGCGGTTCCATGGACGCCGGCAACATCCTCAAGCCGGCGCTGGCCCGCGGTGAGCTGCATGTCGTCGGGGCGACGACGCTGGAGGAGTTCCGGCGTATCGAGAAGGACGCGGCGCTGGCCCGCCGTTTCCAGCCGATCCTCGTGCCGGAGCCGACCGTCGCGGACACGATCGAGATCCTGCGCGGCCTCCAGGACCGTTACGAGGCCCACCACCAGGTCCGCTACACCGACGAGGCGCTGATCGCGGCGGTGGAGCTGTCGGACCGGTATCTCACCGACCGGCGGCTGCCGGACAAGGCGATCGACCTGATCGACCAGGCGGGTGCCCGGGTGCGGCTGCGGGCCCGTACGAAGGGCACCGACGTACGGGCGATGGAGCACGAGGTGGAGCAGCTGGTCAGGGACAAGGACCAGGCGGTCGCCGACGAGCAGTACGAGGAGGCGACGCGGCTGCGGGACCGGATCGCCGAGCTGAAGCAGCGGATCGCGGAGGCGAGCGGGGGCGGCGAGGCCGACGAGGGGCAGAACCTGGAGGTCACGGCGGAGGCGATCGCCGAGGTGGTGTCCCGGCAGACCGGCATTCCCGTCGCGAGCCTCACCCAGGAGGAGAAGGAACGGCTGCTGGGTCTGGAGGAGCATCTGCACCGGCGGGTCGTCGGGCAGGACGAGGCGGTCGGCGCGGTCGCGGAGGCGGTGCTGCGCTCGCGGGCCGGACTGGCCAGCCCCGACCGTCCGATCGGCAGTTTCCTGTTCCTCGGTCCGACCGGCGTGGGCAAGACGGAGCTGGCGCGGGCCCTGGCGGAGGCGCTGTTCGGCAGTGAGGACCGCATGGTGCGCCTCGACATGAGCGAGTATCAGGAGCGGCACACCGTGTCCCGGCTGGTCGGCGCCCCGCCCGGATACGTCGGGCATGAGGAGGCGGGGCAGCTGACGGAGGTGGTGCGGCGGCATCCGTACTCGCTGTTGCTGCTGGACGAGGTGGAGAAGGCGCACCCGGACGTCTTCAACGTCCTGTTGCAGGTGCTGGACGACGGCCGGCTCACCGACGCGCAGGGCCGCACGGTCGACTTCACCAACACGGTCGTGGTGATGACCAGCAATCTCGGTTCGGAGGCGATCACCCGGCGCGGCGCGGGCATCGGGTTCGGGTCGACGGGCGGTGACGCGGACGAGGAGGCGCGGCGGGAGCAGATCCTTCGGCCGCTGCGGGAGCATTTCCGGCCGGAGTTCCTGAACCGCATCGACGAGATCGTGGTGTTCCGTCAGCTGAGCGGCGACCAGTTGCGGCAGATCACCGATCTGATGCTGGAGAAGACGCGGCGGCTGCTGCACGCGCAGGGCGTGACGGTGACGTTCACGGCGGCGGCCGTGGACTGGCTCGCCGAGCGGGGCTACGAGCCGGAGTACGGGGCGCGTCCGCTGCGGCGGACCATTCAGCGGGAGGTGGACAACCAGTTCTCGCGCCGGCTGCTGGACGGCAGCGTGAAGGAGGGCGACCGGGTCACGGTCGATGTGGCGGACGGACGGCTAATCTTCCGCACGGATCACCGGCCGCAGGACGGGCCGGAGAACCGTTGGCAGGACCGGCCGGAGAACCGTCCGCAGGGCCGGCCGGACCAACCGCAGGCCCGTCGGGACCCCCGGCCGGACGACCAGCCGGAAAGCCGGCCGGACGACGAGCCGCCCGCGACCGCCCTCTGACAGGCCGGCGGACGAGCCGGCCACGACCGCCCTCTGACAGGCCGGACGACGAGCCGCCCCCGACCGCCGTCTGAAGGGCCGAACAACAAGCCGCCCCCTGACGGACGGAACGCCGGCGCGCGCCTCACGTCGGCCGGACCCGGCGCCGGACGGGCCGGGGCGCCGCAGCCGCCCCGGCCCCACGCTGTCGGCCGCCGCTGCTACCGCGTCGGCCGGACCACCATCGCCGAGCCCCCGCCCCGCCGTACCTTCTCGGCGGCGGCGAGCCAGCGCCCGTCGGGCAGCCGCTGCACGCCGGTGGCGGCGCCGATCTCCGGGTTCGGCTTGAAGGAGTGCCCGATGGCCTCCAGTCGACCGCGCAGCGCGGTGTCGTCCCACAGGCCGGGCTCCAGTTCGGTCTGGGCGGCGTTGCGCTGGCTGGCGCGCGGCGCGGCGATCGCGTCGACGAGGGGCAGCCCCCGGTCGAGGAAGCCGGTCAGGGTCTGCAGGACGGTGGTGATGATGGTGGCGCCGCCGGGCGAGCCGAGCGCGACGACGGGCCGGTCGTGCCGGTCGAGCACGATGGTCGGCGAGATGGAGGAGCGGGGCCGCTTGCCGGGGCCGGGCAGGTTCGGGTCGTGCACGGCCGGGTCGGCGGGGGCGAAGGAGAAGTCGGTCAGCTCGTTGTTGAGCAGGAAGCCGCGGCCGGGGACGGTGATGCCGCTGCCGCCGGTCTGTTCGATGGTGAGGGTGTAGGCGACGACGTTGCCCCACTTGTCGGCGACGGTGAGGTGGGTGGTGTCCTCGCCCTCGTACGTGGTGGGCACGGCCCTGCCGCCGGTGGTGCAGCGGGCGGGGCGGCGCGGGTCGCCGGGGGCGAGGGGGCTGGTGAGGACGGCGTCGTCCTTGACGAGGCAGGCCCGCGAGTCGGCGTACCGCTGCGACAGCAGCTGCTTCGTCGGTACGTCCTCGTAGGCGGGGTCGCCGACCCAGCGTCCGCGGTCGGCGAAGGCGATCCGGGACGCCTCGATGTACCGGTGCAGATACTGGGCCCGGCTCAGTTTCGACAGGTCGCTGTTCTCCAGGATGTTGAGGGCCTCGCCGACGGTGGTGCCGCCGGAGGAGGACGGCGCGATGGAGTACACGCCGAGTCCGCGGTACGTCGTCCTCGTGGGCGCCTGGATCTTGGCGCGGTAGGCGGCGAGGTCCTTGGTGGTGAGGGCGCCGGGGCGGGCGTTCCAGCCGGAGGCGGGGTCCACGGGCGGGTGGTTGACGGTGCGGACGATGTCCTTGCCGAGGTCGCCGCGGTAGATCAGGCCGGTGCCCTTGCGGCCGAGTTCGGCGTAGGTGCGGGCGAGGTCGGGGTTCTTGAAGGTGGAGCCGACGACGGGGAGTTTTCCGCCGGGCAGGAACAGGCGGGCGGTGTCGGGGAAGTAGCGGAAGCGGGTCTCGTTGGCGGCGGTCTGCGAGCGGAACGTCTCGTCGACGGTGAAGCCGTCACGGGCGAGGCGCTCCGCTGGCTTCAGCACGGTCGCGAGGCGTTTGCTGCCCCACTTGTCGAGGGCGGTCTGCCAGGTGGCGGGGGTGCCGGGGGTGCCGACGCCGAGGCCGCTGCTGACGGCGTCGGCGAAGGCGAGTGGCTTGCCGTTCTCCAGGAACAGCCCGGAGTCGGCGCTCAGCGGTGCCGTCTCCCGGCCGTCGATGGTGTGCACGGTGCGGGAGCGGGCGTCGTAGTAGACGAAGTAGCCGCCGCCTCCGATACCGGCCGAGTAGGGCTCGGTGACGCCGAGTGCGGCGGCGGTGGCGACGGCCGCGTCGACGGCGTTGCCGCCGTGCTCGAGCACCTCGATGCCGGCGGCGGAGGCGTCCGCGTCGACACTGGCGACGGCGCCGCCGTATCCGACGGCGACGGGGGTCTTGCCGGTGGTGGTGTGCTGCCCGGCGGAGGGTGGCGCCGCCGCCCCCACCGACACCACGGCGGCCGAGACCGCCAGGACGGACAGTTTCCGAGCGACGGGGTGACGCATCCGCACCTCCCGGTAGAGGGACCGTTCGCGCAGCCTATTCCACCACCATGGTCACGTCAGGCAAGTACCATGCGCGCCCATGAACGACGACGTGCGCAACATCGTCCTGGGCGTGATAGTCGCCGGTATCAGCGCGGCGCTCGGCTGGCTGGCCCGTACCGCGCTGTGGCGGCGCCGGCTGCGGCGCCGGCAGGCCTTCTTCGGGCTGCCCGACAACTCCGAGTCGCTGCTGGTGGTCAACCGCGGTGCGGGCGGCCCGGACCTGTCGGTGATGCGGTACGACGTCTTCGCGCTGCTGGAGCTGGCCGCGCTCATCAAGGACTGCAACGCCTACGCCCAGGTGGTGCCGCACGACATGGCCCGTCAGGGCTTCGGGGAGCGCACCGAGTTCTGCGTGGGCGGGCCGGCGTCGAACCGTCGTATGGCCGCGCATCTGTCGTCGCTGCTGCCGGGGGTGCGGGTCAATGTGGACTCCGAGCCGTCGCCCGACCGCGGCGCCTTCCAGATCGGCTCCGAGGTGTACCGGGTGGAGCCGGGGAAGGCCGAGTATGTGCTGCTGGCCCGGCTGACGGTCGACCAGAGTCACGGCACGCGGCCGGTGTTCCTGTTCTGCGGGCAGACCGCGATCACCAACCAGGCGGCGACGCGCTATCTGGCCCGCCATCACGAGCGGCTGCGCCGCAAGCACGGCAACGGCTCGTTCGTACTGCTGCTGAAGGTCGTCAACTCGCAGGCGTACGGCCCCGATGTCGTCGAACAGGTCGCGGATGTGACGCGGGCGGCGCAGGCCCCGCTGCCCGTTCCGGCGCCCACCTCGCACCGGGCGTCGTCCTGAACCCGGACGGCCCGGGCGGCCCGCGTGGCGGAGAAGGTACGGCGAGCACAACCCGTCCGGCGCGCGGCTGACCTTCTCCTCGCTCGCGGGGGACCCGTGGCGTGGGCCCCGCCCGCCTGCGCGAGCAGTGATCTCCGGCCGCGCGGCCGGCCGGGTATGGCTCTGTGAACCGCTGCCCCCGGGCGGGGAGAAGGGGCTCGGGCCCCGCAGCAGCGTCCCCGGTTCGGCCGCGGCGGCTCACGCGGCCTCACATGTGCCGGCCGGGAGACCGGCCGTCAGCACGGGGACGAAGGATTCATCGTAGTCGAGGCCCGCGGCGGCGGTGGCCGGGGCCGCCGCCGGGTGGCCGGCCGGTGCGTCAGGGGGCGCCGGAGGAACGGCCGGTGGCGGCGGTCGCGCCCGGCGCAGCCGGGGTGGCGGTGCGTGCCGGGCGTCCGGCGGCGGACGGTGCTTCGCGGGCACGGCCCGGGCGTGTGCGGTCTGCGGATCATCGGTACGGGCACTCCCCCGGTCAGTGCTCGACGGTCCTCGACGGCGGCGTCACGCGGTCCGGTCCGGATAAATCGACGGCCATGCGCAGCCCTGCCCACCCTCCGCTGTGTCGTGGTCCCGCAACCTATCCACGCTGACCGCCCCACACAGGACGACACGCACCTTTCGGGCATTAGCCGTATTTACGTCAGACGGTCCGCGCCTACGCCCGGATGCCGGCCGCGGCGGGCGCCTCCGAGGTGGGCCGGGGTCTCACCCTTCGGCGACCTCCGCGTACAGCTGGGAGAGTTCGGGCACACCGCTCGCCGCCCACTCCTGCCCGGCCCGGACGACGTCGACCTCACGTCCGGACGCCAGCCGCACGACGGGTTCCCGCCCGGCACGGATCTCCCAGGCGGCGCCGGGCACGGTGCGCACGACGACCGTGCCGAGGTACAGCCCGGCGTCGTGCCCCAGGTCGGCCAGGGTCTCCGCGTCGTCGCGCCAGCGCGGCGCGAGCTGGTCGAGTCTCTCCAGGGAGACGGCCGAGTCGTCGAGTTCCACACCCTCCCGCTCCGCCTGTGAGCGCAGCAGTCCGCACTCGGCGAGGAGCGCAGTGATCGCATCGGGGTCCGCGAAGGACGCCCGGGTTCCGCTCTTCTTGCGGCCGATGCCCAGAAAAGGGATGTTCATGGCGTCCAGCCTGGCACCGGCTCCCTCCGCCGCACCACAGGCGCGCGGCCGTCACGTACGGCCGATTCACTCCCGTCGCCGCGCATGCCTCGTTGACGGGCACCGTCCGCCTCCCTAGCTTCTCGGTGCGCGTCCGCACCGTCGCGGAGCGTGACGGCGATCGGGAGGAGTCTTGGTGCGCCGAGGTGTCCGGGCCATGGTGCTGGCCCTCGCCCTGGGTCTGGCGGGCGTGTCCGGGGCGGCGGGGGCCGCGGTGGCCGTGCCGTCGCCGTCCGCGCGGACGGCCGTACCGCTGCCCGTGGAGCAGCTCTTCGACAATCGTGCGATCAGTGACGACGCCCGGCCGGAGGAGGCCGACTTCGACGGGGCGGGCGGTTCCCTGTCGGCACGGACGCTGACGGCGGCGGGCTGGACGCCGGGCCGGGAGCTGACCGTGCAGGGAGCCCGGCTGACGTGGCCGGGCAGCGCGCCGGGCGAGCCGGACAATGTGCGCGCCGCCGGGCAGCGGGTCCGGGTCACGGGCCGAGGCGACGCGCTCGCGTTCCTCGTCGCGGGCACCGCCGGAGCCGACACGGGCGGTACGGGCACGGTCGGGTACGCCGACGGCTCCCGCTCGTCGTACGTGCTCACCGCGCCCGACTGGCGCACGGGACCGCTCGCGACGAAGGCGGTGGCGCTGCCGTACCGGAACACCCCGTCCGGGACGGTCGCCGAGCGGGTGCGGCTGTACGCGGTGACGGTGCCGTTGCCGCCGGGCCGGGAGGTCGCCTCGGTGGACCTGCCCCACGCGCCGGATCTGCATGTCTTCGCGGTGTCGGTGCGCTCCGCGTCGGCGGGCTGGACGGGCAGCTGGGCGCGGTCGACCGGCGGGTACGCGCCGGTGGGACCGTGGACCGACCGGACGCTGCGGCTGGTGGTGCACACCTCGGCGGGCGGGCCCCGGGTGCGGGTGCGGCTCGACAACACGTTCGCCGCCGCGCCGGTGCGGATCGGTGCGGCGACGGTGGCGGTGCGCGGCACGGGCGCGGCGCCGCGGGGCACGCCGGTGCGGCTGGCGTTCGGCGGCGCGACCGGTGTGCAGATCCCGGCGGGGGCGCAGGCCGTCAGCGATCCGCTGGGCTTCACCGTGCCGGCCGACGCGGATCTGCTGGTCAGTCTGCATCTGCCGGGGACGGTGACGGCGGTGCCGGTGCACCAGGTGGCGATCCAGACGTCGTATCTCGGCGAGCCCGGCGACCACTCGGCGGACACCTCGGCGGCTGCGTTCACGGGGACACTCACGTCCTTTCCGCTGCTGACCGGTGTGGACGTCGGCGGCGGTCCGGGCTCGGTGGTGGCGTTCGGCGACTCGATCACCGACGGGCACCGGTCGACACCCGACGCCAACCGGCGCTGGCCGGACGTGCTGGCGGACCGGCTGCTCGGGCAGAGCGAGGTGCCTCGCTACGGGGTGCTCAACCAGGGCATCGGCGGCAACCGGGTGGTCACCGACCGGTACACGGGCGACGGCGTCTCCACGGACCAGTCCGGGGTGAGCGCGCTGCACCGCCTGGACCGGGACGTGTTCGCGCAGACATCGGTCCGGACGGTGGTGGTCCTGGAAGGCGTCAACGATCTGCTGGCGGGGACACGGGCCGAGCAGATCACGGCGGGCCTCGCGGAGATCGCCGAGCGGGCGCACGCGCGGGGCCTGCGGGTGCTGGCGGCGACGATCACACCCTGCGAGGGCTGGGGGACGTGCACGGCCGCCGTGGAGTCGGAGCGGGCCGCGGTCAACGCGTGGGTGCGCACGGCCGGCGTGTTCGACGCGATGCTCGATTTCGACGCGGTGGTACGCGACCCGGCCCGGCCGACGCGGATCCTGCCGGAGTACGACGGCGGCGACCATCTGCACCCCGGGGACGCGGGGCTGGCGGCGATGGCCGGGGCGGTGGACCTGCGGCTGCTGTGACGCGGCGGCGGGGCGGGCGGAGCGTGCCGCCGGCCGTGGCGTCGCCCGGCGCGGGGGCCCTCGGACGCGGGGGTCTCGCCGAGCGCGGTCGGTCACCAGGGGCGGCCCCGGCGACCGACGGCCGGCCCGCCCCCGCGTGCCCGGCCGGCCGGGGCCTCAGACGTCCAGGTCGACGACGACCGGCGCGTGGTCGGAGGCACCCTTGCCCTTGCGCTCCTCCCGGTCGACGTAGGCGTCCTTGACGGCGCCGGCGAAGGCCGCGTTGCCGTAGACGAGGTCGATGCGCATGCCGCGGTTCTTCGGGAAGCAGAGCTGGCGGTAGTCCCAGTAGGTGAACGGCCGGTCGTACTTCAGCGGGCGCGGCACCACATCGGTCAGGCCGGTCTCCCGCAGGGCGGCGAGGGCGTTGCGCTCGGCCTCGGTGACATGGGTGGAGCCCTCGAACGCCGCCGGGTCGTAGACGTCGGCGTCTGTGGGCGCCACGTTGTAGTCGCCGAGGACGGCGAACGGGCGGCCGCCCTTGGCGTCGTCGGCGACGGCCGCCTTCAGGGCCTGGAACCACTGGAGCTTGTACGCGTAGTGCGGGTGGGCGACCTCGCGGCCGTTCGGCACGTACACCGACCAGACGCGGACCGGGCCGCAGGTGGCGGAGACGGCGCGGGGCTCGACCACGCCGTCGTAGCCGGGGTCGCCGGGGAGGCCCTTGACGACGTCCTCCAGGCCGACGCGGGAGAGCACCGCGACGCCGTTCCACCTGCCGGTGGCGTGGACCGCGGCCTCGTATCCCAGCTCCCGCAGCTCGGCGGACGGGAACTGCTCCTCGGCGACCTTGGCCTCCTGAAGGCACAGCACGTCCGTGCCGCTGCTCTCCAGCCAGGCCAGCAGCCGCGGGAGGCGGGCGGTGATCGAGTTCACGTTCCAGGTCGCGATACGCATGTTCCACAACCTACCCGCCGCCACTGACAACGCGGCCCCGTCACCTCCACGGCCTCACACCCGCGCGGCCTCGCCCGGGGTCAGCCGCAGATGCTCGGTGCCGCCGAGGGCGCCGATCTGCCGGTCGTAGATCGGCCGGGCGAGGTCGGTGAGCAGCGCGTCGTGGATGTCGTACGCGCGGACCGGCGCGACCTCGCGGACGTAGTCGATGACCTCGGAGATCTTGTTCCAGGGTGCGTGCACCGGCAGCATCAGCGTCTCCACCGGCCGGCCCGGCACGGTCAGCGCGTCACCGGGGTGGAACACCTTCCCGCCGTCGACGAGATACCCCACATTGGTGATACGGGGGATGTCCGGGTGGATGACGGCGTGGAGTTCGCCGTGCACCTCCACCTCGAACCCGGCAGCGGTGAACGTGTCGCCGTGGCCGACGGTGTGGACACGTCCGGGGAAGGCCGCCGACAGCTGGTCGGCGACCGCCTTCAGCGTCCAGATCTCGGCGGCCGGCTCGGCCTCCAGGGCGGCGCGCAGACGCCCCTCGTCGAAGTGGTCGGGGTGCTCGTGGGTGACGAGGATCGCGTGGGCGCCGACGGCCGCGTCGGGCTCGCTGAAGCCGCCCGGGTCGACGACGAGCGTGCGCCCGTCCTTCTCCAGACGGACGCAGGCGTGCGACATCTTCGTGAGCTTCATGGTTCCATCCTGCCTTCGGGTCTCGGCGTGCCGCGGCCCGGCGGCTCACTCGACGGGGGTGGTCTCCTCGCGGATGACCTGCTGGGCCACCCGGAAGGCGCGGTGCGCGGCGGGGACGCCGCAGTGCACGGCCGTCTGAAGCAGTACTTCCTTGATCTCGTCGGGGGTGAGCCCGCTGCGCAGCGCGGCACGTGTGTACGGCGCCAGCTCGTCGGCGTGCCCGCCGGCGACCAGCGCGGCCAGGGCGACGCAGCTGCGGGTACGGCGGTCGAGGCCGGGCCGGTCCCAGATCTCGCCCCAGGCGTAGCGGGTGACGAGGTCCTGGAAGTCGGCGGAGAAGTCGTCGGCCTGGGCGAGTTCCCGGTCGACGTGGGCGTCGCCGAGCACCTCGCGGCGGATCTTGATGCCGGTCTCGTACAGGTCGGGCGGACCGGTGGGCGCGGGCGGGACGGGTGCCGGGGGGATCTCGGCGATGGGCTGGACCTGCGGCGGCTGCGCCTGCGCCGGCACGGAGACGGCGGCGGGCAGGACGGTCTGCCCGGTGGAGGTGTCGAACACCGGCTGCCAGGCGGTGGAGAAGTGCGTGACGAGCAGGTCGGTGACGGCCGCCGGCTGCTCGACCGGCACCAGATGGGAGGCGCCGGGCACGACGGCGAGGCGGGCGTCGGGAATGCCGGCGACCAGGGTGCGTGCCTCGGCGGGCCCGGTGACCTGGTCCTCCGACCCGACGAGCACCAGCGTGGGCACTCCGACACGGCCCAGTTCGGGCCGTACGTCGAACGCGGCGAGCGCCTCGCAGGCGGCGATGTAGCAGCCGGGGTCCGTGGTGCGGACCATCTGTACGGCCCACTCGGTGATCGCGGGCTGGGCGGCGGCGAACCCGCCGGTGAACCAGCGGTCGGGCGCGGTGCGGGCGATCGGGTCGAGTCCGTTGGTCCGCACGATCACCCCGCGCTGCCGGAACTCGTCGGCGGTGCCGAACCGGGGCGAGGCGGCGATCAGCACCAGCGACGCCAGCCGCTCGGGGTGACGCAGCGCCAGCTCCACCCCGACGGCCCCGCCCAGCGCACAGCCCGCGTAGCCGAACCGCTGCACACCGAGCGAGTCGAGCGTGGCGAGCAGCCGGGCGGCGAGCTCGGCGACGGACCCGGCCGGGTGCGCGGGCGCCCCGCCGTGCCCCGGCAGATCGAACCGCAGCACACGCCACTGCCGGGCCAGCTCCGGGACCTGACGGTCCCACATGTGCCAGGTGGTACCCAGTGAGGGACCCAGGATCAGCACCGGAGCTTCTTCCGGCCCGTCGAAGCGGTATTGCAGGATGTTCGGGGGTGTCTCACTCACGCCCCAGACTTTCTCACGTCTCACGAAATCTCACACGGCCAGGTGAGCCCGGCGGCTCGTGACCTCGCGGCGCGGCACGCCCGGCACCACCGAGACCCTCATGGGTCCACGTACGGGTTCTTCGATGTGCGCACCTGACCGTGGGGACAGTGCGTCCTCCCGGCTCGCGCACCCTCCCAATCCCTGCGCCGCACAGCTTCCCACCCTCGGCACGGCTTCCAGACGGTCTGGTTTGCAGCAAAGCGTGTAGTGCCGTCCCCAAGGATCGGCATGACGCACCTGAAAACCTTCCGGGATTCACCGACGAACAGCCCGAACGCCACACGGCGGGCAAGCTCTGCCTTGCCTCGCAGGAGGGGAGACGTTGGCCGTAGCCTGGCCGCCCCTCCCCCCTTGCCGTCGCTGGTCCACAGCCAGCAGCGGCCTCCGAGTCCACTCGATTTGACTGCCATACGGCTGGGCAGGTCGCTAAATCGGCAGGCCGCCTGAGTCACGCTTGCCCCTCCGTCGCAGCACCGTGCAGGCCGTCCCACGTTGTGGCGGCTCCGCGGAGGTCCTCCACGTCCGGCTTCACGTACCACTTCTCGGTGGGCTTGCGCTTGATGGGGGTGGTCAGCCATGTGCCGGCGCCCTGGTAGGCAAGATCGGCCAGGACGGGAACGCCTTGGCGCTCGCAGATCCGGATGATCCGGTGGGTGCGGGCTGCAGTCAGGTCTTGGGCGCGGCCCGGGAGGGCAGGCGAGAGCCACAGCAGCCGGCCGTCGGGATCGGTGACGACCTGCACGTTCACGCCGTGGCACCGGTGTTTGTGGGAGTGGTCGGCCCGGCCGTCGCCGACCCGGTCGCACTCGGCGAGGGTGCCGTCGAGCAGGACGAAGTCGCGATCGTGCTCGCGCAGCGTCTTCAGCAGACCCGGTGCACGTTCGGCCAGCAGGTCGACGACCGCGCTGGTGTAGGCGTGGGCGGTGGACTCGCTGATCCCGAACCCGGCGGCGATCTTCGCGAGGGTGGTGTGTTCGCGCAGGTACACCAGTGCCACCATCACGCGCTGCGACAGACGGAGCTTGCAGCGGCGGTCGCCCTCACGGGTGATGAGCAGCATGGTGACCCACTCCACGAGTGCATGCGGCAGGTCGAGTGCGGCAGGATGGATGACCAACGAGGCCCCCGAGCAACGTGATTGAGACGTCAGACATCTCGATCAACCGCTCGGGAGCCTCGCTCGTCGCGCTTCACGGCCCGTCACCCGATCGGTGGCCAACTCGAAGAAGCTCAGTGATCGCCGTACGGGACGACGACGGCGAACGGCTCGGCGAGCAGGAACTCGTCGACACCCTGATGCTGATGATCGGGGTGGGACACGAGACCACCGCGAACCTGCTGGGCAGCGCGATCATCGAACTGCTCTCCCGTCCCGAGCGGCTCGACGCGCTGCGGACGGGCCGGACGACCTGGCCGGACGTGATCGAGGAGACGCTGCGGCTGCACGGCCCGGTCGCGCACATGCCGCTGCGGTTCGCGGTGGAGGACATCCAGCTGACCGAGGTGACGATCCGGCAGGGCGACGCGATCCTCGTCTCCTGCACGGCGGCCGGCCAGGATCCCGCCCAACACGGCCCGGACGCCGGGGAGTTCGACCCCACCCGTGAGCGTCGGGAGCACCTGGCTTTCGGGGACGGCGTGCACCACTGCCTCGGTGCGCCGCTGGCCCGCATGGAGGCGGGCCTGGCGTTGCCCCGGCTCTTCGCGCGCTTCCCCGCGATGCGACTGGCCCGCCCCGCGAGGAGATCCCCGGCTCCGGCTCCTTCATCGCCAACGGCCCCCGCGTCCTGCCGGTGTGGCTGCACGGCACGCGGTCCTGACGGTCGTACGGCCCGTGGTGACCGGCCGGCGCTGGTGCGGGCGCGCAAGCGGCGACCGCCACCCGGGATCCCGACCCGTCACCGCCGGCGAGCCGCCACGGGACCGGCGCCCACGGCGTCGCCACCGCCCCCTCGGACCCCGCGCGGGAGACGGCCCTCGCAGCCGGACCCGGCGGACCGTGCGCCCCTCTCCGCCGCCCTCCCGTCCTCCCCCGCCGCTCCCGCCTCACGACTCCACCTCCACATCCGCCTCACCGCTCCACCACGTCTGTGCCCGGGACGCCCCCGAGGCCGGGCCCGGCCGCGTCAAGCTCTGCGCCGCCAGCCAGCCAGAAATGGCACGCCGCCTAGTGAAGCTGGGAATGGACGGCATCTCCGTGTCTCCAGAATCTGCCGCCCCCGACTGCAACGACACCTCGCAAGCAGCCGGTTCCTGACCCTCGCGGCACCGTACGTCCGTGGGCTGCCGGACTCCTGAGGCCGTCAGGCCCACGGCCGGGCGGGGCGGCGGGGTCACCATGCCTCCGAGTCCGCCGAGGTCGGGGGCATCGGTCCGTGCGCGTGGCGTCGGCGCAGGCGGCCTGCGAGCAGGGGCAGTACGAGGACCGAGATCATCGCGGCGCCCACCAGGGCCGCCGTCTCGTCGGTGCCGAGGAGTTTCTGGTCCACGGCGATGGTCGTGATGGCCACGACGAGCGGCAGGCATGTGGCGGAGAAGAGCGCGAGGGCCGGGCGGTCGCCCGCGGGCAGGCCGCGCGGGGCGAGAAGGTACACGGGGCCGCCCCGCACCAGGAGGAACAGCAGCAGGAACACGGGGACGAGCAGCAGGGACCGTCCGTCGTGCAGCAGGGCGTCGAGATCGAACTCGATGCCGGTGACGATGTAGAACAGGGGCACCAGGAAGCCGAATCCGAGGGCCTCGACCCTGCCGACGATCTCGGCGCTGTGCTCGGGTGCGGCGCCGTGCAGGATCAGTCGGGTGAGCATGCCGGCGGCGAAGGCGCCGAGGAGGATGTCCAGGCCGAGCACCTGCGACAGGCCCAGCATTCCGGCCAGAACGAGCATCACGAAGCGGACGGCGAACTGTCCGCTGCTGTGCAGGGTGTTGTCGATCAGCCGGGAGAACCAGGGCGGGCGCGGGCGTACGGCCCACAGGACCGCGCCCGCGGTGATCACCGCGAAGGCCACCAGCAGCACCGCCGACTCGCCGGGGCGGCGCCCGCTCAGCAGCAGCGTGATCGCGACGATCGGGCCGAACTCTCCGACGGCGCCGAACGCGGACATCACCCTGCCGAACGCGCTGTGCAGGTCGCCGCTGTCGCGCAGCAGCGGCAGGACGGTGCCCAGGGCCGTGCTCGTCAGCACCGTGCCGATGGCGAACGCCTCGAACGTCTCCCCGCCGCTGATCGCGAAGCCGAGGCCGATACCGACGGTGATGGAGATCAGCCAGGCCCACAGGGCACGGCGCAGGGTGCCGCCGCGGATCTGCGCGAACTCGATCTCGTACCCGGCCAGGAAGATCAGCATCGCCAGTCCCAGATCGGACAGGGTGTCGACGACCTGACCGGG
This sequence comes from Streptomyces sp. XM83C, assembly GCF_023072675.1. Lineage (GTDB taxonomy): Bacteria > Actinomycetota > Actinomycetes > Streptomycetales > Streptomycetaceae > Streptomyces > Streptomyces thermocoprophilus. The sequence goes on from NZ_JALLGL010000077.1 coordinate 17,086, forward strand.
GTGGACCCAGCCGAGCACGTCCGGGCCCAGGAGGATGCCGAGGACGATCTCGAAGATGACCAGCGGGATGCGGATGCGGACGGCCACGCTCTCCGCCAGCAGGGTGGCGAGGACGGCCGCCGCCATGATCAGGACGAGGGTGCCGGGGTGGGACATGGGCCGCTCACCGCGGGTGAGGGCATGTGTGCCGGCGGGGGTTCACGTCTGCCGGTGCGGCCGGCCCGGCTTCGGCGCTGCGCGACATTGAGGGCCTCCCTCGCCCGGCGACGGTTCCGCGGGGGCCGGCACCTCGCGGGCGGCGGCCACTGCCACCCTCACCCGTCGGATGCGCCCGCACGAGCACATGTACGCCACACAGGTGACGGGGTCCGCAGGGGCCGGGCCGGCACTGTGCGTGCGCGCCGGGCGGGTGATCGGGGCGAGGGACCGTCGGGCTAGGGTTCGGTACGAGCGAGAGGGGTGGGAGTGTGACAGGAGCTGCTCAGGGGTCCGGTTCGGTGGAGGGCGCGCGCAACAGGCCTGCGTTGGTCAGTGCGTGGGCCGCCTTCCTGGGTGTCTGTCTGATCCTGGGTGTCTTCCTCACCCCGGTGTTCTGGCTGCTGTACGGGGGGTTCTACACCTTCCTGCTGTTCGTGTTCGGCATCGTCGCGGTTCTCGCGGGGCATCGGGGCCGGCGCCGGGGCAAGGCCCTGGGCGGGCGTGACCGGGGTACGGCGCTGCTCGGCATCCTGGCCGGCTGGGGGCTGATCTTCTTCGGACTGCTGCTGGTCCTGGCCTACGCGGGGCTGATGGCGGGGCTCGCCGTCCTCGTCGACTCCGCTTCCTGAGCGACTCCGCCTCCCGAGCGGTCCCTGCCGCCGGTCGGCCGACGTCCGACGTCCGGCGGCGGGTGAGCGTACCGTGAAAAGGGCGTGGCACTCGGGCGTCGCGCGGGGGCTCGCCGGACTGTCTCGCCGCGCGACGCCCCGGCCCAGGGGCATCGGGAGCCAGTCCGGTGGCACGGCCGGGCGGAACAGAAGGCCGTCGATGACGACGATCGGTGTCGAAGAGGAGTACCTGCTGCTCGACCCGGTCACGGGTCTGCCCGTGCCCGTGGCGGACAAGGTGCGGTCCCAGGCCGGGCCGGGGCGGCTCGCGGCCGACCAGGAGGTCCACTCCGAGCTGCTTCAGGCGCAGGTGGAGGTGGCCACCCCGGTGTGCGGCAGCCTGGAGGAGGTGGGCGGCCATCTGCTGCGGCTGCGGCACGCCGTGGAGGAGGCAGCCGAGGCGCACGGCTGCCGGATCGGGGCCTGCGGCACACCCCCGCTGCGCCACGGCCATCCCGTCGCCGTCACCGACCGTGCCCGCTACCGGGCCCTGCGCGCCCAGGCACCCCAGCTCGTGGCGGAGCAGCTCGTCAACGGCATGCATGTGCACGTCGGCGTGCCCAGCCGGGACACCGCGGTGGAGGTCCTCAACCGGATCCGGGTGTGGCTGCCGACCCTGACCGCGCTGTCCGCGAACTCCCCGCTGTGGGACGGCCACGACACGGGGTTCGCCAGCTGGCGCACCGTGATCTTCGGCCGCTGGCCGGTGAGCGGCATGCCCCCGCGTTTCGCCGACCTCGCCGACCACGACCGGCGGGTGCGGACCCTGCTGGACAGCGGTCTGGTCGCGGACACCGGCCAGCTGTACTGGCACGCCCGGCTCTCGGCCCGGTATCCCACCGTCGAGGTGCGCTGCTTCGACGTGCAGCTCCGCCCGGACGACGCGGTGATGATCACGGGCCTGGTCCGGGCCCTCGTGGAGACGGTGCTCGCGGAGGCCGCCGCCGGTGCTCCCCCGCTCGACTGCGACCAGGAACTGCTCCAGGCCGCCATGTGGCACGCCGCCCGCCACGGGCTGAGCAGCACCCTGGTGGACCCCGGGGGGCGGCAGCGCCGGGCCGGCGAGATGCTGTACGAGTTGCTGCGCTATGTCGCGCCCGTGCTGGAGGCGTCCGGCGACGACCGGCAGGTGACGGCGCTGGTTCACCGCCTGTTGCAGCGCGGCACCGGCGCCGACCGGCAGCGCGCCGCCCTCGCCGAAGGGGGCCTGCCCGGCGTGGTCGACATGGTCACCGCGCGGAGCATGCCCTGACCTGCCGGCGGCCGGGCGGTGCGCACCGCCCCGTGTGCGGTTCCCGTGCGAAGGCCGCCCGACGGTCCTGGCACCGGTCGCCTGCGTGCCGCGCACGCGGGCGGGCCGACACCGTGTGCCGCACGCGGGTGGGCCGACAGCCCCGCAGCGCCCTGGGGGCGGATCGGCAGCCCCGCAGCGCCCCGGGGAGGGCGGATCGGCAGTCGTTCCGTGGCGGCCTCGGCGGTCCGGTCCGCTGCTGTCCTCGCGGTGTCCGGCCGCCTCGGACCTACAATTCGGATCCGAACGACCGGACGGCCGCGCAGGGCGGCCGGGTCCCGGTGCCAGGACGTGAGGGAGTGCGCTTGCCCGGCCAGCGATCCATTACCGAGGCGGAGAAGCTCGCGGAGGCCAAGCTCGGGGGGATTCCCGTCCGGCGTGAACGGATGGCCGCCGTGGCCAACATCTACCGGGCCGCGATGACGGTACGGCACCACCTGGAGAACTCGGTGCTGCGCGGCTCCGACCTGACGTGGACGGCGTTCGTCGTGCTGTGGGTGGTGTGGGTCTGGGGCGAGGCGGAGACCCGGCATGTCGCCGAGGAGGCCGGTATCTCCAAGGGCACGCTCACCGGTGTCTCGCGCACCCTGGAGTCGCGTGGGCTGCTGCGGCGTTCCGCCCACCCGACGGACGGGCGGCTGGTGCTGCTGTCGCTCACGGAGGAGGGCGAGGCGTTCATGCGCCGGGTGTTCCCCGCGTTCAACGAGGAGGAGGCCTTCGTCACCGGGCGGCTGACCGACGAGGAGTGCCGCGGCCTGGCCGACACGCTGCGGCGTGTGGTGCTCCAGGTCGAGGAGCGGGGCGAGGAGCGCCGCCGGTCCCTGCTCGGCGGTGACGCTCCCGCGCCCCGCCGCAGCGGGCGGCGCGCGCAGGGCTGACCCGGGCCCGCTCACCCGTGGTCCGTGCCGGGCCCGTCGTCGCGTACGGCCGGCTCACGGGGGCTCTCACGGTTGCCCGGACGCTCGTCGGGCGTGTCAGGCGCATCTGCGCCAGTGGTGGACGTAGCGGTCCAGCGGGTCTCCCTCGTACTGCCAGGGCCAGGCGCTCACCAGGCCGTCCGTCGCGTCGAACACCTGTCTGGCCTGGTCGGTGCGGCCCGCCTTCATCAACGCGTACGCGAGCAGGTTGAGGTCGGCGATCCTGGCCGCGTGGAGCAGATGGCCGGGCTGCGGCCAGCGGGCGGCGACGCGGTCCAGCAGGTGCGCGGTGTGGGGTTGTTCCCAGAAGCGGGCGGCGACCAGTGCGCCGAGGCCGTGGCCGGACAGTTCGCGGTGGTACTGGTCGACGGCAGCCGCGAGCGGCAGGCAGACCGGCGGCATCCGCTCGGGCATGACGGTGGTGAGGTCGTCGAGGAACTCGCGGCGCGCGGCGAGGCTGCCGTGCCGGTCGGGTGACAGATGGTCGAAGACGGTGAGGCAGGCCTCGCGGTTCCAGGGGTCGCGGGCCGCGATCTCCCGCCAGACCGGCGTCAGCGCCCCGCTCGGCCGGCCCTCCACGCACAGCGCCGCGAGCAGGGCGACCCAGGGGGTGGGGTCGGCGGGGGCCGCGTCGGCGGCGCGCCGGCAGAGGTCGAGGGTGGCGGCGGGGTCGTCGAGCCGGCCGGTGAGGCGGGCGGCGAGCACATCGGCCCAGGCGTGCAGGGCGAGAGCGTCTGCGCTGTGCGGGTGTTTGCGGCTCCAGCGGCGCGCGAGAGCGGGCGCGGCCCCTGCCAGTACGGTGACGCGGTGGCCGCGCCGGTCCCAGTCGTCGCCGGTGTCGCGCAGGAGTTGTTCGATCCGGGCCACCAGGATGTCCTGGGGGCCGGTGCCGGACGTGGTGGTCAGGCCACGCAGGACGCGGCCGAGCGCGGCGTCGTCGAGTTCCGGCGCCAGACGCGGTGTGTTTCCGGTACGGCGGCGGAAGAGCCCCATGGGTGTCCCCCGTCTCAGTGTCTGTCGTGCGCGGCGCGGACCAGGGCGTCGAAGAGGCGCTGCTGGGCGGGGTCCTCGTGCGCGGTGTCCTCGGGGTGCCACTGCACGGCGAGGAACCAGCCGGGGCCGCCCGGGAGTTCGACGGCCTCCACGGTGCCGTCGGTGGCGCGCGCGGTGACCGTCAGTCCGTCGCCGAGGCGGTCCACGTGCTGGTGGTGGTAGCAGGACGCCTCGGCCTTGTCGGTGCCGGTGACCCGGGTGAGGGCGGAGTCCGGGGCGAGGGTGACGGGGTGGCGCAGGTGTCGGTGGTCGCGGCCGGGGCCGCCCATGTCCTGGTGCAGGGTGCCGCCGAGCGCGGTGTTGACCACTTGCAGGCCCCGGCAGATGGCGAGGGTGGGCAGTCCGGCGGTGAGGGCCCGGCGGGCGAGTTCCAGGTCGAAGGCGTCCTGTTCGTCGTCGACGTCGTAGACGGCGTCGTGGGTGTCGGTGGCGCCGTAGCGGTGGGGGGCGAGGTCGCCGCCGCCGGGGAGGAGCAGTCCGTCGAAGCGGGCGAGGCGGGCGGCGACCTCGGCGGGGTCGGCGACTCCTTCGGGGGCGTGCGGGTGGATGGTGGCGGGCTCGCCGCCCGCCCGCCAGACGGCCTCGACGAGGGCGCGGGCGTTGACCTCGGCGGCGTGGCGGAGGGCGGAGGTGGTGGCGGAGAAG
>NZ_JALLGL010000691.1 GCF_023072675.1 Streptomyces sp. XM83C
CAGCGGCTTAAGCTGCTCGTCACGCAGCCGACGGGCAGACTTCGGCCGCTTCTTGCGCGCGTAGTACGCCGACTCCGACAGTCCCAGCACCCGGCAGGCGAACCCGACCCCGAGGCCCTTGTCCTTGGAGCTCGTAACACGATCATGATCTCTTGAGGCGCCTCCAGCAGATCAAGCTGCACGCCAACGAGACGAAGGCATTGTGGAGTTCGGTTCGGCGCTCCCAGCGGACGGCGAGGCGCTTGAACTGGTGG
>NZ_JALLGL010000692.1 GCF_023072675.1 Streptomyces sp. XM83C
CGTGCTGAGCTTGTGTGTTCCTTGGTCGGATCACATGCTCGGCCGAAGGCCGCCTGTACATACCGCAGTTACCAGTCCGAGTGATCAAGTACGAGGCCCCGTTCGGACCCCGAGGTTAAAGATCAAGCTAGAGGTTGTCCCGTAACTGCTGGTCAGAGGTGAGATCATTTTGCTGTGGCTGGTGTGATCACGGCGTCGGAGCCCTCTTGGATAGGTCCGTTCACCGGGCTGAGCCCGCGGCAGTTCAACAAGC
>NZ_JALLGL010000693.1 GCF_023072675.1 Streptomyces sp. XM83C
ACAGCAGTCGGCCCCGGTCGTCGGTGAGCGCGATCACCAGCAGACCGTGGCATTTGTGCTTGCCGGAATAGTTCTTCCGGTTCTCGGCCCCGGTGCGCCGCCGGGTCCGTATCAGGGAGCCGTCCAGGGTTGCGTCCTGGGAAGTGGTGTACGGGGTCCCACCTGATCCGGGCGTTTGGCTCGGCGTCGGAGTGAGGGCCCGGATATGAGAACGGCCACCGGCTGATCTTTCAAGACGACCAAGTCTTTGAAG
>NZ_JALLGL010000694.1 GCF_023072675.1 Streptomyces sp. XM83C
TACACCGCACCACCGTCACCCGGTGGGTGCGCGAGGTCGTCGGCCTGCTGGCCGCCCGCGCCCCCAGACTGGACCGCGCGCTGAAGAAGATCGCCCGAAAGGGTGGCGGGGTGGTGCTGCTGGACGGGGTCACGTCCGCTGAAGTGGTGTATCGACGGCCACTCGGTGATCTCGGTCTGAGGCTATGCGGTGAGTTCGGTGGGCAGGGCGGGGTCGTCGGTTTCTGACTCGATCGGGTGGAGTCGTGCCTTGG
>NZ_JALLGL010000695.1 GCF_023072675.1 Streptomyces sp. XM83C
GCGGCCGGCCGGAGGAGTACTGCCACCGGGACATACTCGACGCGATCCGCTACGTGGTGGACAACGGCGTGAAGTGGCCCGCGCTGCCTGCCGACTACCCGCCATGGAAGGCGGTGCACCGGTTCTTGAACCGCTCCGGGTCTGATGGAGGCTCGATTCCCTGAGAGGATCGAGTCATGGCACGTCCGTCCCCTTACCCTGCTGAGCTTCGCGAGCGTGCGGTGCGCATGATCGCGGAGATCCGTCCGAACTA
>NZ_JALLGL010000696.1 GCF_023072675.1 Streptomyces sp. XM83C
TCAAAGGCGACGGCGTCCACCACGCCATGCTCGGCATCGCCCGCCTGCACAACCTCACCCTCACCGGATGACAGGCAAACGAGCAGGTCAGCCTGCATGCCTCAGATCATTTACGGGACAACCTCTACGAGCTCGTGCACGGTAGGCGGTGAGGCGTCGAGTTCCCGATCGTCGATCATGGTCGTGTGGTGGGGAATGTGTCTCGTGCAGCGATCATCAGCGACCGGAGGATCACGGGCCTGTCGGCCGACG
>NZ_JALLGL010000697.1 GCF_023072675.1 Streptomyces sp. XM83C
GCCAGGCACTCGCGGTCACCGGCCCTCCGTTTGCCGCCGCCCTGCGGGCGTATGACCTCCGTCGGCGGCACCACCCGCCGAAACAGCGCCCACAACTCGTCCGGCACCAACCGCTCCACCAGATCCGGATGGCGTCCCTTGAAGTGGTGTAGCCGGTCTTGGCTGATGTGCGCCCCTGGCTCGCCACCGCGTTGCCCCTGGTGGACCGCTCGTGCGCCCTGAACAAGGACGGGCCACCGTGCAACTCTCCGC
>NZ_JALLGL010000698.1 GCF_023072675.1 Streptomyces sp. XM83C
CGTCCAGGCCGTCGCCGCCCTGCTGTCCCACCAGCAGACTGCGGACCTGACGTCGGCGCGGCAGATGTGAACACCGAGCCCCGCCGCCATCCTCGACGCCTCACCGCCTACCGTGCACGAGCTCGTAGAGGTTGTCCCGTAACTGCTGGTCAGAGGTGAGATGATTTTGCTGTGGCTGGTGTGATCACGGCGTCGGAGCCCTCTTGGATAGGTCCGTTCACCGGGCTGAGCCCGCGGCAGTTCAACAAGCTG
>NZ_JALLGL010000699.1 GCF_023072675.1 Streptomyces sp. XM83C
TAGTTCGGACGGATCTCCGCGATCATGCGCACCGCACGCTCGCGAAGCTCAGCAGGGTAAGGGGACGGACGTGCCATGACTCGATCCTCTCAGGGAATCGAGCCTCCATCAGACCCGGAGCGGTTCAGCTCGTCCTTGGCCTCCAGGAGCATCTCCTTCACCTTGGGGAACTGCTTGCCGAAGGCGTCGGCGACGGTGTCGAGCTGGGCGCGGACCGAGACGGCGTCGGGCTGGGCGAAGATCGTGCGGAT
>NZ_JALLGL010000700.1 GCF_023072675.1 Streptomyces sp. XM83C
CCACCCGCGACCGGACCGTGGCCGCCTCCAGCAAGAACTACCGCTACTCCACCAACCACCAGGTCGTCATCGACGCCGACACCCGCCTCGTGGTCGCCGTCGGCAAGCCGCTGCCCGGCAACCGCAATGAACCGCTCCGGGATCGGTGGAGGCTCTATGTGTTGACTCCAGCCACCGGTTGGGGCTGGTGTTGAGCGTAGTAGTTGGTCTCGTATTCGTGGGGCGGGGTGTCTCCGATCGCGCTGTGGAGC
>NZ_JALLGL010000078.1 GCF_023072675.1 Streptomyces sp. XM83C
CGCCCCCGCCGCCCGGCCCGCCACCAGGCCCGTGGTCAGCCGCCGCCGGCTCCTGGAATCCTCGGCCGCCGTCCTCGGCACCCTCGCCCTCGCCGCGCACCCGGCCGACGCCCGCGCCGCCGCGCAGGCCGCCCCCGCCGGCCCCGGCGACGCGGCACCCGGGCGGACCGAGTGGAACGGACACCTCGACCTCTTCCAGATCGGCACCGAGCCCCCGCACACCACCCTCATGCCGTACGCGGATCTCGCCCAGGCGCTCGCCGCCGACCGCACGAGATCGCCGTACCGCCTCGGCCTCGACGGCACCTGGAAGTTCGCCCACGCCGACCGCCCCGACGACCGGGACCCCGACTTCCACCGCACCGACCTCGACGACAGCGACTGGGACACCATCCCCGTTCCCTCGGTGTGGCAGCTCCACGGCCACGACGCGCCGATCTACACCAACATCACCTACCCCTACTGGGGCCCCAACGGCCTCGGCGAGGACCCGCAGCCGCCGGCCGCACCGACCCGCTTCAACCCCGTCGGCCAGTACCGGCGCACCTTCACCGTCCCGCGCGCCTGGTCGGGCCGCCGCACCTTCCTGCACTTCGAGGGCGTGAAGTCCGCCCACTACGTGTGGATCAACGGCACCCTCGTCGGCTACAGCGAGGACTCCTGCACCCCGGCCGAGTACGACATCACCGACCTGGTGAAGCCGGGCACCAACCGGATCGCCGTCGAGGTCTACCGCTACTCCGACGGCGACTGGCTGGAGGACCAGGACATGATCCGGCTGAGCGGCATCTTCCGCTCGGTCTACCTCTACTCCACCCCGCCCGTCCACCTGCGGGACTTCACCCTGGTCACCCCGCTCGGCGACGACCACCGCAGCGCCGCGCTGTCGGTCACCGCGAGCGTCCGGGCGTACGGCGACGCATCCGGCGGACGGTACACCGTCGACACGATGCTGTACGACGCCGACGGGCACCCCGTCTGGCCCCGGCCGCTCGTGCGGACCGCCGACGTCCCCGCACGCGGCGAGGTCACCGTCAGCGCCGCCCGGGACGTGCCCGCACCGCGCCTCTGGTCGGCGGAGGACCCCTACCTCTACACCGCCGTGCTCCGCCTGCGCGACCCCTCGGGCCGGATCACCGAGACCCTCTCGCACCGCGTCGGCCTGCGCGAGTTCGCGCTGAAGGACGGGCTGATGCGCATCAACGGCCGCCCGGTCTCCCTCCGCGGCACCAACCGCCACGAGATGCACCCCGCCCGCGGCACGGCCCTCACCCGCGCCGACATGATCGAGGACATCACGATCATCAAGCGGATGAACATCAACTCCGTCCGCACCTCCCACTACCCGAACAACCCGCTGTGGCTCGAACTCGCCGACGAGTACGGCCTGTACCTCGTCGACGAGACCAACCTGGAGACCCACGGCATCCGCAGTCGCTACCCCGGCGACGAGCCCGAGTGGACCGCCGCCTGCCTCGCCCGCGCCCGCAACATGGTCCACCGCGACAAGAACCACGCCAGTGTCGTCATCTGGTCCCTCGGCAACGAGGCCGGCGGCGGCAGCACCTTCACCGCCATGCACGACTGGATCCGCTCCGCCGACCCGACCCGCGTCATCCAGTACGAGGGCGACGACCGCCCAGGCATCAGCGACATCCGCTCCGCGATGTACGAGAGCCCCGCCCGGGTCGCGCAGCGCGCTGCGGACACCGCCGACACCCGCCCGTACGTGATGATCGAGTACAGCCACTCGATGGGGAACTCCACCGGCAACCTCACCGAGTACTGGGACCTGATCCGCCGTCACGACGTCCTCCAGGGCGGCTGGATCTGGGACTTCGCCGACCAGGCCCTGCACTGGCCGGCCCCGCCGCGCACCCTGCTCACCGAGACCGGCCCGCACCGGCTGCGCGGTGAACTCCTCGACCCGGCGGGCTCCTTCGACCGCACCCGCGGCGTGACCGGCGCCACCGTCTTCGCCCGCGACCCCGCGCTCGACCTGACCGGCTCCCTCACCCTGGAGGCGTGGATCACCCCTCGCTTCACCGGCTACCACCAGCCCGTCCTCGCCAAGGGCGACACCCAGTACGCGCTGAAACAGACCGACCGGACACTGGAGTTCTTCATCCACGGCGGCGGCCAGTGGGTCAGCGCGAGCTGGGCCCTGCCCGACACCGGCTGGACCGGCACCGAACACCACATCGCCGGTGTCTTCGACGCGAACGCCGGCACCCTCACCCTGTACGTCGACGGCCGGGTCAGGGCGACCCGCATCACCGACCGCCGCCCCGAGACCAACACCGCCCCGCTCTCCCTCGGCACCGACGCCGACAACCCGGCCCGCGTCTTCAGCGGCAGCATCCGCGCGGCCCGCGTCCACGCCCGCGCCCTCACCGCCGCCGAACTCGCCGACGACACCCGCGGCCCCGGCGACGACGCCGTCCGCTTCTGGTTCGACGCCGCCACCGCCGCCGTACGCCGCGAACGACCCCGGCAGAAGACGTTCCTCGCCTACGGCGGCGACTGGGGCGACAACCCCAACGACGGCAACTTCTCCGCCGACGGCATCGTCACCGCCGACCGCCGGCACACCGGCAAGGCCGCCCAGGTCAAACGCGTCTACCAGGCCGCCCACGCGGTCCTCGCCGCCCCCGACGGACGCACCGTCACCCTCGTCAACGAGCACCTCTTCACCGACCTGCGCGCCTTCGACATCAGCTGGTCCCTCGTCGCCGACGGCAACACCGTGCAGAAGGGCCGCCTGACCCGCGACCAGGCCCACGTACCGCCGCTGTCCCGCAAGGACGTCACCCTCCCCGTACGGCTGCCCGCCCACCCCGCGCCCGGCACCGAGTACTTCCTCGAACTGTCCTTCACCACCCGCGAGTCCACGCCCTGGGCCGACGCCGGCTTCGAGATCGCCCGCACCCAGCTCCCGCTCGACGCGGGAGGCCCGCCCGTCACCCCCGTGCCCCTGGACCGCGTCCCCGCCCTCACCCACACCGACCGCGACGACGCCGTCACCGTCACCGGACGAGACTTCTCGGTCACCGTCGACAAACGCACCGGCGTCATCACCTCGTACCGGGCCGGCGGCGACAACCTGATCCTGTCCGGGCCCGCACCCAACTTCTGGCGCGCCCCCACCGACAACGACCGCGGCAACGGCCAGCACACCCGCAACGCCACCTGGCGCGACGCAGGCGCCCGCCGCACCGTCACCTCCGTCACCGCGCACGCCCTGCGCGACCGGGCCGTGCGCATCGAGGTGACCGGCACCCTGCCGACGACGACCGTCTCCACGTACACCACCGTCTACACCGTGTTCGGCAATGCCGAGATCCGCGTCGACCACACCCTGCACCCCGGCGCGCCCACCCTGCCCTACCTGCCGGAGGTCGGCTCCCTGCTGCTCCTGCCCGCCCGGCTGGAACACCTGCACTACTACGGGCGCGGCCCCGAGGAGAACTACCGGGACCGCAACGACGGCACCGACGTCGGCCTGTACTCCGGCACCGTCTCCGGCCAGTGGACGCCGTACAGCCGCCCCCAGGAGAACGGCAACAGGACCGACGTGCGCTGGGCGGCCCTCACCGACGGCCGAGGACGGGGCCTCCTCGTCAGCGGCGAACCGCTGATCGAGATCAACGCCTCCCACTTCACACCCGAGGATCTCTCCCTCGGCGCCCGCCACGACCACCAGCTCGACCCGCGCGACGAGGTCGTCCTGCGGGTCAACCACCGGCAGATGGGTGTCGGCGGCGACAACAGCTGGGGAGCGCACACCCACGACCGGTACAAACTCTTCGCCGACCGCGACTACGCCTACACCTACCGGCTGCGGCCCCTCACCGACGTAGGGCAGGCGACGGCCGCCTCCCGCACGCCCACGGCCGCGGACCTGCCCGAGTAGGCCCGCCCCCTCGGCGGCCCGCCCGCCGACCGCGTCCACCCGGCGGCTTTGTCTTCGCCCGGATGCGGGAGGCGGGCGCAGCGACACCACGGGGGAGGGAGCCGCTCGGTGTGGCGGGCGTGCCGCGTCGGCGGAAGAATCGCACCGGAGCCGAACCCCGGAGCCGACAGACCCCTGCGGAGAGGGAGAGAACCCCCAATGGCCGAGCAGGACGATCGCTTCGACGTCGTCGTTCTCGGCGCGGGACCCGGCGGATACGTCGCCGCGATCCGCGCCGCCCAGCTGGGACAGCGTGTCGCCGTCGTGGAGGAGAAGTACTGGGGCGGCGTCTGCCTCAACGTGGGCTGCATCCCCTCCAAGGCGCTGCTGCGCAACGCCGAGCTGGCGCACATCCTCACCAAGGAGACGAAGACCTTCGGCATCAAGGTCGACGGACAGATCACCTTCGACTACGGCGAGGCGTTCCGGCGCAGCCGCAAGGTCGCCGACGGCCGCGTCAAGGGCGTCCACTACCTGATGAAGAAGAACAAGATCACCGAGTTCGACGGGCGCGGCACCTTCCTCGACCCGCACACCCTGCAGATCGCCGGGTACGACGGGAACACCCGCACCATCGGCTTCGACCACTGCATCATCGCCACCGGCGCCGCACCGAAGCTGCTGCCCGGCACCCGCCGCACCTCCCGCGTCGTGACCTACGAGGAGCAGATCCTCTCCGAGGACCTGCCCCGCTCCGTCGTCATCGCGGGCGCCGGCGCGATCGGCGTCGAGTTCGGGTACGTGCTGCACAACTACGGCGTGAAGGTCACCATCGTCGAGTTCCTCGACCGGATGGCCCCGCTGGAGGACGCCGAGGTCTCCGCCGAACTCGCCAAGCAGTACCGCCGGCTCGGCATCGACGTGCTCACCTCCACCCGCGTCGACTCCATCGACGAGTCCGGCGACCAGGTCAGGGTCACCGTCACCGCCAAGGACGGTTCCCAGCAGGTCCTGGAGGCCGACAAGGTGCTCCAGGCGATCGGTTTCCAGCCGAACGTCGAAAGCTACGGCCTGGAAGCCACCGGCGTCCAGCTCACCGAACGCGGCGCGATCGCCGTCGACGGCCGCTGCCGCACCAGTGTCCCCCACCTGTACGCCATCGGTGACGTCACCGCGAAGCTGATGCTCGCGCACGCCGCCGAGGCCATGGGCATCGTCGCCGCCGAGACCATCGCCGGCGCGGAGACGATGGAGCTGGACTACGCGATGATCCCGCGCGCCACCTACTGCCAGCCGCAGATCGCCAGCTTCGGCTACACCGAGCAGCAGGCCCGCGACCTCGGGTACGACGTGCAGGTGGCGAAGTTCCCGTTCACCGCCAACGGCAAGGCGCACGGCCTCGGCGACTCGAGCGGCTTCGTCAAGCTGATCGCCGACGCCAGGTACGGCGAGCTGATCGGCGGCCACCTCATCGGACCCGACGTCACCGAGCTGCTGCCGGAGCTGACCCTCGCCCAGCAGTGGGACCTCACCGTCCACGAGGTCGCCCGCAATGTGCACGCCCATCCGACGCTCGGCGAGGCGGTGAAGGAAGCGGTGCACGGCCTCGCCGGACACATGATCAACTTCTGACGGTTCAGCGGCACCGTACGCGATGTGCGGCGTCGAACGAGAGCCGTGGCGCCGGGCGCGGTCCGTGGCGTCGTACGTGACTCGCGGCGTCGTGCGCGGTCCGTGGCGCCGGGCGCGGTCCATGGCGCCGCAGGCGATCCGGGGCGTCGCAGGCCGGCGGGGGGCCACCTTCCCCACCGGCCTCGGCGTGCGCCGCGCCGCCCGGCGTCTCGGCCTGCCCTCCGCGCCGGCCGCCCTCACCGCCCGCGCGGAGGCCCGGCGGCCCTGGCGGGCGTACGCCGTCCGGTACCTGTGGGCGACGGACGACCACCCGATCAACTCCCTCCCCGCCCGAGCCCGTCAAGGACACCACAGCCAGACGCGGTCGTCCTCGGGGTCGTAGGGCCGGTCCGTCTCGGGCCTCACCTCCCGCCCCCGGCCGCGATCCCGCGCAGCAGATCCGGCAGGGCCGTGCGGATGGGCTCGCGGATCACCTCGTCGGCGATGTCGTCGTACGGCGTCGGCTCCGCGTTGACGATGATCAGGCGGGCGCCGTGGTCGGCGGCGACGCCCGCGAGGCCCGCCGCCGGCTGGACCTGGAGGCTGGTGCCGACGGCGATGAAGACGTCGCAGGCCTTGGTGATCGCGGCGGCCCGGCCGAGGACCTCCGGGTCGAGGCGCTCGCCGAACATCACCGTCGCCGGCTTCAGCACGCCCCCGCACTTCAGGCACGCCGGGTCCGGGTCGCCGGCGTCGAGGCGCGCGAGGGCCTCGTCCATCGGGCCGCGGGTGCGGCAGCGCGTGCACAGCACCTCCCGTGCCGTGCCGTGCAGTTCGAGGACCTTGCGGGCGGGCATCCCGGCGAGCCGGTGCAGCCCGTCCACGTTCTGCGTGATCACCCGCACCGGAACCCCGGACCGCTCCAGCTCGGCCACCGCCCGGTGTGCGGCGTTCGGCTCCGCGCCGAGCGCGCCGGCCTCCTTCCGCATGAGCCACGAACGGCGCCTGATCTCCGGGTCGTTCATGTAGAAGTCGTACGTGACGAGCTTCTCCGCCTCCGGGTCGCGCCGCCACAGCCCGTTCGGGCCGCGGTAGTCGGGGATGCCGGAGTCGGTGGAGATGCCGGCTCCGCTGAGCACGGCGACGAGGGGCTTGGTCATGCGGCCGACAGTAGGGGGCGGGCGACGGGGACGGCGAACGGATATCCGGGCGGGCCGTGACCGTGCCGGTCAGCCGACCCGCTGCCCGTTCTCCAGTTCCGCCGTGCCCGAGCCGCCCGCCAGGACGTCCAGGGCGGCCAGGACACGGCCGGCGGTGGCGCCCGGCAGATACGACGACAGCTCCGCGCGAGGCACCAGACGCCAGGACAGCAGCTCCTCCTCCTGGAGCCGGATCGCCTTCAGATCGTCCTCGCCGAGCACCCCGCCGTCGTACAGATACGCCACCAGCGGCGGGCGGCCCGGCCGGCGCACCCAGTCCACGGCCAGCAGCCGCCCCAGCGGCCGGTCCAGGCCGATCTCCTCCAGTGTCTCCCGGCGTGCGCCCTCGCGCGGGGTCTCCCCGTCGTCGGACTCGATCGTCCCGCCGGGCAGCGTCCAGCCCTCGCGGTAGTTCGGCTCCACGAGCAGCACCCGGCCCTCGGCGTCCCGGAACAGCGCGGCGGCACCGGCGAGGACGCGGGGGAGCGAGGCGAGATAGGCGGCGAAGTCAGCAGAGGTCATTGCCGCAGCGTATCCAAGCCGGGCCGACGCACATCCGTTCCCGCCAGGCGCAGCGTGCGCTCGGCCAGCTCGCTGATCCGCACCCCGTCGAAGCCGAACACGGCGCTGCGGACGGTGTCGTGCAGCGGCTCCGTCCACTGCGGGGGAATGGCCGCGGCACCGGTCAGCACCCCGGCCACCGAGCCGGCCGTCGCGCCGTTGGAGTCGGTGTCCAGGCCGCCCCGCACGGTCAGCGCGACGGTCCGCGTGAAGTCGCCGTCGCCGTACAGCAGCCCCGCGGTGAGCACGGCGGCATTGGGCACGGTGTGGATCCAGCCGAGCCCGGCGGTCTCCTCGCCGACCGTGGCCAGCGTGTCCTCCCAGGGCAGCCCGGCCTCGTACAGGGAGATCACCCGCCGTACCGCGCGGGCGAGCCGGCAGCCCACCGGCACCACGGTCAGCGCGGTCTCCAGCGCGTCACGGACCGCGGGCGCGGTGAACGCCGCCGCGATCAGCGCCGCCGCCCACATCGCGCCGTACACGCCGTTCCCGGTGTGCGACAGCACCGCGTCCCGGCGGGCCGGACCGGCCGCCCGCACCGGGTCGCCGGGGCTGGTCCAGCCGTGCACGTCGGCGCGGATCAGCGCGCCGATCCACTCCTGGTACGGGTTGTCGTACGTCGCCGTCACCGGCGGCCTCAGCCCGTTCGCCAGATTGCGGTAGGCGGCCCGCTCCGCCGTGAACGTCTGCCCGTACGGCAGCCGCAGCAGCCACAGGTCGCCGACCTGCTCGGTGCTGAAGCCGAAGCCGTGGGTCTCCAGCAGATGCAGGCCGAGGATCGCGTAGTCGATGTCGTCGTCGCGGCAGCTGCCGTCGACACGGCCGCGTACGCACTGCCGCCATTCCGGGCGCAGCGGCGGCCCGTCGTGGCCGGGCGGAGGCTCGGGGAGGTAGTCGGTGAGGGGCAGGGCGTCCGCCTGCCGCAGATAGCGGTCGATGCGGTCGCGGGTCCACACCTCGCCCTGCTCGACCGGCTTGCCGAGCATGTTGCCCGCGATCCGGCCGAGCCAGCCGCCGAGGATGCGGTCGGCGAGGTCCGGTCCCGTGGCGGCCGGCCGGTGCGCGATGCCCGTCGTGCCCACAGAGGTCATGCCCTCGGTGTACCCGTTTCCCGCGCGCCTGTCCCGGTCCGGCGGTCGCGCGGGGTGTCCGCACCGCGGGCGGGGGCATGACGGCGCGGTCGCTCTCCGGTTAAGGTCGCAGCGGCGCGACTGGCCCTGACGTGCGTCGGGGCCCGGAGAGCAAGGGGATTGCGAAGTGGCGGAAGCTGCTGTGCACGGCACCCGGCGGGTGCTCGTCGCCGCGGACAAGTTCAAGGGCTCGCTGACGGCGGTGCAGGTCGCCGAGCGGGTGACGGCCGGGCTGCGGCTGGTCGTGCCGGACATCGAGGTGGAGGCGCTGCCCGTCGCCGACGGCGGTGACGGCACGGTCGCCGCGGCCGTCGCGGCCGGGTTCGAACGGCATGAGGTACGGGTCGCGGGGCCCCTCGGCGACGAGGTGACCGCGGCGTTCGCGCTGCGCGGCGACACCGCCGTGGTGGAGATGGCCGAGGCCAGCGGGTTGCAGCGGCTGCCCGACGGGGTCCTCGCACCGCTGACGTCCTCCACGTACGGCTCGGGCGAGCTGCTGCGTGCCGCGCTGGACGCGGGCGCCCGCACCGTCGTGTTCGGGGTCGGCGGCAGCGCCACCACCGACGGCGGCGCCGGGATGCTGACCGCGCTCGGCGCGCGGTTCCTCGGCGCCGACGGTGAGCCGGTGCCGCCGGGCGGCGGCGGGCTGGCCCGACTGGCCACCGCCGACCTGTCCGGGCTGGACGCGCGGCTCGGCGAGGTGGAGCTGGTGCTCGCCAGCGACGTCGACAACCCGCTGACCGGCCCGACGGGCGCCCCGGCCGTGTACGGCCCGCAGAAGGGCGCCTCCCCGGACGACGTGGCGCAACTGGACGCGGCCCTCGCGCACTACGCGAAGGTGCTGGAGGCAGCGGCCGGCCCGAAGGCCGCCGAGTTCGCGGCGGCGCCGGGCGCGGGCGCGGCGGGCGGCATCGGCTACGGCGCGCTGCTGCTGGGCGCCCGGTTCCGGCCCGGCATCGAGGTCATGCTGGACGTGCTGGGGTTCGCCCCCGCCCTGGAACGGGCCGACCTGGTGATCACCGGGGAGGGCTCGCTGGACGAGCAGACCCTGCACGGCAAGGCCCCGGCGGGGGTCGCCGCCGCGGCGCGGGCCGCGGGCAAGGAGGTCGTGGCGGTCTGCGGCCGTCTGGCGCTCGCCCCGGAGGTCCTGGGCCGGGCCGGCATCCGTCGCGCGTACCCCCTGACCGACGAGGAGCCTGACGTCTCCCGCTGCATCGCGGAGGCGGGCCCGATCCTTCAGCGGGTGGCCGCCCGCATCGCCCGCGACTACCTCACCTGACCGGCGCCGCCCGCACGCCCACGGCACGCCGAGGGGCCCGGACCGAATCGGTCCGGGCCCCTCGCGGTGTGCGTACGGCGTCCGCTACGGCAGCTGTGCCGCCCGTGCCTCGCGGCGGTTGTCGCGGAAGTTGTTCACCCGGCGTGCCGTGGCGAACAGCGGGATGACGGCGCCCATGACCAGTTGCAGGGCGCAGCCCGTCTGGAGGAGCAGCTGGCCGCTCGGCGCGTCGAACGCCCAGGCCGCCAGCAGGCCCATCGACAGGACGATCCAGCCGAGCATCGCGGCGGCGAGGCGGCCCCGCGGCTTGGGGTACTCCACGCGGCTCACCATCAGCCACGCGGTGCCGAGGATCGCCAGCAGCGTCGCCACGAAGGGCAGCTCCAGCAGCACGATGGAGACCACCGTCAGCGCGCCGAACGGGCTCGGCATGCCCTGGAACATGCCGTCCTTCATCGTCACGCAGGAGAATCTCGCGAGCCTCAGCACGACCGCCAGCAGCACCACGATCGCCCCGAGCGCGGCCACCCGCTGGTGGGCGTCGTTGGCGACCATGCCGTAGACGAGCACGAAGTACGCGGGAGCCAGCCCGAAGCTGATCAGGTCGGACAGGTTGTCCAGCTCGGCGCCCATGGGGGAGGAGCGCAGCTTGCGCGCCACCAGGCCGTCGAACAGGTCGAAGACCGCAGCGCACAGCATGAGGATGACGGCGGTGGCCGCGCTGTGGCGGGCCATGCCGGATTCCTCGCTGCCGGTGATGTGCGGGATCAGGATGCCGGTGGTGGTGAAGTACACCGCCATGAAGCCGCACGTGGCGTTGCCGAGGGTGAGGGTGTCCGCTATCGACAGCCGGAGCGAGAGGGGCATCTCCTCCTCGTCGTCCCCGTCCGCCTCGGGCACCCAGCCTGCCTGGGTCTCTGGATCAATCACGGTCAATGCGAGTCACCCCAGCCACCGTCTTCTGGCCGACCTCCACCGCGACGTCCACGCCCTCCGGCAGGTACAGGTCGACACGCGAGCCGAAACGGATCAGGCCGATGCGCTCGCCCTGCTCGACCTTCGTGCCCTCAGGGATGTAGGGGACGATCCGGCGGGCCACCGCGCCGGCGATCTGGATCATCTCGATGTCGCCCAGCTCGGTGTCGAAGTGCCAGACGACCCGCTCGTTGTTCTCGCTCTCCTTGTTGAAAGCGGGAACGAATCCGCCCGGGATGTGCTCGACGGAGGTCACGGTGCCGGCCAGCGGCGCGCGGTTGACGTGGACGTTGAGCGGGCTCATGAAGATCGCGACGCGGGTGCGGCCGTCCTTCCAGGGCATGATGCTCTGCACCACACCGTCGGCGGGCGAGATGACCCGGCCCGTGGCGATCTCGCGCTCGGGGTCGCGGAAGAACCACAGCATCCCCGCCGCGAGCGCGGTGGCGGGGACGGCGACGGCCCTGGCGGCACCGGAGCGGCGGGCGCGCAGGAGGCTGACGGCTGCGGTGGCGACGGTCGGGAGAAGCCACGGCGATGCTCCGCGCGCGAGGCGTACGCCGGCTCGGCTGTCGCGAGGTGCAGAGGTTTGGCTGTGGGGCATGGATGACCTTCGTAGCGGATGATGCCGCGCTTCAGGAGGGGGACGGCGGCTTTCCGCGATCGTAGCGGTTCACGGGCACAACTGGGTAAGCCGGCCAGCCGAGTCGGCGACCGAAGAGTGCCTACGGGGTGTGATCTTCCTCCCGGAGAAAACACCCCGCACCCGGACAATCAGCCCTGGAACCGATACTCTTCGAGCAGCCTGCGCCCGATGATCATTTTCTGGATCTCGGCGGTACCTTCACCGATGAGCAGCATCGGAGCCTCGCGGTAGAGGCGCTCGATCTCGTACTCCCTCGAGAAGCCGTAGCCGCCGTGGATCCGGAAGGCGTCCTCCACCACCTCCTTGCAGTACTCGGAGGCGAGGTACTTCGCCATACCGGCTTCGAGGTCGTTTCGTTCCCCGGAGTCCTTTTTGCGGGCTGCGTTCACCATCATCGCATGCGCCGCCTCGACCTTGGTGGCCATCTCGGCGAGCTTGAACTGGATGGCCTGGTGCTGCGCGATCGGCTTGCCGAAAGTGTGACGTTGCTGGGCGTACTGGACACCCAGCTCGAAAGCACGCTGCGCGACGCCGCAGCCACGTGCCGCGACATTGACGCGGCCGACCTCGACTCCGTCCATCATTTGGTAAAAACCTCGGCCGGTGACGCCGCCGAGCACCCGATCGGCCGGAATCCGCAGGTTGTCCATGATGAGCTCGGTCGTGTCGACGCCCTTGTAGCCCATCTTCTCGATCTTGCCGGGGATGGTCAGGCCCGGACGGACCTCGCCGAAGCCCGGCTCCTTCTCGATCAGGAAGGTCGTCATCGACTTGTGCGGGGCCGTGCCCTCGGGGTGTCCTTCGTCACTTCTGACGAGGACCGCCACGAGCGAGGACGTGCCGCCGTTCGTCAGCCACATCTTCTGGCCGTTCAGGACGTACTCGTCGCCGTCCTTCACCGCCTTCGACGTGATCGCCGACACATCGGAGCCGAGGCCCGGCTCCGACATCGAGAACGCGCCGCGGATGTCGCCGGCCGCCATCCTCGGCAGGAAGTGCTCCTTCTGCTCCTGCGTCCCGTGCTGCTTCAACATGTACGCGACGATGAAGTGCGTGTTGATGATGCCGGAGACGGACATCCAGCCGCGGGCGATCTCCTCCACGCACAGCGCGTATGTGAGAAGGGACTCGCCCAGGCCCCCGTACTCCTCGGGGATCATCAGACCGAACAGGCCGAGCTCCTTCAGCCCGTCCACGATCTGCTGCGGGTACTCGTCGCGGTGCTCCAGCTCCGTCGCGACGGGGATGATCTCCTTGTCCACGAAGTCCCGGACGGTGGAGAGGATCTCCTGCTGGACGTCGGTCAGACCGGCGGTCTGGGCGAGACGGGCCATCGCTTACTTCCCCTGTTCCTTCAGCTCGGGGCGGCCCGGCTGCTCGCCGCCGCGCTCCTTGATGTACGTCTCGGTGGGCACCATCACCTTGCGGCGGAACACGCACACCAGCGTGCCGTCCTGCTTGTAGCCCTTGGTCTCGACGTAGACGATGCCGCGGTCGTTCTTCGACTTCGACGGCCACTTGTCCAGCACGGTCGTCTCGCCGTAGATCGTGTCGCCGTGGAAGGTCGGCGCCACGTGCTTGAGCGACTCGATCTCCAGGTTGGCGATGGCCTTGCCGGAGATGTCCGGCACGCTCATGCCGAGCAGCAGCGAGTAGATGTAGTTCCCGACGACGACGTTCTTGCCGAAGTCCGTCGTCTTCTCCGCATAGTTCACGTCCATGTGGAGCGGGTGGTGGTTCATCGTGAGGAGACAGAACAGGTGGTCGTCGTACTCCGTGACCGTCTTGCCCGGCCAGTGCTTGTACGTCGCCCCGACCTCGAACTCCTCGTAGGTGCGTCCGAACTGCATGGCGGTCAGGCCTCCGGGATCTCGAACTTGCTGGTGCGCTGCATACCGGCGGCGCGCCCCTTGCCGGCGATGACCAGGGCCATCTTGCGGCTGGCCTCGTCGATCATCTCGTCGCCGAGCATCGCGGAGCCCTTCTTGCCGCCCGCCTCGGACGTGTAGTACTCGTACGCGTCCAGGATCAGCTCGGCGTGGTCGTAGTCCCCCTGCGACGGCGAGAACACCTCGTTGGCGGCGTCCACCTGGCCGGGGTGCAGCACCCACTTGCCGTCGAAGCCGAGTGCGGCGGCACGGCCGGCGACCTCGCGGAACCCGTCCACGTTGCGGATCTGAAGGTAGGGGCCGTCGATCGCCTGGAGGTTGTTGGCGCGGGCCGCCATCAGGATCTTCATCAGGATGTAGTGGTAGGCGTCCGCCGGGTAGCCGGGCGGCTGCTCGCCCACGACGAGGGACTTCATGTTGATGGACGCCATGAAGTCGGCCGGGCCGAAGATGATCGTCTCGATGCGCGGGGAGGCCTGCGCGATCGCGTTGACGTTGTTCAGGCCCTGCGCGTTCTCGATCTGCGCCTCGATGCCGATCCGGCCGACCTCGAAGCCCATCGTCTTCTCGATCTGCGTCAGCAGCAGGTCCAGCGCGACGACCTGCTCGGCGTTCTGCACCTTCGGCAGCATGATGCAGTCGAGGTTCTGCCCGGCGCCCTCGACGACCGTCACGACGTCCCGGTACGTCCATTCGGTCGTCCAGTCGTTGACGCGGACCACGCGGGTCTTGCCGGTCCAGTCGCCCTCGTTGAGGAACTTCACGATGGTGTGCCGCGCCTCGGGCTTGGCGAGCGGCGCGCAGGCGTCCTCGAGGTCCAGGAAGACCTGGTCCGCCGGGAGTCCCTGCGCCTTCTCCAGGAAGCGGGGATTGCTGCCCGGCACCGCCAGGCAGGAGCGGCGCGGACGCAGACGGTTGACGGTCATGCGGGGACCTCCAGGGGGTCGAGCTTGTTCGCTTTCCGGATCTCGTCGACGATGGCGCCGATGATCCCGGTGATGTCGAAGTCCTTCGGGGTGAAGACCGCGGCCACGCCGGCGGCCAGCAGCTGTTCGGCGTCTCCGCTGGGGATGATGCCACCGGCGATCACCGGGATGTCTGTGGCACCTGCCACACGCAGCCGTTCGAGGACGTCCGGCACGAGCTGGGCGTGCGAGCCGGAGAGGATCGACAGGCCGACGGCGTGCACGTCCTCGGCGAGCGCGGCGTCCACGATCTGCTCCGGGGTGAGCCGGATGCCCTGGTAGACCACCTCGAACCCGGCGTCGCGGGCCCGCACGGCGATCTGCTCGGCACCGTTGGAGTGCCCGTCAAGGCCCGGCTTGCCGACCAGGAACCGCAGCTTGCCGACCCCCATGTCGCGGGCGGTCGCCTCCACCTTGCGGCGCACCTCGGCCAGCTTGGAGCCCTCCTCGGGGCGGACCGCGACCGGCGCGGACGACACGCCCGTCGGCGCGCGGAACTCGCCGAACACCTCGCGCAGGGCCCCCGCCCACTCGCCGGTCGTGACACCGGCGCGGGCGCACTCCAGGGTGGCCTCCATGAGGTTGTCCGTGCCGCGCGCCGCCTCCTTCAGCCGCTCCAGCGCCTTGCAGGGCCGCGGGTGGTTGAACGGCGGCTGGTAGCGGGTGTCCCGCCAGTGCCGCAGCGACTCCACCACGCGGGCCTCGACGGCCGGGTCGACGGTCTGGATCGCGGTGTCCAGGTCGGCGGTGAGCGGGTTCGGCTCGGTCGACTCGAAGATGTTGACGCCGACGATCTTCTCCTCGCCGGACTCGATCCGCGCCCGCCGCTCGGCGTGCGAGGCGACGAGCTGCGACTTGAGGTAGCCGGACTCGACGGCGGCCATCGCGCCGCCCATCTCCTGGATCCGCTCCATCTCCGCGAGGGACGCCTCGACCAGCTCGTCCACCTTCGCCTCGATCACCTTCGAGCCCTCGAAGATGTCGTCGTACTCCAGCAGATCGCTCTCGTACGCGAGGACCTGCTGGATGCGCAGGGACCACTGCTGGTCCCAGGGGCGGGGCAGGCCGAGCGCCTCGTTCCAGGCCGGCAGCTGCACGGCACGCGCGCGTGCGTCCTTGGACAGGGTGACGGCCAGCATCTCGAGGACGATCCGCTGGACGTTGTTCTCCGGCTGCGCCTCGGTCAGGCCGAGCGAGTTGACCTGGACGCCGTAGCGGAAGCGGCGCTGCTTGGGGTTGTCGATGCCGTACCGCTCACGGGTGACCTTGTCCCAGATGCGGCCGAAGGCGCGCATCTTGCACATCTCCTCGACGAAGCGGACGCCCGCGTTGACGAAGAAGGAGATCCGGGCGACGACGTCGCCGAACTTCTCCGCCGGCACCTGCCCGGAGTCGCGCACCGCGTCCAGCACGGCGATCGCCGTGGACATCGCGTACGCGATCTCCTGCACCGGCGTGGCCCCGGCCTCCTGCAGGTGGTAGCTGCAGATGTTGATCGGGTTCCACTTCGGGATGTGGGAGACCGTGTAGGCGATCATGTCGGTCGTCAGGCGGAGCGACGGGCCGGGCGGGAACACATGGGTGCCGCGGGACAGGTACTCCTTGACGATGTCGTTCTGCGTGGTGCCCTGGAGCTTGGTGATGTCCGCGCCCTGCTCCTCGGCGACGACCTGGTAGAGCGCCAGCAGCCACATGGCGGTGGCGTTGATCGTCATCGAGGTGTTCATCTGCTCCAGGGGGATGTCCTGGAACAGCCGGCGCATGTCGCCCAGGTGGGCGACGGGCACGCCGACCCGGCCGACCTCGCCGCGGGCGAGGACGTGGTCGGGGTCGTAGCCGGTCTGGGTGGGCAGGTCGAAGGCGACCGACAGGCCGGTCTGACCCTTGGCGAGGTTGCGCCGGTACAGCTCGTTGGACGCCTCGGCCGTGGAGTGACCGGCGTAGGTCCGCATGAGCCACGGCCGGTCCTTCTCCCGCCTGGCGGCGGGCTGACGCTCTGTCATCGATGACCTCAGCTGTCCTCAGACGTTCCGGAAGCGGTTGATGGCGTCGATGTGCTTCGCGCGCATCTCCTCGTCGCGCACGCCGAGGCCTTCCTCGGGGGCGAGGCAGAGCACGCCGACCTTGCCCTGGTGGAGGTTGCGGTGGACGTCGTAGGCGGCCTGCCCCGTCTCCTCCAGGGTGTACGTCTTCGACAGGGTCGGGTGGATCTTGCCCTTGGAGACGAGGCGGTTGGCCTCGTAGGCCTCGCGGTAGTTGGCGAAGTGGGAGCCGACGATGCGCTTCAGCGACATCCACAGGTAGCGGTTGTCGTACTCGTGCATGTAGCCCGAGGTGGAGGCGCAGGTGGTGATGGTGCCGCCCTTGCGGGTGACGTACACGCTGGCGCCGAAGGTCTCACGGCCGGGGTGCTCGAAGACGATGTCGATGTCCTCGCCGCCGGTCAGCTCGCGGATGCGCTTGCCGAACCGCTTCCACTCCTTGGGGTCCTGGGTGTGCTCGTCCTTCCAGAACCGGTAGCCCTCGGCGTTGCGGTCGATGATGTGCTCGGCGCCCATCCTCCGGCAGATCTCCGCCTTCTGCGGGGAGGAGACGACACAGATCGGGGTGGCGCCGCCGGCCAGGGCGAACTGGGTGGCGTACGAGCCGAGGCCGCCGGAGGCGCCCCAGATCAGCACGTTGTCGCCCTGCTTCATGCCGGCGCCGTTGCGGGAGACCAGCTGGCGGTAGGCGGTGGAGTTGACCAAGCCGGGGGCGGCGGCCTCCTCCCAGGTGAGGTGCTTCGGCTTGGGCATCAGCTGGTTCGTCTTGACCAGGGCGATCTCGGCGAGGCCGCCGAAGTTGGTCTCGAAGCCCCAGATGCGCTGCTCGGGGTCGAGCATGGTGTCGTCGTGGCCGTCGGGGGACTCCAGCTCGACGCTGAGGCAGTGCGCGACGACCTCGTCACCGGGCTTCCAGGCGTTGACGCCGGGGCCGGTGCGCAGGACGACGCCGGCCAGGTCGGAGCCGATGATGTGGTACGGCAGGTCGTGCCGCTTGGCCAGCGGGGAGAGCCTGCCGTAGCGCTCCAGGAAGTTGAAGGTGGGCAGCGGCTCGAAGATCGAGGTCCACACCGAGTTGTAGTTGACCGAGGAGGCCATGACGGCCACCAGGGCCTCGCCGGGGCCGAGTTCGGGCACCGGGACCTCGTCCAGGTGGAGCGACTTGCGCGGGTCCTTGTCGCGGGTGGCGAGGCCCGCGAACATCTCGACCTCGTCCTTGTGGACGGTGATCGCCCGGTAGGAGTCGGGCAGCTCGAGGTTCGCGAAGTCGGCCGAGGTGGACTCGGGCGACTGGATCGCGGCCAGGATGTCCTTCATGGTCACGGTGTTGCCTCCGGCGGTGAGCGCCCTGAGGGCGGGGCGCTGAGGGGTACGTCGGTGCTGCTGAGGGTGGTTTTCGGGGTGCCGTCGGTCCGGCGGGTGGTGCTGGGGTTCGGCAGCGCTTTGTGGCGCGGGAGGGTGCCTGTGACGCAGGCGTCCGGGGCGCGCGGGCCGGTGGTGCGCCCGCTGGGACAGTCGCCCGGACGCCTTCAACGTATGACACCGCGTGTCAGGTGACAAGGCACTGAGTGCCAGAACTTGCGCGCAGATGAAATCTTTACGTAACAAATGAGCGATGATCGATCGAACAGCCCTCCGAGGCGGGTGGAAAACGCCTCGAAAACCCCTCCTGACATGGCAAAACGGCCACCCTTCAGGGGTGGCCGTTCTCACAGCGCCGGTGTGACCCGGCACTCGCGCGGTGTGCGGCTCAGCGCTCCTTGAGCGCCTGCTCGATCGTGCGCATCACCTCGTCCAGCGGGGCGTCCGTGCGGGCCACCGTCACCAGCACCTCGCCGTGCGTGGACGCCGTCGCCGCGGCCGGCTTCGGCGGCGCCGGCGCCCGGCCCGCCATGATGCCGGTGCCGAACGTCTTGCGGACGATGGTGAACGCGTGGTCGAGCTGTGCCTCCACATCGCCCTGCCCGTCCGCCCTGAGCCAGCGCCGCAGCACATGGTTGTGGGCGGTGACCACGGCGGACGCGGCGACCTCGGCGAGCAGCGGGTCGTCGTTGGCGTCGTCGTCGTGCGCGTGCTCGTCGAAGTGGCCGAGCAGATAGCGCGTGAACAGACGTTCGTAGCGGGCCACCGACGCGATCTCCGCCTCCCGCAGGGTGGGCACCTCGCGGGTCAGCCGGTAGCGGGCGACGGAGATCTCCGGCCGCGCCGCGTACATCTTCATCACTTCCTTGATGCCGCGGCACACCGTGTCGAGCGGGTGCTCGTGGGCGGGCGCCGCGTTCAGCACCCGCTCCACCCGTACGAGGGTGTCGTCGTGGTCGGGGAAGATCGCCTCTTCCTTGGAGCGGAAGTGGCGGAAGAAGGTGCGGCGGGCCACCCCGGCGGCTGCGGCGATCTCGTCGACGGTGGTCGCCTCGTACCCCTTGGTCGCGAAGAGCTCCATCGCGGCCGCCGCCAGTTCCCGGCGCATCTTGAGCCGCTGGGCGGCGGCGCGACTGCCTGCGGCACTTTCCGGCGCGTCTGGCGTAGCTGGTGTACGTGAGGACTTGGCGGGCTGGGACATGCCCCGAACGTACTGCATGGACCGGCTTCTTCGCGCAGGTCCGGGCATTCCCCCGCCCAGGTGGGGCGGGGCAGGGGCGGGCCGGGCCGGCTGCGGGAGCACCGCCGGATCGAGCAGCCCGCCCCAGTCCCGGCCCGCCGCCGGGCCGTCCCCCGGACGGTCAGCGCCGGGCATACTCGCGGAAGCCGCGGCCCGTCTTGCGGCCGAGGCAGCCCGCGGCCACCAGGTGCTCCAGCAGCGGCGCCGGGGCCAGGCCCGGGTCACGGAACTCGCGGTGCAGCACCTTCTCGATGGCCAGCGACACATCCAGGCCGACGACGTCCAGCAGCTCGAACGGGCCCATCGGGTAGCCGCCGCCCAGCTTCATCGCCGCGTCGATGTCGTCCAGCGAGGCGTAGTGCTCCTGCACCATCTTGATCGCGTTGTTCAGGTACGGGAACAGCAGCGCGTTGACGATGAAGCCGGCCCGGTCACCGCAGTCCACCGCGTGCTTCTTGATCTTCCCGCAGACCTCGCGGACCGTGGCGTGCACGTCGTCCGCGGTGAGCACCGTGCGGACCACCTCGACCAGCTTCATCGCCGGCGCCGGGTTGAAGAAGTGCATGCCGATCACGTCCTGCGGACGCGAGGTGGCCCGCGCGCACGCCACCACCGGCAGCGAGGACGTGGTCGTCGCGAGGACCGCGCCCGGCTTGCACACCTTGTCCAGCGCCGCGAACAGCTGCCGCTTGACGTCCAGGTCCTCCGCGACCGCCTCGACGGCCAGATCGACGTCGGCGAACGCGTCGTACGAACCCGCCGGGACGATCCGCTCCAGCGTCTGCGCGGCGGCCTCCGCGGTCAGCCTGCCCTTGTCCACCGACCGGGCCAGCGACTTGCCGATCCGCGCCTTCGCGGCCTGCGCCTTCTCCTCGCTGCGGGCGGCGAGGACCACCTCGTACCCGGCCTTCGCGAACACCTCCGCGATACCGGAGGCCATCGTGCCGGAGCCGGCCACACCCACCGACCGCACCGGGCGGCCCGGCACCAGCGTCGAGCCCTCCAGCGGCGTCAGCGCGTCCCGCACGACGACGGCGCTGCCGGGGGCCTCGTACGTGTAGAAGCCGCGGCCCGACTTGCGGCCCGTCAGGCCCGCCTCGCTGAGCTGCTTCAGGATCGGCGCCGGCGCGTGCAGCCGGTCACGCGACTCGGCGTACATCGCCTCCAGCACGGTCCGCGCGGTGTCGATGCCGATCAGGTCGAGCAGCGCCAACGGGCCCATCGGCAGACCGCAGCCCAGCCGCATCGCCGCGTCGATGTCCTCCCGGGAGGCGTACTTCGCCTCGTACATCGCCGCCGCCTGGTTCAGATAGCCGAACAGCAGCCCGTCGGCGACGAAACCGGGCCGGTCGCCCACCGCGACGGGCTCCTTGCCCAGGTCGTGCGCGAGATCGGTGACCCGGCCGACGGCGGCGGGCGCGGTCAGCACCGACGAGACGATCTCGACGAGCTTCATCGCGGGCGCCGGGTTGAAGAAGTGCATGCCGAGCACCCGCTCCGGGTGGGCGGAGTCCGCGGCCAGCCGCGTCACCGACAGCGCGTTGGTGCCGGTCGCGAGGATCGCCTCCGGGCGCACGACCTCGTCCAGCTCACGGATGATCTGGTGCTTGATCTCGTACGACTCCGGCGCCACCTCGATCACCAGGTCGGCGTCGGCCGCGGCGGACAGCACGGTGGAGGTGCGGAACCGGGCCAGCGCCTCGGCGCGCTCCGCCTCCGTCAGCCGGCCGCGCTCGACGGCGCGGGCGGTCGCGGACTCCAGCGCGGACGTGCAGCGGGCGGCCTGCGCCTCGCTGATGTCGATGCCGATCACGGTACGGCCGGCGCGGATCAGCACCTCGGAGATGCCGGTGCCCATCGTGCCGAGGCCGACCACGGCGACGGTCTCGATCGGGGACAGGGAAGGGTCGGGCTGGGGAGCGGCCATCGCGGGACTCCAGAGAATGAGGGTGACGACTGGGATGCGCGACCGGGTGCGCCGACGAAGGGCGCACCGAGCGCGAGAAGAAATGCGGGTGTGTATCCGGGCTACGAGCGCACACGCCCGGTGCCGCCGCCACGGCGTGCACACGCCCGGCGACCGGCGGTTCCGACCGGCCCTGTCCCCGGGCCGAGCCGTACTGCGGTACTCGGTACCGAACCGACTGCTCCCACGAGGCCGCGTCACCAAGCCGTCGTGGGGGAGAAACGCGAGGGGTATCTCGCTCGTCTGAGCTTAACCGGTGGGTAACGAGCGCGCCAGCCCCCGGACTTTGTGATGTGGGTCCCTCACTCGGTGTGGTGCGCCTAACCTCGGCTCCATGGACGAAGAGTTGCGATCGCTCACGGACCGCTTACGGCACGAGGCGGCCGGCGCGGCCGAGTTCGACCGGCTGGCCGCCACCGCGGACCTCGACGAGCTGGCCGCCGTGCTCACCGAGCCGGGCCGCCCGCTGTGGGCGAGGGAACTGGCCGCGTTCCGGCTGGGCCTGGCCGGGGACAGTCGCGCCTTCGAGTCCCTCGTCCTGCTGCTCAACCACCGCGACCCCGAGCGCTGTGTCTCCGCCGCCCACGCCCTCGCCCGGCTCGGCGACCCGCGCACCGCACGGGCCGCCGCCGCCCTCGCCACCAACGAGCTGCGCGTCGCCTACGCCCTGCACCCGATACGGCTCCTCACCGAGCTGCGCGCACCCGAGTCCGTGCCCGCCCTGATCACCACGCTGCGGCGTCGGCTGAGCCCGCACGACCCGTACCGGCGGGTGGCTCTCGCCTGCGTGGAGGGCCTCGGCGCGCTCGGCGACGCGCGGGCCCGCCCGGTGCTGAACGAGGCTCTCGCCCACCCGGCCCTCGCCGAGGCGGCGGTCAGGGCACTGGCCCGCATCCCGGGGCAGCGGGGGCGGGGGGCGCCTTGAGGC
>NZ_JALLGL010000701.1 GCF_023072675.1 Streptomyces sp. XM83C
CTCTCGGTAGCACAGAGGGTGTCTACGCCACTGCTCACCGGGAGGCCCTGTTGCCGCAGTTGTATCGGTCTGCTGCGAAAGAGTCCATTCCGGACACGCGGACGTGCGACTGCTTCGCCCACAAGTACGGCAACGCCGCGGACAATCCGTCCGGCGGGCACTGCTATCCGACCGACATGAGGGACGCGGAGTGGGCCGCGGTCCGCGAGATGATCCCGAAGCCCGCGTGGGCCGAGGGCCGGGGCGGCCG
>NZ_JALLGL010000702.1 GCF_023072675.1 Streptomyces sp. XM83C
CCGAGCATGTGATCCGACCAAGGAACACACAAGCTCAGCACGAAGGCCGTGGGGATGAGTCTGCTGCATCACGTCGTCCGGCAGGATCCGTTTGCGGAACTGTCACGCTTCCGGGGTGAGTTCCATTCCTGTCTGACCAGGCGTGCGGACGCCCTGTTCGAGCTCGCGGACGCGGTGTTGTGCGCCGATGGTCCAGTCCGGTCGCTGGTGGAACTGTCGCTGGTGGGCGAACACCGTCGCGGGCACGGCG
>NZ_JALLGL010000703.1 GCF_023072675.1 Streptomyces sp. XM83C
CGCCGTGCCCGCGACGGTGTTCGCCCACCAGCGACAGTTCCACCAGCGACCGGACTGGACCATCGGCGCACAACACCGCGTCCGCGAGCTCGAACAGGGCGTCCGCACGCCTGGTCAGACAGGAATGAGAAGTGTGCATCGTGAAAACTGCACGTCAGGTGGGCTGGTGTGCGTAGGTGTCGGGACGCTCGGCCAGGTCCGGGGCGATAGTCCAGCGACAAGATCGTCGGTCATCAGCGGGCGACTTCCC
>NZ_JALLGL010000704.1 GCF_023072675.1 Streptomyces sp. XM83C
CCAGGCCGTCGCCGCCCTGCTGTCCCACCAGCAGACTGCGGACCTGACGTCGGCGCGGCAGATGTGAACACCGAGCCCCGCCGCCATCCTCGACGCCTCACCGCCTACCGTGCACGAGCTCGTTAGCTTGATCTTTAACCTGTGCGGCGAGGCCGTGGGGTCGTCGACTTCTTCGCCTTCGGTTTCGTGGTGTCTGTTTTGCGGGCTGTGTAGACGTCGTGCCGTGGAGTCGGCCGGGTGTTCTTGCTTC
>NZ_JALLGL010000705.1 GCF_023072675.1 Streptomyces sp. XM83C
GCTTCCGCCCCCGCAACGACTCGGGCAGCAGCGGCCGGATGAACTCCCACTCAGCATCGGACAGTTCATGGCGACGTATCACCCAGCCATGATCCACCACCCAAGATCATTTGAAGACACCGCCTAGAGGTTGTCCCGTAAATGATCTGAGGCATGCAGGCTGACCTGCTCGTTTGCCTGTCATCCGGTGAGGGTGAGGTTGTGCAGGCGGGCGATGCCGAGCATGGCGTGGTGGACGCCGTCGCCTTT
>NZ_JALLGL010000706.1 GCF_023072675.1 Streptomyces sp. XM83C
GTCCAGGCCGTCGCCGCCCTGCTGTCCCACCAGCAGACTGCGGACCTGACGTCGGCGCGGCAGATGTGAACACCGAGCCCCGCCGCCATCCTCGACGCCTCACCGCCTACCGTGCACGAGCTCGTAACGAGCTCGTGCACGGTAGGCGGTGAGGCGTCGAGTTCCCGATCGTCGATCATGGTCGTGTGGTGGGGAATGTGTCTCGTGCAGCGATCATCAGCGACCGGAGGATCACGGGCCTGTCGGCCG
>NZ_JALLGL010000707.1 GCF_023072675.1 Streptomyces sp. XM83C
AGAACAACAACGACGCGACGCCTTCCCCGACTGGCTGCACACCTACAATCACCACCGCGGACACACCGCGCTGAAAGGCCAGCCACCCGCCAGCCGCGTTCCTAACCTCTCAGGGCAATACAGCTAGGCAGTTTCGTTTGGATCAGTCGGTCGTTGGTCCGGGTGTGCCGTTGACTGATGCGCAGTGGGCGCGGATTGAGCCGTTGCTCCCGGACCGGACACCGAAGCGGGGTGGCCGCTGGCGTGACC
>NZ_JALLGL010000708.1 GCF_023072675.1 Streptomyces sp. XM83C
TGGCTGGCCGGATGCCGAAGGCTGCACCGCCGTTACGAGCGAAAGGCCGAGCACTTCCTGGCCTTCGTCGGCATCGCCGCAGCCCTCATCGGCTACCGCCGACTCACCAACTGAAACGGCGTCTAAGAGGGCTTCTCGAAACCGAGTGTGGAGCTGGGGGTTCCGTACGGGCGTGCTGTTCAGGTGATTGTGGCCGCGCGGGGGCATGAAGGCAGGGCCTCTCGGTAGCACAGAGGGTGTCTACGCCAC
>NZ_JALLGL010000709.1 GCF_023072675.1 Streptomyces sp. XM83C
TTGCGGTTGCCGGGCAGCGGCTTGCCGACGGCGACCACGAGGCGGGTGTCGGCGTCGATGACGACCTGGTGGTTGGTGGAGTAGCGGTAGTTCTTGCTGGAGGCGGCCACGGTCCGGTCGCGGGTGGGCACCAGCGTGCCGTCCACGATGAGCACGGTCTCCTTGCGGAACCGTCGCCGGGGCTGGAGGGCGAGAGCCGGCCCGAGGTGGGCGACGATCCGGTCGGCCGCCGACTTCGAGACGCCGAA
>NZ_JALLGL010000710.1 GCF_023072675.1 Streptomyces sp. XM83C
CTGCGGCCGTGATGGAGCAGGTGGGACCACCCGCTGGAACAGCTCCCACAACTCGTCCGGCACCATGCGCTCGACCATCACCACACGGTGCAGACTACCCAGCATTCCAAATGAGACGACCTCTTAGACCGTGTCCTATGTGGTGAGGCGTCGTTGAACCCGTCATGGGGCGGGGTACGTGGAGTTGGATTGTTCCGGACGGGTTGTGGGAGATCGCGAAACCGCTGATCCCGCCGTCGAAGGTGCGG